>JBGSUA010000048.1:0-70120 GCA_041753575.1 Desulfatiglandaceae bacterium
GTCGGCCATGATAAGCATTCTCTGCTGAGGATGATCCCAAAGGTGGACCGCCTTATGCTGGAGCCGTCGCTCTTGAATGCCGAAAGGCGAAATCCGAGGCATCTGATACAAAGAGCTGTGACCCAGGTGCTCGATGAGTTCAGAGATGGGATCATGGCCGGCGGAATCACGCAAGATTCCTTACTGAGCATTGAAAATGTTTCGGGGAGGGTCATTGAAAGGCTCAATACAATATCAAGGCCAAGCCTGAGGCCCCTCATCAACGCGACAGGGGTCGTGGTTCACACAAACCTGGGAAGATCAATCCTTGCCAAGAGGGTTCTAAAAAAGCTCAAAGAGCTTTCGGCAGGCTACAGCAACCTCGAATATGATCTCAGCGAGGGGAAGAGAGGCAGCCGCTACGTCCATGTTGAAGAGATCCTCAGGGAACTCACATCCGCGGAAGCGGCCATGGTTGTGAACAATAATGCCGCAGCCGTGCTTCTGGCGCTTGATACAATAGCAAGAGGTAAAGAAGTTATTGTATCGCGTGGTCAGTTGGTTGAGATAGGCGGGTCATTCCGGGTTCCCGAGGTCATGAGGAAAAGCGGGGCTTGTATGGTTGAGGTAGGCACCACCAACAAGACGCACCTCAAGGACTACGAGGGGGCGATAACTGATGCAACGGGCATGCTGCTGAAGGTTCACACAAGCAACTACCAGATAATAGGTTTCACCAAAGAGGTTCCGCTCTCCGAACTGTCCGCGCTGGGAAAAAGACACGGCATCCCTGTGATGGAAGATCTTGGAAGCGGCTGTTTCATTGATTTTTCCGAATACGGTATGGCCAAAGAACCAACGGTTCAGGAAGTTCTGAGAGCTGGAGCAGACATTGTCACCTTCAGTGGCGACAAGCTTCTAGGTGGGCCTCAGGCCGGAATAATCCTCGGCAGAAAAGACCTGGTCGAGGCGATCAGGAAAAACCAGCTCACACGCGCTTTGCGCATTGACAAGATGACGCTGGTTGCTCTTGAGGAAACTCTGCGCCTTTACAGAGACCGCCGGAAGGCTGTAAAGGAGATCCCGACCCTGAGAATGATATTTACTCCCTACAAGATCCTTGCCTCCAGAGCGGAAAGACTGAAAAAAATGGCAGGGCAGCTCCGGGATGATAATTTCTCCATAGAGATAATGAACGGGTCTTCAAAGGTGGGGGGAGGGGCACTTCCAGCCCTCGAACTTCCTACAAGACTGCTATGCCTTTTGCCCGCGAAGCTTTCAGCCGCCAGAATGGAAGTCATACTCAGAGGAAACGATCCCCCGATAATCGCAAGGGTGGAAAAGGGCAGGGTGGTCTTGGATGTCAGAACCATAAACGTATCGGAACTGGAAATTGTTGCTCTGGCCCTGGAAAGGCTTTCAAAAATCGGCCTTCAGGATCTATGAACTCGCAAAAATTTAAAAATTGGGACGGTGAAGCATTGACAATGGGTATGTAAGCCCATATTTTTTTGGATTGAAAGGCTTTTTCATTTTTATACCGGTATAATGAGATGGAAGACATAGTTCGAAAGATTTATGCGGATTCGGTCAGGGTGGGGCGATCTTTTATAGAAGAAAATGCGACTAATATCGTGCTTGCCGCCCAAAAAATCGCTCAGGCATTTACTAATGACCGAAAGCTTCTTCTGTGCGGAAACGGCGGAAGTGCGGCCGATGCCCAGCATATTGCCGCTGAATTCGTGAACCGTTTTCAACTCGAAAGGCCTCCACTTCCGGCGATTGCCCTCACGACGGATACCTCCATAATCACCAGCATCGGCAACGATTACTCCTTTGACCAGATCTTCTCAAAGCAGATAAAGGCGAACGGCTCTGACGGCGATGTGCTCCTTGCCATCAGCACAAGCGGCAATTCAAAAAATGTCGTGGAGGCCGTAAACTCGGCCCTCAAGAGGAATATTTACACCATAGGACTCCTTGGAGGAGACGGAGGAGCGTTGAAGCCCCTTGTTCATCTTCCCCTGATCGCAGCGGATAGAGTAACGGCAAGGATCCAGGAGTCTCATATACTTGCCGGCCATATCATCTGTTACCTGACGGACTATATCCTCTTTGAAAGACGCCACCCCGGAGATTAGAGAGATCCCATGAAAGAAATAGAGCCTATCTCCCTGGATGATGTGAAATGCTATCCGCTTTCTGAAAGAAGGAGTCTTGTAACTTCCGAATCCTTTGCCTCCAGGTGGGAAAAAGGGGGCAGCCTTGGCGAGTGGCTTAAGAGGCTTCCCCGGATGCTTGCAGCGAGGGATTTTATTGAGGTTACTGAGCGGATCGCAAATGCCGCTTCTGAAAAAAGAACCGTCATCCTTGCCATGGGCGCCCATCCTATAAAGGTAGGACTGAGCCCGATACTAATTGATCTTATGAGGAAAGGCATCATTTCCGCTGTCGCCTTGAACGGAGCCGGAATAATTCACGATTCCGAGGTGGCCATGGTGGGAAGGACTTCCGAGGATGTCGCAGAGGGACTGGGCCGCGGTCGCTTTGGAATGGCAGAAGAAACCGGGAGGATACTCAATCAGGCGATCACAAGAGGCGCAGAGAAAGGCTGGGGGCTGGGAAAATCCGTGGGAACAGCGCTCTTGGAGGCCGATTTCCCGTTTAATGAGTTAAGCGTTCTCGCAACCGCCTGCAAGATGGGGGTGCCGGTAACGGTTCACGTAGCGATAGGAACAGACATAATTCATGTCCATCCCACGGCTGACGGCGCCGCCACAGGCAAGACCTCCCATACGGACTTCAGGATATTTGCCCGAATGGTTTCAACCCTCAATGGAGGAGTGTTCATTAATCTCGGATCTGCGGTGATATTGCCGGAGGTCTTTCTCAAGGCACTTACTCTGGTAAGGAACCTTGGATATGAAGTGGATGATTTTACAACAGTCAATATGGATTTTATAAGGCACTACAGACCCATGACAAATGTTGTCAACCGCCCGGGGGGTAAGGGTTACAATTTAACCGGCCATCATGAGTTGATGTTCCCCCTGCTCGCTGCGGCGGTCATGGAAAAGCTGGGTGCCGATTATTTTGAAGAAAAGGAGTTATTGGATGCCCATATATGAGTTTAAATGCAAGGACTGCGGCAAGAACTTTGAAGCGCTTGTGATAGGGTCGAGAGAAGACATTGATTGCCCGCAATGCAAAGGCACATCTCTTGAAAGGCTTATGTCTGCCTGCGCCTTTAAGAGCGGCGGCAGTTTTACGCCTGCCACAGGCTCTTCGGGATGCTCGACCTGCGGAAGCCACAACTGCAGCACCTGCCACTGATTAAAAAGGGAGAAGCAATTTGCAACGGGTGGGATTCGGATATGACGCGCATCGGCTTGAGGCGGGAAGGGCGCTCGTGCTTGGAGGGGTCACTATTCCCCATCATCTCGGCCTTGCAGGACATTCCGACGCTGATGTGCTCATCCATGCCATAGTTGACGCCGTCATAGGCGCTCTGGGAAAGGGAGATATCGGCACTCACTTCCCTGATACCGATGAGGTTTACAGGGATGTCTCAAGCTCCCTGTTCCTTGAAAGGGTCGCTTCGTGGATAAAAGATGAAGGCATGGTTCTGAACAATATTGACGCTACCATTATCGCTCAACGGCCGAGGCTCTCTCCTTACGCGGAACAGATGAGAAAGAGCCTTGCAGATATGCTTTCAGTAAAAGAGGCGCAGATCAACATAAAGGCCAAGACAACAGAGGGCATGGGCTTTTGCGGAAGAGAAGAGGGTATTTCGGCCTATGCCGTGGTAAGTCTGGAGAGGTTAAATCCGGTGCGTGCCTGAGCCGATAATCGCCCTCAGGTAGAAGAATTTTTCTTATGCCGCATGAAGAAACCTCTTGCTACAGGCTGAAAAAGGCCTTACAATCCGCAAACTGATCTCGCCCATCAATCAAGACAGGGGGATAAAATGACTTCTCCATGGATGAAGAGCTCCCGGTGGCCCTCGGGTGTGCCTCACGAAGTCAGGGGTTTTGAAAAACCCCTATTTTCAATCCTGGACGATGCGGCAAAGAATTATGGTAACAAAACATATACCATATTTGCCGATGCCTCCAGAACCTTCTCACAAGTTCATGATACCGCAAACAGGATCGCCGGCTTTCTTCTGTCACGAGGAATTCGCAAGGGCGACAGAGTAGCTATCTTTCTTCCCAACCTCCCTCATTATCCACCCATTTTTTTCGGCATAATCAAGGCCGGGGCTGTAGCCGTAACCTGCAATCCCCTTTACAAGCCCTCTGAGCTTAATTTGCAGCTTTCAGACTGCGGGGCCAAAGCCGTATTTGTGATGGATCATCCGCAGTTCTACCCGATAGCGCTCGAGGCCATAAAAGGAACGAAAGTTGAGACAGTAGTCATTTGCGGCGTTAAGTCATATCTGCCGGCGCTAAAGGGGGTAATAGGCTCGCTACTGGGAAAAATCCCCAAGGCTGAAAGCCATGAACCAGGGCACTTTCTTTTCGACGACGCAGTCAGATCTAAATCACCGTCCTCGCCGGCCGTTAAGATTGACCCCTTAAATGATGCTGCACTCATAATCTACACCGGAGGCACAACCGGAATTCCAAAGGGAGCAGTGCTTACCCATTCAAACATCATGTCCAACCTAATGTCCATGGAAGAATGGGTAAGGATCCCCAAAGAGCCGGGAGACCCAGGTCAGAAAATTGAAAAGGGCGGGGCACACACTTACCTCGGAGTATTGCCCTGGTATCACAGTTTCGGACTGAGTCTGGTTATGCTGATGAGTTGCGTCACCGCCTCAAAACTGATTTGCATACCTGATCCGAGGGCGGGCAAGCCTCCATTTACGGATGTTCTCAGGGCCATAGAGAAATACCGTGTGACAGTCGTTGTAGCCGTACCTACGATATATTCGGCAATCGTAAATCACCCCTTGACTGCCAAGTTCGATCTTTCTTCGATAGTGGGATGCGGTTCAGGCGCGGCCCCGCTCCCTTTAGAGGTAATCAAACAGTTCGAGCAAAGAACCGGAGCCGTAATCTTTGAAGGTTATGGCTTGACAGAGACTTCCCCTGTACTCACCATGAATCCCACAAACCTGGAGCAAAGGAAGATAGGCTCAGTAGGGCTTCCTTTCATAAACACCGATATAAAGATCGTGGATCTGGAAACCGGAGTCAACGAACTTCCCCTTGGACAGGACGGAGAGATAGCAGCCTCCGGACCTCAGATAATGCAGGGTTACTGGAAAAAGCCTGAAGCCGATGAAGGGGTATTTCGTACTATTGAGGGCAAGCGGTATTTCCTTACAGGCGACATTGGCCATATTGATGAGGATGGATTCGTCACAATAACGGACAGGAAAAAAGACATGATCATCGTCGGTGGATTTAATGTATATCCTAAAGAGGTTGAGGAGGTCCTCTTTAACCATCCAAAGGTTGCTCAAGCGGCTGTGACAGGCATCCCTGATTCTCATACCGGTGAGGCGGTCAAGGCCTTCATCCAGCTTAAACCCGGCATGCACGGTACTGAGGAAGAGTTCCTGGAGTTCTGTAAAGAGCATATGGCAGGTTACAAAAGACCCCATAAGATAGAGTTCAGGGAGGCTTTACCCACTTCTGTCGTGGGGAAGGTGCTCCGGCGAGTGTTGAGAGACGAGGAGTACAAGAAGGCCAAGTGAGTCCCCCTGATTTCGTGAATACGGAAGCAGGGGAGTTGGGTTGGAAAAGGGTGGGATTTCCAATGATACATAACTTCAACAGGGAGGAAAGGAGACTTACGTATGAATAAGGGGGATCTGGTCAACGAGGTCGCAAAGGTAGTCAGCACCAAGAAGGAAGCTCAGGCGGCCGTAGAGTGTGTATTGAAGACTATCGGCGTTGCGTTGAAGAAGAAAGATACTGTTACACTTGTCGGATTCGGAACTTTTAAGGTAGATAAGAGAAAAGCCAGGAAGGGAAGAAATCCCAAGACCGGCGAAGAGATCAAGATCAAGGCCAAAAACGTCCCGAAGTTTGTGGCGGGCAAGGCATTAAGGGAAGCAGTAAAATAGAAATCCGTAAAGAGAGACAAAGGGCCTCCGCCTGCCCCCCACCGGAAGCGGAGCCCTTTCTTTAAGCCAGGGACACTCACTGATCCTTTCTCCATGGCGTAAAATTTCAGCAGAAAGAAATCTAAAAGCTGCCCGCCGGAAGATGTATCCTAGCAACGCGGCTTGTTCCTTTTATACTTTGAGCATCTAAATAATGGAGGCGCAAAAATGAGTAAGCAGGCTTTGAAGCTATTGAGTATCGCGTTTTTCCTGACTCTGCTACCTGGTTTTTATTCCGTGTCTCATTCAAAAGAGCCGATAGTTCTTGGGGTCCCTACTTCCCTCGGATTCCTTGAAGGCAAAGAAGGTCTTGCGTGTGTTAACCTGGCTGTGGATGAGATAAACGCCGCAGGAGGCGTCAATGTCGCCGGAACCATGAGACCTTTTAAGGTTGTTGCTATTGATTCCAGGGGCGCTGAGCCTGGGGTGCCGGTAGCTGAGGTCATAAAGGCCCATAAGAAGCTCATTCTCGAGGATGGGGCCAAATTCATAGTCTTCGGGTCATTTCGTTCGGAGGCCGCTATAGCGTGCATGGATCTGGTTTCTCAGTTTAAAATTCCCATGCTGCTCGGCACCGCCATGTCGCCTGAGATGCAGAAAAAGGTTACTGAGGACTACGACAGATATAAGCACACCTTCAGGGTATGCCTTAATGCCGTTTATCTCATAAAGTATCTTGGCGGCACTATGGCTTACCTGAACAAGAAATTCGGCTTCAATAAGGTATTCATTATGGATCAGGACGTTGCCTGGGCTAGAAAGACCGGGGATCTGATGATAAGCATGGTCTTTGAAAAGATGGGCTGGCAGGTGGTAGGCCGTCAGACCTATCCTACAGGCGCCTCCGACTTCTCATCAGGACTGATGAAGGCCAAGGCAGGAGGAGCCCAGGTTATTCTCCCTATATTTGACATGCCGCAGAGCGGAATTCTTGTAAAACAGTGGAATGCAATGAAGGTGCCCGCGCTGGTAGCCGGCTTTATCTCGCCCCTCGCCGGCCCCGCAGCATGGAAGACCTTTGACGAGAAAATAGACGGGGCCATAAACGCGATATTTGAGATCGGAAACGTTCCCGTGAAAAAGGTCCCCAAGTCGGCCGAGTTTTTTGACAAGTATGAGAAGCGATACGGCAAGCCTATAGAGGCCGGGCATTCTCCCGCCCCTGCCTATGAGATGGTTTACCTGCTTAAAGAAGCGATCGAGAGGGCCCGCACCGTTGATGGCGATGCCGTCGTTACTGAGCTTGAGAAGACCGACAGACAGGGCGCTATGGGCAGGATCAGATTCGGAAAAGACCATCAGGTGGTCTATGGCGAAGACCCGGCCGAGACCGCTATGGGCTGTATGATCCAGTGGCGGCAAGGGAAGAGAGTAGTGGTCTATCCTGAATCGGTGGCGGAAGGTGAGATAGCATTGCCTGAAGGCCTTAAGGCAGTTAAGTAAGCAGAAGGTCCGGCCGCTATCCATGTCGCATGGATAACGGGCCGGCAAGACTCTCCGGAAGGCAAAATGCTGCTCGGAACATTAATCTACGGCTTTGTAAACAGTTGTCTCCTGGCCCTTTTGGCCATGGGCTTCAATCTAACTTTCGGGATAAGCGGCGTGGCAAACTTCGCCTATGGCGCAATATACATCTTTTCCGGATTCACCGCTTGGATTTTTTTGAATTCTATCGGCCTTCCCTATGCTCTTTGCGTCATCTCAGCAATAAGCCTGTCCGCCGGGCTTGGGGTATTGATTTACCATGTTGTCATAAAAAGGGTCAAAGGACTTGCCCTTTCAGAGGTCATGGCGACATTCGGCCTTGGTCTGGCCATAATGGAGCTGTTCAGGTATTTCGACTTTGTAGGATTCAAGTACACCCTCCCTAACCTTATAGAAGGCAGTGTCGCCATCGGAGATGTTTACATAGATTATCAAAGGATTACTGTCATACTGGCAGCAATCGCTCTGACGGGATTTATTTATGTATTCACTCATCACACCAGAACCGGCCTTGCCTTCAGGGCGATTGCCCAGGATGAGCGCACAGCCCTCACCTTCGGTATAGACTCGGACCGTACTGCGGCATTGAGTATGGGCTTCGGTTCCGCCCTTGCCGCCGTTGCCGCCGTTGTGGTGCTTCCTCTGGGGACGATAGCCGTTGAGGGAGGTTATGACGTACTATTGAATGCGCTGGCGGTCTGCATCGTCGGCGGCCTTGGAAGCACAGTGGGAATTCTTGTTGCCAGCGTTTTGATCGGCTACGCGCAGACATTAACTGCCAACTATCTGGAGCCCCACTGGATGATGCTTGTAAGCCTCATTGCCATCGCCATTGTGCTGTGTATTAAGCCTTCCGGCATCTTCGGCCATCAAAAGGAACTTGAAGAGAGAATCTGACGAGGCAATCCAAACCCTGATGAAAAAAAGGAAAGAAAGGATAGATCGAGGCATTAAGGTAAGATCAGAGGACGTTTTTGCCCTGACATCCTACAGGGAGATGCTATACCTGCTCGCTCCGCGCGCATTGCCAGTCGCGGGGCTTTTGCTTTTTCTCCCTCTTTCCTCACCTTATTGGCGTGAGATATTCATCTCGACAGCGATTTACGCACTGCTTGCGATAAGCTGGGATGTGCTGGTCTCTGTTGGGCTTATCTCTCTTGGCCAGTCGCTTTTCTATGGCGTGGGCTCTTATGTTGCCGGCGCATTGAACCATTACTGGGGTCTTCCTCCCGTCCTTACCCTGCCTATTGCGACTATTGGGGGAGCTGCAATATGTACTGTAGCGCTTTTGCCGGTTTTAAGGCTGAGAGGGATCTATTTTTCGATGGTAACACTTGTTCTTCCTTTGATGATGCTGCGCCTTGTCGAGGCGACGCGGATATTCGGCGGAACTGAAGGACTGACTGGGCTCTCTCCGTTCCCGGGACAACTTACTGAGATGTATCTCGCCAACGCCTGCCTTCTGATCGCCCTTTTCGGATTCAGAAGGCTGATGGACTCAGACTACGGGCTGATAGTGAGGGGAATAAGCGACAATGACAGGGCTGTTATGAACGCGGGGCTGAACATACACTGGTATAAAACTCAGATCCTTTTCCTTGGAGCAGCCGTAGGTTGCTTCGCCGGAGCCTTCGGCACCCATCACGATATGTTCGCAGGGATGCCTGGGTTCGCGCTCGACTATTCCATCATGCCCATAGCCGCCGCTATTGTAGGAGGAACAGGAACCTTTGCGGGATCTGTTTTAGGGGCATTCATCCTTGTGCCACTATCTGAAATACTGAGGGCACTCGGGGCATTACGAATAGTTTTCTATGGCCTTTTCCTGGTGATCTTCGTTGTAGGAATTCCCGAAGGCCTGTTTCATTACATAAGGCGGAAATACCATCAGTTTGAACGATGGGTAGAGGTGGAATGAGCAGCGCCGAGGCAATACTATCAGTAAGCGGGCTTTTGAAGACATTCGGGGGCGTAACCGCCGTCTCTTCAGTTGATCTCCAGGTACAACATGGCGAGCTTCTGGGCATCATAGGCCCTAATGGATCAGGCAAGACCACCTTGGTTAATCTGATCTCCGGATTTGTTAAGCCCAATGCCGGAGAGGTGCTGTTCAAAGGGAGAAAAATCACAGGGTTTCCTCCTTACCGTATAGTGGGGATGGGCATGGCAAGAACCTTCCAGATGGTAAAGCCCTTCTATCAGCTTCCCGCATTCAAGAACCTGATAGTGCCCCTCTGCTCGCCCAGGATAAAGGCCATTCTGGGAGGCAGATACGGAGATCGTGACGCGATTGCCCTGGATCTCCTCGAGGAGGTAGGATTCGAACGAGACGCCAATGTCGCCTACAAGCCTGCGGGTTCACTGCCACAGGGATACTTGAAGAGGCTTGAGCTTGCCAAAGCAATGGCCTTGAGGCCTGACCTGCTTATCCTGGATGAACTCTTCTCAGGCTTGAGCCTCGCCGAGGTAGCGAGCATAGTTCCAATTATCGAGAAGCTTCGTTTCCAGGGGAAGACCATAATAATGATTGAGCACAGACTCAAAGAGCTTTTCAGAATAGCCGACAGGATCGCTGTGCTCAATTTCGGTATGAAGATCGCTGAAGGGAAATCTGAGGAAGTTATGGCAAGCGAGGCTGTAAAAAAGGCCTATCTCGGAAGTGAGTCGGGGTAATAAGTGGAACCGATACTCTCAGTTAAAAACCTGATGGTCTTTTTTGAAAACGCCCTGGCCTTAAATGATTTCAGCATGGAAACCAGAGAAGGTCATATAGCGGGGATAATAGGCCCCAATAGCGCGGGCAAAACAACCCTGATGAATACCCTTTCCGGGCTGATTATTGACATGAGGATAAAGGAAAAACGAAAAGGCGGGGAAAGAATAACCATTTACGGTAGTGTTACTTACAGGGGAGAAGACATAACCGAGATGCCGCCCGTGGAAAGAGTGAAAAAGGGGATAGTGCTCTGCCGTGAGCGTCACCCGATATTTCCAGAGAGCAACGTTTTGGAAAATCTCAGAATAGCGGGCTACCTCAAGAAAAGAAGTAAGATAACGAAAGCTATCCAAGACGCTTTTGATCTTTTCCCGACTCTTGTACATCTTCGCAATAGAAAGGCAGGTTTTCTCAGCGGCGGAGAGCAGCAGATGCTGGCGATAGGCATGGCCCTGGTAGCAGAGCCGAGACTGCTTCTTCTTGACGAACCGCTTCTAGGCCTGAGCCCCATGATGCAGCAACTGCTCGTGGAAGCGATAAAGGCCTTGATATCCAAATCGGACCTTACGGTCATCATAAGCGAACAGTTTGCAAGGCCTGTTCTTCCCATAATAAATTTTGGCTACATTGTTGAAAACGGCATGCTGGCACTTTCCGGAACAGGGCAGGAGCTGATGGAAAACCCTGAGGTTAAGTCAGCTTACTTCGGTGTTTAACGCTATGGCATCTTTAGAAAATCCTGACAATATATTTGAGGCGTTCGCCTCCATCGCCAAGGCGAATCCCGTTCGCACAGCCGTTGTTTACCTGGGCTCTCGTTATACCTACGGAGATTTGCTTGCAATGGCAGAAGCTATGGCGGGATCCTTCATAAAGCATGGGCTGGGGCAGGGGATGCGCGTTGTAATATATCTACCCAACAGCATCCAGTGGGTAGTGACCTGGCTTGCGGTGCTCCGTGCCGATGCGGTTGCGGTTCCCATCACCCCCATCTATACCTCACATGATTTCGGTTATATTGCCAAAGACACCGAAGCCTCATTTGCCGTTTGTTCGGACACAAACTATGGATATGTCCTTGAGGCTATGGCTCAGACCAAACTGAAAAAGATTATTGTGGCAAGGCTTTCCGACCTTCTGCCCTGGTGGAAAAGGTTTATGGGATGGGCCTTTGACGTGGTTCCGAGAGGGAAGATGTCCAAAGAGAGACACGTCGTCCGGATAAGAAAAATGCTCACTAAGACTGGAGGGTCGCAATCCGGAGGATTGCCTCCTGTTTCAAGAAGTAATTTAGATACCGCTGAGATCTTATACACAGGAGGAACAACGAAATTCCCTAAAGGTGTACCAATCTCACACGGCCTCTATCTCGACTCCGCGCTTGAGCAGATATCCATCCCAAACTCCCTTTTTGCCCCCAGAGACAATGTCATAATCGGTTCAGCGCCTCTCTTTCATATCCTGGGACAGACATGCAGCCTGAGCGTTCTCCTTATGGGAGGAACGATAGCCCTCATGCCCAAGGTCAATCTGGACGCAATATTTGACGCAATAGAGCGGTTAAAAGCCAAATCTCTGATTGGTGTTCCGACCCTGTACAGGATGATACTTGAGCACAACAGGCTTGACTTCTATGATCTGAGTTCGCTGAAGTACTGTTTTAACGGAGGCGACCTGCTTCCAGTCGAGCTGAATCAGCGCTGGCGTGAGAAATTCAATAAACCCATCTACCAGGGCTACGGCGCCACAGAGACTTGCGGAGGGGTTACCATGTGCCCCACCGAAAGTGAATCGCCCATGAAGAGCATCGGAAAGGTGGTTCCATCCAAACAGATAAAGATCGTTGCTCCCGAAACCCTGATGCCTGTGCCGATTGGTCAGCCTGGGGAACTCCTTGTTTCATCCGAAAAGATGGTCAGGAGCTATTGGAATAAACCGGAGGAGACTGCCTCGGCATTCTTGGAGATTGAAGGCAAGCTTTGGTATAGAACTGCGGACATAGTGTCAATAGATGATGATGGATATCTTTATTTTATAGACCGGACGGTTGACACTATAAAGCACAAGGGATACCGAATATCCTCATCGGAGATAGAGGCAGTGCTGCAGGAGCACCCGGCGGTTACGGCAGCCTGCGCTATTGGAATACCTGATCTCAAAGTAGGAGAAAGGATCAAGGCCTTTGTCGTACTGAAAGAGGACGTAAAAGGCATAACCGGTTATGAACTCATCAAGTGGTGCAAGGAAAGGCTGGCCGCCTATAAGATACCACAGTATATAGAATTTAGAGATATGCTTCCCAAATCAAAGGTGGGGAAACTACTTCGCAGGGAGGTAAGGGGAGAGGAAAAAAGACGGGCAGAGGTCTAGACGCCTTGCCCGTCCGGTCAGATCTAATCCTTTTTTACGTCCGGTAATGAGCCAACATTTTTGACGTCCTTCTGGCCGCCCACCTGGCAGCTATTGCTCATTCACGTAGAAATTCCAAACTTGGGAAGTATGTATGCCTGAAGTACAACCCATACCACGATTATTGCTATAAAGGCCCAGAAACCCATTTTTTTCTCCCTTCCCGGTTTTCGGTTCAACTTTTATCGGCTCCCGGCCGATCTTCCATAATTAAGCTCATGAAAATCCCCCTCTTGATCCGCAGGAGGAAAGACTCGACCCCGCATTTGACAAAAGTCCTCCCTTTCCTGATGAAAACATAGACAAGATCTTTTCTGTTTCCGTCTTACCGCAGGATGGGCACCTGACGGCCTCCTCATCGTGTTTTCTCATGTAAAGCTGTTCAAAGACATAGCCGCATCGGCGGCATTTGTATTCATATATAGGCATAATATCCCTCCTTGTTATTTTGAGGCATTCTCTTAAGTAAGATTCACATTTTCTAAAAAGGTTTCGCGTAATGAACCGCGTAATTATTTTCCAGTGATTGCGGGGGGCTTTACACAAAGTTAATTCATCGGAAGTAAAATTCAAACTTCTTGCTGTGTGTGGGATATGGCTGCTTCTCCTGAGTGAGGGGTGGATATCCCATCAGAATTTTCTATCCGTTACGGAGTAGCGTGGTAGAGGGAGGGGAGAAAAAGGCTTATTGCAGGAACGTAGCTTATAAGCAATAGGGCCACGATCAAAATGGCAAGGAAAGGCAAGGTGGCACGGTATAGGCGCACAACAGGCCGTTTAAGTCTTGAACTCGCGATAAAGAGGTTTAATCCAACCGGAGGTGTGTTATAACCTATTGCCAGATTAGTTAAGAAGATTACCCCGAGATGCAAAGGATCGAGGCCGAACCGATCAGCCAGAGGAATAATCAGCGGGACAGTTACAAGTATCGCGCTGAATATGTCCATAAGGCATCCCACCAGTATGAGAAAGAGATTCAGGACTATCAGAAAGGCCATCTTTCCTGTCACCAACCCCTCCATGAAACCAAGGATCTTGTCAGGAATGAAAGAATCAACAAGGAAGTTGGTAAAAGCAAGCGCAGCCCCCAGTATTATCATTATGCTGCCAACCATTTTTGCGCTTTCCTTCATGATGCGATTAAGATCCTTTACAGGGCTTATCTCTTTATAAATCATGATTTTTACTATGAGCACATAAACAACCGTGAGGGCGGCGGTCTCTGTGGCGGTGCTGAATCCGGTATAAATACCTCCAACTATAAGCAAGGGGATCGGAAGTTCCCACACAGCCCCTCTTAAAGATGCCGTGAACTCGCCCCAGGAAAAAGGCCGGCGTTCAAGCCCCCATCTTCTTCCCTGGATAAGAGAGAAAAGGCACGGCAAAATAAGAACCAGCAATCCCGGCAAAAGCGATGCAAGAAAAAGTTTTTCTATGTTTAATCCTGAGACGAAGCAATAAAGGATGACAGGAAGGCTTGGAGGGAAATGAAGTCCTATGCTCCCGGAGACTGTAAGCAGCCCAAGGGAAAAGTCCTCTTTATAGTCTTCCGAAATCAGGGCTGAAAAAAGCAAGCCACCGAGCGCTATAATGGTGATTCCCGTGGCTCCTGTCAGGGCGGTAAAAAAAGCGCAGGTTATGAGGGCTACGACCCCTAGACCTCCGGGCAACCATCCCAGAAGGCTCTGGGAAAACCTCACAATCCTCCTTGATGTGCCTCCTTCCGAAAGGAGGTATCCAGCTAAGGTAAAAAGAGGGATTGCAAGCAGAACAGGCGCATTTGCCATTCTGAAGATCTCTATTGCCACAGCCGTAAGATCTATACCGGTCGCGTGAAGACCGAGGAAAGCGGCAAACATGATGCCTGCAAAAAGCGGAAGCCCCATTATGACCAGCCCGACCAGTATGAACGAGGCAACTGCGATCAATTCACTGCTCCTTTTGATCTCTCTGCGCGTCTGAAACGGCGGCAAGGCCGTAGCGGAATGTCATAACAGCGAAGGCCAGGGGAAGAATCATCTGCCCGAGCCATGCCGGAAGGCCCAGAAACATCTTTACGGAAAATTCCATCTCGATTCTGAGAAACTGGTACGACACTGAAGCCGCAATCGCGCAGCACAGACAGGTCACAGCCGAAAGTATCCGATCTCTGAGCTTGATGAGCCTGGATGATGAAAGCCGACTGAAAAGATCTATCTTTATGTGAGAAGCGTCTTTGATAAGAAGAGATGCGCCAAGAAGGCTAACCCATAGGACCAGCATTCTTGCAAATTCCTCAGACCAAGCGATACTCCCAAGCGCGTCATTAGCCCATGCCAGACCAAGCTTTGTGTGAAGGCCGCGCACACATACGCTGACAAACGTGGATACCACCATGCACCAAAGTGACGCTACTATAAGGATCCCCTCGATCCTGGCTGCCGCATCGTTCAGTCTTGAGAAAATCCACACAGTCTCAGCGCATACCTTTCAGGATATTATATACCTTATCCAGAAGCTCCCCAGGGAAAAGTTTATCCTTAAGGGCCGCGGCAACCTTTTCGTGTACATCTGAAAAGGCACGAAGTTCCATGGCTGGGGGCGGAGGAGTGATGGAAATGCCGCTTTTTTTGATAACCTCTATGGCTTCCCGGCTCTGTGCTCTCAGTGTGACGGTCAGCTCATCCATGGCTGGTTCGGTTTCCTTCAAAAGCATTTCGCTTAGATCCGGCGGCAGTTTTTCCATAAAGGAAGATGAAATCAGTATCGCTCCTGTAGCATGGACCAGGGCCCAATCAGTCATGTAAGAAAGGCTCGAATGCCACTGAAGAGCGAGAGCGCCTATCGGAGGGGCATAGACAGTATCAATCATGCCCGTGCTTAGCGCGGTAGTGAC
The DNA here is from genome assembly GCA_041753575.1 of Desulfatiglandaceae bacterium. Classification (GTDB taxonomy): domain Bacteria; phylum Desulfobacterota; class DSM-4660; order Desulfatiglandales; family Desulfatiglandaceae; genus CG2-30-51-40. The sequence goes on from JBGSUA010000048.1 coordinate 15,586, forward strand.
ATCGGTTATTGGAAGCTGGATGGGTGTGACCCCCAGTTGAACAAATGTCTCCCTCGCAACAGGATCCCCGGACCACGCCCAAGCCTTCAACCCAGCGAAATCTCTTACTGTGGCAATGGGCTTTTTGGAAAAAACATGAGCGTTTCCAACCTCTGCCCAAGCCAGGAGATAAAATCCCTTCTGCCTGAACTGGCCCGAAAAGAAATCTTTTAATTGCTTGTGGGTAATGTCAATTTCTTCATAATTTCTGAAAAGAAAAGGAAGATCCAATATCCTCACCATCGGAAGGATCTGTCCGAACCCCACTCCGGAAAAGGCCGCGCAGTGGATCTGTCCTATTCGCATCTTCTTAAGGACATCTATTTCATCTCCTGCCACACCACCGGGGTAGAAGGCAAAACCGAGCCTGTTTTTAGATTCAGCCCTGAGTTTTTCATCCAGCGCCCGCATACGCTTCATCCAGGCCGAGCCATCAGGCGCTACCGTCGCAAACTTTATGAGATACTTAGGCCGCTCGGAAACCGCTTGAGAAGCACCGCAAAACATCACCAATAACATTAACATAATTATACAACATTTTGCTATTACATATTTTAACATCATATACCCCACTAATAAAACAGTTCATCCTCTCTGGCCTTGAGCCTGGAGGCCTTTTCTTTGAACACCATGTTGATCAGACACATCTCTTTGAGAGCGCTTTCATCTGAGCCGCCAATGCTCTCAAGCAATCGGAGAAAGAGCTGCCTGTCCTGAAGCCTCACTGCTCCATACCTGGCATAAAAATATTGTATCAGAAGAAAGCGCCCCCCTGATGCCTCCATGGCCCTATCGAAATCATCTCTTGCCTTGGAGGGGTCCCCTCCAAGTAAGGGAGGAGTGAATGCCAATAAAGAGCCAAGAAGCGCATAAGGAGTTCCATGGAAGAAATCAGGGTTGATTTCAATTATTCTTTCGAGGCAGAGTCTTAAGATCCAGATCTGAGATATTGCCGTGGGGTTGTCTCCCTGGAGTGAGATCCATCCGCTCCAAGCGACAGCCGTCCAGAAGAGCCTCTCCAGGATTTCTCTGTCCGCAGTCAAAAGGGCCTTCCGGACAGATTCTTCTCCTCCTGCTCCGTTTTTAAGCCTTTCCCCAAGATCACCAAGGGATCTAAGTCCATAATCCCTTGCCCGCAGGTAAAGGGCGGAGGCCCTGTCCGAGGACTCATCCTCAACAAAAAGCAGGGCATATCCGGCATAACCTGAGCTAAGCCCTTTCAATATATCCTTGTTTGATGGATCAGCTTTAAGAAGTCCCTCCATGAGCTTACATTGTGATGGGAGGGCCTGCCTGGCTATCTCAGGATCACATTCAGAGAAAAAGGACTCCATCATCGGGGGGATAAGAGGCGCGGTGAAGCGCGCGGTAAGAGATGCACAGCCCATAGCAGATCCGACCGCTGAAATAAAAAGAAGGAAAAGGGCCTGCCTATACCCGTCAACTGCTATAAGACCCTTGACGGCCTTGTAAAAAGTCCTCCTTCTGCGCTGCCTGCCTGTGCGGTGTTGCACGCAGACATGCGCTACATCCCTCGCCTCGCCTCGCGTGTTCGCACTCAAGAAGGTCGTTCCAACGTGGGAATAGATACACCTCACTCCACGGGGTTGTCCTCGTTGCGCTTGGACGCCCCAGCCTTCGGGCGGGTCCCCATGTGTGGGTGTCTTGTATCTAGAGCTTCTTACTTTGCAGTCCCCATTAGGACTTTTTGCGACTTCGTCACCCTTCATCGCCGGAAAATCTCAGCCACCATTAAAGGATTATCATCAGCTTTTTAAGACTATGCAAAAAGATTAATAGGCTACAAATGGATCACCCCTGCGTATCGGGCTTCTGAGATATCTTTTGGCAAGAAACTGCGCCCCTGATGCGTTCTCCATATTGAGCACACTACTGTAGATATTCATTGCCTTCTCCCTCTCCCCCCTGAGATCCCATATCATACCGGCCTTTAAAATAGGCCATGCGACCATGGCCGGGTCTGCATCAGGATCAGCCAAATCCCGCAGTCTTTCAAGATATACCATCGCGGAATCCAAATCACCTCTTATCATCGCGTATGCGGCAGACATGTACATAGCAGATCTTTCCCAATTCATGCCCTTAGAGGAGGATGGCAGGGCTGATTGTCTCATGTTGGACAGGGTTTCCCTGTAGGCCTCATCCTCGCCTCTAAATACGTGGCAAACGCCTTTGAGAAATTGGTATCTCGATGTCTCAGGGTATCTCCTTGCGAGGTCATTTACCAGAAAAAGGGCCTTTTCATAATCCTCTTCCATGAACATGTAGATGTGCAGCAGGGTGCTCTTTGCCTCGCTGCCGGAATAGAGCGCCTCGGCAGCGGCGGTATGGAGTTTCTTTAAGCCTTCATCCCTACCGCCCTTCCTTATGAGCAGATAGCTCAAAAACTTTACTACTCCAGACATCTTGGCCGTGTAATATTCATATATACCAAGGCCCAGAAGTACTTCTTTATTATTTGGGTCAATTTTAAGGCAGTTATTAAGATGATCAACCGCATCAGAGGCCAGGATAAAAGAGGAAAACCAGTTTTCCTTCATAAGCTCAAAGCGCCCCTTAAATCCAAGAGCCCCCCCAAGGAAAAAGTGGCTTTCAGCGTCCTTTGGGTTTTCATTTACCCTTGCCCCTGCACTATCAATAACGCTATCAATTCGTTCCTTGAATTGATTGACCGTAGCCCCTGACCAGAAGCCAGAGGCAAGCTTCGACCAGCTTACCATAGCCAGATAAAAATGGCCCACCGGCAGATGGGGATAGGACGCTGACATCGCATTAAATATTCTTTCCGCCTCGTCAAATTTGCAGTTGTAAAGCATGTCAATCCCATTGATTACATCCCTTTGAAGTAAGGATCTCGCAATTTCCGTTAATACATAAGGGGACCTTCTAGCGCCTTCTTCGGCTTCGGCAGAAGACGTGGAGAAAAAAAGTATCAGGATACATGCAATTATATTTGATGTAATGGACACTCAGTTCTTCTTATTCAAATTCAAATAGCTTATTGTTATATAACATACGCTATATTGATTCAAAGATATTCATCAGTCAATTTCTGCCTCCCTTGTGATTGAGTGCGAATGATAGCGGAGACACAGATAGATGAAAATCCGTATCTGATCACTAACGGTCATGCCCGGGCAGGGCACAACGAAGCATGAAAATGCCGCATGTCATTCCGGACCCGGTCCGGAATCCAGGTGTAAAAGACTGGATACCGGCCTTCGCCGGCATGACGATGTATTTCTATATAACCGTTTGGCATCTCAAAGTCTTTTGAGAGTCAGCGGTGGAAGGCCGCATCCAGTCTAATATCTTAAATGCTTATATGGAGCACCCCAGCTTGGTTCCTTCATAAATGGCAGCCTTGGCGCTTCTGGGTTCGAGACAATCTCCTATACTATTAACCACAATTCCCATGGACTGAATCTGTTCGAAAAGCTCGCTGCTGGCCTTATTGCCTATGGTAACCACAACCCGCTCGGCATCAAGCCTCAGCTCCTCTCCGCCCGGGCCTCTTACAATGACGCCGTGATCTTCAACCTTGGAAAGGGCATATCCGTTCATGATTGAAACTCCGAGATCCTTAATCCTTGAAAGGAGCAGCTTCCTTGTCATGGTTTCCAGTCCTGTTGCAACCTTTGCAAGCATCTCGACTATGGTGACGGTGCTGCCAAGTTCGGCAAGATGAAGCGCCACTTCGCATCCGGTCGGGCCTCCCCCGACCACCACCGTCTTTCGTTTCTCCGGCATATCACCATTCATGACAGTGTGCAGGGTGACCACTATCGGTTTATTGATTCCTTCAGCAGGCGGGAGGCTGGGCAGAGACCCGGTAGCGAGGATAACAACGTCAGGTGATTCCGCCTTCACGGTATCAATTGTCGCTTCCTTCCCCAGGTGACAGATCACTCCGCTTTTTTCAACCTGCTTGCGCTGAAAATTGATAAGGTTAAGGATCTCCTTCTTAAATCCTGTCACGCTTCCGTACAGGAGTTGCCCTCCAACGGCTTTGCCACGCTCAAAAAGTTGGACTTTGTGGCCCCTCCTGGCGGCAATCCATGCTACATTAAGCCCTCCGGGGCCCCCTCCTATGACCATGATCCGCTTGGGATTGGCGGTCGGAGTTATAGCCATCTCCTGTTCTCTTCCGAGAAAAGGATTCACAAGACACTCAATGCGCCCCCTCCTGAAAATGGATTCCATGCAGGTGTTGCAGGCGATGCACATCCTGATATCATCTAGCCGTCCCTCTCTTGCCTTCTTTGGGAGTTCCGGATCAGCCAGAAGGCCTCTGCCCATGCAGATAAGATCAGCTTTTCCCTGGGCAACGAGGGCGTTTGCCAGCACAGGATCATTTATCCTTCCAACGGCCATCACGGGTATGCTGACCGCCCTTCTGATCTGATGGGCGGAATCAGCAAGACAGGCCTTTTTCATAAACATGGGCTGGCAGATCCATTCCGGAGTCGCGTCGTTTCCGGCAGATACCTGTACGATATCAATGCCTGCCTCAATAAGGATCTTGATTATGGGGATACTTTCTTCCACGGTGAGACCGTTGGGAACGAACTCCTGGGCGCTTATCTTGAAGGAAAGAGGTATGTCATTCCCGATCCTCTTTCTTATCTCGGTCACGATTTCCCGGGCAAAGCGGGCCCTTCCTTCGATGCTCCCGCCATATTGATCTTCTCTTATATTTGAAAATCTGGATAGGAACTGATTGACAAGATACCCGTGAGCGCCGTGTATCTCTATAAATTGAAATCCGGCTGCCACTGCCCTCTCTGCGGCATCACCGAACTTGCAGACAAGCTCCTGAATTCCAGCAACCGTCAATTCCTCAACGGGTCCGCTTATCGCAGGACAGGGCAGGGGAGAAGGGGCAACCGGAACACGCCTTATGACCTTGGATGAGGTCTGTCTTCCCCCATGATGGAGCTGTATGCCTGCAATCGAGCCTTCAGATATGATAGCCCTGGAGATGCGCTCAAGGCTTGGCAAAAACCTGTCGTCGTAAATTCTTGCCTGATTGGATGAGACGATTCCCTCCGGCGAAATGGCGCACGCCTCCATGACAACCATACCCGGGCCGCCGGCGGCCCTCATCCTGTAGTGCTCAACGGCCTTATCTGGGATTCCCCCATCGCCTTCCAGGAGAAAGGAGGCCAAGCCTGGCATAACGATCCTATTGTCCAGCCTGCAGTTCTTTATCAGAAAAGGACTAAAAAGATCTTTCATCAGAAATATCTCCCTGGACGCAAGCGGATATCCTTAGCGGCCTAATACTAGGAACCACCTTCCGGCTTGTCAAACAATTTCAGGATACCTTGACGATTAGATATGTTTATCAATATAGTCCAAGCAATCTTAACAATCCTGCCGGCAGAAGCGTTTTGGGGAATCCGGCAACTGAGAGGTGAGAAATGGACAGGATGCAAAGCCTAGTCGGTATCTTTGTGCTTGCACTCATTGCACTAATTTTGTCCGAGAGGCGCAGAGATATAAACTGGAGAACCGTTTCTGTCGGGATTTCCCTGCAGCTCTTTATGGCCATTGTCCTCTTGAAGGCGCCCGCGTCACAATGGATTTTTCTCTTCCTTAATAAAGGCGTCTTCACCCTTGAGGAGGCGACAAGGGCAGGGACGAGCTTTGTATTCGGGTATCTGGGAGGAGGGCCGCTGCCGTTCGATGAAAGACATTCCGGAGCTGGTTTCATATTGGCGTTTCAGAGTCTGCCGATAATACTTGTTTTGAGTGCTATTTCATCCCTGCTTTTTTACTGGAAAATACTTCCATTTGTTGTGAGGGGGTTTTCATGGTTTTTCGGTAGAACCATGCACCTCGGGGGAGTTGAAGGAGTAGGGACGGCAGCCAATATCTTCGTCGGCATGGTTGAAGCGCCTCTTCTTATAAGGCCCTATCTGTCAAAGGTATCAAGGAGCGAGCTTTTCACCATAATGACGGCCGGCATGGCGACCATAGCGGGGACCGTCATGGTGATATATGCCACTATACTCAGAGATGTTATACCAAATGCAATAGGACATCTCCTTACCGCATCCCTGATAAGCGCTCCGGCATCTGTTACCATAGCAAAACTGATGATTCCCGAGACTCAGCCCCTCTCAGGCAGGGATATATCGGTTCCCAGGGGCGCGAACAGCGCAATGGATGCCATCACCCGAGGAACCCTCGAAGGACTCAAGCTCTTCTTGAGCATAACAGCCATGCTCATTGTGCTTGTGGCACTTGTGCACCTCGTCAATTCGATCCTGGTACTGCTCCCCTCTCCGGAAGGAAAAGCCTTAACCTTACAGCGACTCCTGGGTTACGTGATGTCACCTATAGTATGGCTTATGGGTATCCCCTGGTCCGAATCCATGACGGCGGGCTCATTGATGGGAACCAAGACGGTACTGAATGAATTTGTCGCTTATCTGGACCTGGCCTCACTCCCGCCGGATATCCTTACACCAAGGAGCAGACTGATAATGATCTATGCCCTCAGCGGATTCGCCAACTTCGGTTCCCTTGGAATAATGATTGGAGGTATTGGAAGTATGGCCCCTGAAAGAAGGGCGGATGTAGTGGCCTTGGGAATGAAGTCAATAGCAGCCGGCACGATTGCCACATGCATGACAGGGGCTATAGTAGGAGTCATTCAATGAATATATCAAGATATCCTGTTGTCACCTTGGGGCTTGACCGCATTGGTGAAGGCTACCCATTTGCCATGACCTTTCCACTGGCCTCAGAGTCAGTTAAGGAGTCCATAAACAAAGTTGGACTTATAAATCCGCCAATCGTAAGAGAAAAGGCAATAGAAAAACGATTTGAAGTCATATCCGGAGCAAGGAGAATAATAGCATTAAAGGCCCTCGGTTTTACTGAAACCCCATGCCGGATAATTCCAGAAGGAGACACATCGGACCTCGATGCCGTCCTTCTCAACCTTTTCGACAATCTCACCACAAGGAGTTTCAACCCTGTTGAGAAGGGGATGGTCCTTGCACTCCTTACATCTCAGATTAGCAGAGAAGAAATCTTAAAGTTCTTTATGCCCCTCCTGGGATTACCCAGACATGAGCCATCACTTGATCTCCACCTGATAATCGCAAAAGAATTAAACGAAGAAATCAAGATTGCCGTAGCCCTGGGAAGGATGTCGCTTCAGGCAATATCTGAATTGATTTGTCTTTTACAAGAGGATCAAGCAAACGTTTACAAAACGATCCATTATATAATGTTAAATAATAACTATCAAATACAATTTATTGATCTTTTAAAGGATATTTCCATAATTACTGAAACATCAATTTCGCGATTGTTGCTGAGAGAGGATATCTCGGATATTATTAATGACAAGAATCTGAGCAATCCCAAGAAGGCAAAAAAGCTTATGGATTACCTGCGGGATTTGAGAAATCCCACCCTTGCCATGGCGGAAAAGGCCTTCAAAGAGACCCTTCGCTCAATTGGTCTGCCTGAAGGGGATATTATTGTAGCTCCGCAATTTTTTGAGTCTCCATATTATGAATTAAGAGTAAGATTCCGAGATATGGATCAGCTTGGGAAAAAACTTGATTCAATAAAATCCTTAAAATCAATTGATCGTCTTTTGGAGCCTTGGAAGACAGAAAAATGAAACACACTGATTAATCTTATATATTTAGTTAATATTGGACACTATCATATTGAAACTGAATAGCAATATAATAGACCAGGTTATTTTTAAGGGCGATATTTTGAAGCCGTGTCCCGGAACAAGGGGATATATATGTTGCGGCTATCAGATACTAAATATAGGCACCAATTGCCCTCTGGATTGCAGCTATTGCATATTGCAGGCCTATTTCAAGGAGGACCGTCTAAAGGTCTTTTCGAACCTTGAAGAAAGAATAGGGGAGGTGGTTCGCGAGATTGAAGGCCATCCGGAAAAGATATACAGGATAGGGACAGGAGAGTTCACAGACAGCCTTGCGCTCGATCCCTTGACGGGATGGACGTCAATTTTGCTCCCCATATTTTCGGTGAGAAAAAACGCCGTTCTTGAGCTTAAGACAAAGAGCGTGTGCATTGAAGGCCTTATTAAGTCTCCATACAGAGAGCGATTAATCGTCTCCTGGTCGCTTAACAGCCCCTTCATATCGGAAAGAGAAGAGATCCGCGCCCCGTCTCTTGTTGAGAGACTCAAGGCTGCCAGGGACTGCCAGAAGGAAGGTTTCACACTTGGGTTTCATTTCGATCCGCTTTTGATTCACAGGGACTGGCGGTCCGGTTATTTGAAAACAATAGAGCTTCTTGAAAAGTATATAAACCCGGCAGGGATAATCTGGCTGAGTCTAGGCTCTTTTAGATTCATGCCGGCACTTAAACCCATAATAAGGAGGCGCCACCCTGGAAGTTGCATCCTTAACGGTGAATTCATTCTGGCGTTGGATGGAAAGATGCGGTATTTTAAGCCCTTGAGGATAGAACTTTATGAATTCATGAGAACTCACCTTGAGTCGTGGCATAGTGATCTAGGGATGTATCTTTGTATGGAATCGGACGACGTTTGGAAAAAAAGCATGGGCTGGTCACCAGGAGATTCTGAGGGACTTGCAGGATACTTGGATTCAAGGGTCAGAAAATTTTTTAAGTAGCAATCCTCTATAAGATATGTTAGTCAGCAGGGCGCGTATAGTTAACCAAAAAGAGCACTGGGAGGTTAGGTCATCATGGAGTTAAAAGAAAAAGTAGAGAAGGCCCTTGAAAAGGTAAGGCCTTCCCTTAAGGCGGATGGAGGCGACGTTCAGCTTGTTGGTGTTGAAGCTGATGGCACAGTAAAGGTAAAGCTCATGGGCGCATGCGGTGGATGCCCCATGTCTCAGATGACACTCAAGATGGGTATAGAAAAGATCCTCAAACAGAGTGTGCCCGAAGTTAAAGGGGTGGTGTCGGTCTAGAAAACTTATCGTACCGCATTAATTATAAAATAAATTCAGGGAGGTAAGCATGGAGATTAAGAAGATAGGTGTAGTCGGGGCTGGGACCATGGGTAATGGAATCGCCCAGACCGCCGCGCAGATAGGTTGTCAGGTAATAATGCGCGACATAGAGGACAGATTTGTTGAAAGAGGAATAAACAGCATAGACAAATTCCTCTCCAAGGGTGTTGAGAAGGGAAAGCTTGATCCCAAGGAAAAAGATGCGATTATGGGAAGAATAAGCGGCACAACCGACATGGGTAAACTTGCAGATGTTGACTTTGTCATTGAGGCCGTACTTGAGGACATTGAACTTAAAAAGAGCGTATTCAGGCAGTTGGATGAGGTATGCAGGCCGGAAATAGTGCTTGCATCCAACACTTCATCCATGTCGCTTACCGAGATAGCGGCCTCAACAAAGAGACCGGGCAAGGTCTGCGGGATGCACTTTTTCAATCCAGTTCCATTGATGAAGCTTGTTGAAATCATAAGAGGTTTCTATACTAACGACGAGACTATTGCGACCACCACGGCGCTTGCAAAGAAGATGGGCAAAGTGACTGTGGAGGTAAAGAAGGACTCTCCGGGTTTTATCGTCAACAGGATCATGATCCCCCACATGATCGAGGCAATCAAGATAGCTGAAGAGGGCGTAGCCACCATGGCCGACATAGACTTGGCCGTCAAAAACGGCTTGAACTATCCCATGGGTCCCTTTGAGCTTATGGACTTGACGGGAATTGATATCTGCTACTATGTGGCCGAATATTTTTACAAAGAACTGAATAAGGAATCCAAGTGGGTATCGCCCGTTCTGCTGAAGAATATGATCAGAGCCGGAAGGCTGGGTAGAAAGACCAAGGGCGGCTGGTACGATTACAGCAAGTAACAATCCGTCCAGGATCACTAAAAAAGAAAAGGCAGTCTCCAGAATGACTGCCTTTTCCTATTTGATGGGAAAGCGGTAAGGAGCTTATTTGTTCTTATGCCGCATTCTTCTTCTTAACTTTTTATATTTATGCTTTGTTATCTTCTTCCGCCTCTTTTTTACCACGCTGCTCATCCAATTGAACCTCCAAGTCGTTGATGCCTTTACTTACACTAGCGGGGATGGGACTGTCAACTGCTATTTGGAGATCGGCTGATGAGCGACAATTAGAATTCCCTGAAGGCAGAGGCGTTTGATGCCAATAGTGTGAATGCGCCGCAGAAGAAATGAGAGTGGATATGACCATCCAGAAGAGAGTATAAGAGTTGATGCCTCTGGGTTTAGAGCTTAGTTTACATAATATATATTATCAGACATAAGCTTAATTGCCTATCTGCCCAGGTGCCGTTCTCGTTTGTTTTCGTACATCTTTTCATCGGCCACGGCAACCAGGTCTTCGGCGCTCATTCCTTCGCTCAGAAAACTTACTCCAAGGCTTGCCGTTACTCCCAGTTCGCCGCCAATGGCATCGGCTATTCTCCTGGCGGCAGCTAACGCGATTTCACCACCGAGTTCAACAAGCAGCACCGCAAACTCATCGCCCCCGTAACGATAACCCGAGTCAACTCCCTGTCTTATCTTGGCATTGATAATGGCGCCTACACCCTCGAGCAGGCGATCACCTGCAAGATGACCCCTCGTATCGTTGTAAATCTTAAAATCGTCGAGGTCCAGCAATACGAGGGTCAAAGGATGCCTCTGCCTCTGGGCCCTTGCAATCTCTTCCCTCAACTTTGAGAAAAAATGCCTGTGGTTATAAAGTCCCGTGAGAGGGTCTGTGATGGAAAGCCTAGACAGTTCCTTTCGCATATTCCTCTCAATGATGGCCCTTCTGAGTTTGGCTTCCAGCTCCTCTGCGGCAAAAGGTTTGTTAATAAAATCATTGGCCCCTGCGTTTATGACATCAACGTAGCTATAGTCCTTTGTGTAGCCTGTCATGGCAATGAGACCAAGTTCAGCTCGTTGCTTTCGCAGATTCCTTATAAGATCCAGGCCGTCCATCCCAGGCATACTGATGTCGGTTATAACAAAGGAGTAATCCTTTCGGGCGACCTCCTTGAAACATTCGGAGGCGCTGTTAACCGCTTTAGACTTAAAACCTATGATATCAAGCATAACAGTAACTATTTCACATAGCTCTACCTCATCATCCACTACAAGGATCAACTCTTTGGCATATCCAACCTTGTTTTCCTGGACAGGGCTTTTCTCGCCTGAACCGTTCTCATTCATTAAGACACCCTCGCAAGGAGTTCATAAGGCCATGTGAAATGGTTACTTGAACTAATTTTCCAATCATACTGGAATTAGATGAGAAATTTACAACCTTATTTGAAGCGGTTCTACCCCTTTGCTGTCCAGGCCTGTCCCCCGCTCCTTCTACAAGCACCTCAAGGGTGCTTCCCTCCAAGACCTTATTTTTTCTATATGAAATGTCCTTCTGCCGGGTCTGGAGCCTCTTGAGCCTTGCGCCCTTGATATCCTTGTCAATCTTTCCCTCCAGTTTCTCCGCCGCAGTGCCCCTCCTGTCCGAATACATAAATGAAAATAGGCCGTCGAACTCGACCTGGCGCACAAGATCCATAGTCATGGCAAAGTCCTCTTCGGATTCTCCGGGAAATCCAACCATGACGTCAGCAGTTATCGCTATCTCAGGCCTTGCCTTCCTAAGCTCTCGTATTCGGTCAAGGTAATACTCCCTGGTGTAGCCTCTGCCCATCCGTTTGAGTATCCTGTTCGAGCCCGACTGAAATGGCAGATGGATATGAGGACAGAGCTTGTCCTCTGTTGCAAAGCACTCAACAAGGTCATCCGTAAGATCCCTGGGATGAGAGGTCGTGAAACGGATCCGCCAGATATCTCTTATCCTGCTTATTTTTCTGATAAGCGTGCTCAGTGTTACCGGTACGCTATCCCCTTGGAAACTGTAGGAATTAACGTTTTGCCCCAGAAGTGTAACCTCCCTTACACCCTGTGAGGCAAGTGATTCGATCTCGACCTCAATGTCTCCTGCAGGCCTTGAAACCTCTCTTCCCCTTACAAACGGAACGATACAATACGAGCAGAAGTTGTTGCAGCCTTCCATTATTGACACAAAACCGCTTATTCTTCCATTGAAATATCCGGGATAAGCAAGCCGGGGTCGGCACGCTCCGCTCAAGTTAGTAGCGGCTGTCCTTATATTGGACATCTGAATCTTTTCCACCACCTCGACCGTCCGCTGAAGCTCCCTGGGGCCTAAGACGAAATCAATATCCGGGAACCTTTCAATTAGTTCATTGCCCCTGTCCTGAGCCACGCAGCCAACGGCCCCTATAATCATACCCGGATTCTTTTTTTTTATCTTGATAACCCTGCCGAGCTGGCTCATGGCCTTCTGCTCTGCTTTTTCCCTCACCGAACAAGTATTGATTATGACCAGATCAGCGCCGCCGGGTGTTTCGAAGGGTCTTGCCCCTGCGTTCATAAGAGACTGCGCCAGATAGTCCGAATCATATTCGTTCATCTGACAACCCATTGTAATTATATGAAATGATTTTATCATGTCTGAAATATGGAAAGCCGGATGGATGCCTCATATAGTTGTGGCATCAAAATCTATTTTGATATTCTCATGTTGTATCAAATAGTTTATTAAGTTTATAAATATATTTTCACAACCTGTTGCTACTCTCACTTCAAGTAGGGCTTTCCTTGGATCAATCGTGCTCACCACCGCCATTCCGTCGTAAGATTCTATTGTCCACCTGAGATAACTTATGTCTTCTTTTCTGACTTTTATTCTGCATATTTTTGTTTCATTTATCAGCATTAAAAGGCGTTCCACCCCACATAAGCTTTGTTCTCAGGATATTAAAATAACTATAATTAAAAGGTTTAACTAATTTAATTTTTGAAGCTGATTTATAAATTATGATCTTATCTCCATAAGATATGTCAAAACCTACCTGACCGTCGCATGTCAATATAACGCGCTCGTCACTTTCTTTACCCATCTCAACCATTATCTGAACCGATTCAGGTACGAGTATCGGTCGGTTGGTTAAGGTGAAGGGGCATATCGGAGTAACAACAAACGCCTCCATAGTAGGATAAACAATCGGACCCCCTGCCGCCAGGTTGTACGCGGTTGACCCTGTGGGAGTGGCAATTATAAGACCATCTCCTTTGAATGTGGTAAGTATCTCCCCGTCTATTGAGACACATAGGTCTATTATCCTTGCCAGGGTCATCTTGTTTATCACTAGATCATTCAAGACCTGGAATTTCCTTATCTCCTGACCTTGCCTGATAACAGAAGCCTCGAGCATGACTCTGTCTTCAACCACCAGATCCCCCGCAAGCATCCTCTCAACCGCTTCGTACATTTCATCCAGGGGAACCATAGTGAGGAATCCGAGCCCTCCGAGATTGACGCCGAGGATCGGAACACCGTACTTCCCCACCATCCTTGCCGCTCCCAGGAGGGTACCGTCTCCGCCAAGCACCACCACCCAATTCAAATCGGCTGAATGTAGCGGCTCTCCCCCACCAGTCAGGATATCAGCTTCACCAAGACGCATTTCCTGCGTCAGGGCTGTCACACCCTTTTTATCAAGCCATTCCTTGAGCCTTTGAGCCTCTCTTCTGGCAGGTTCATAGCGGTGCTTATAGATGATGCCTACTGATAACGATGTCACATTTTCTCCTGTCGCTAATCCGGGAAAAGGGGGACTACCTTGAAGCTGTCTACATCAATAAGACCCATATCGGTGAGCTTAAGATCAGGGATCACCGGAAGGGCAAGAAATGAAAGGGCCATAACCGGATCATCCGGCAGCGAGCCCAGTCCCTTGCAGGATTCCTTTGCGCATTTTATTTCCTCTACCAGTCTCTCAAGGGATTTATCAGACATCAGGCCGGCAATCGGAAGGGGGATGCAGCCAAGTACGCTGTCGCCCGCGACAACGGCCATGCCCCCTTTCATCTCAATGACTGTCTCGATCGCAAGTCTGATTTCCTTGTCTTCCACCCCCACTGCTATGATATTGTGGGAATCATGGGCCACCGAGGATGCTATAGCGCCATTTTTCAATCCAAATCCATTTACGAAGCCAAGGCCGGTATTTCCAGTTCCCTTATGACGCTCGATCACACAGAGTTTCAGTATGTCGGATCGTGTATCGGAGACAGCCATCCCATTGACCGCCGGCACATCCATGAGTGCCATCCTTGTTATTATCTGGCCGGGAACGATCTCAATGACCCTTGCCTTACCACCCCTGTGCTGGATTTGAAGCCTTTCTGATGTTATCTCTCCGCAATGGAAGGTTTGGGGGCAGATTGCTCGTCCCGGCCCGCAATCCTTTATCAATGTTCCTTTCTCTACAGCCGGCCGACCATTCTTATAGACGGATTCGACCTCAAATGCACGGAGATCGGAAAGGATTATCAGGTCGGCCAAATAGCCGGGAGCAACCGCGCCTCTCCTTGCAAGTCCAAAGTATTCACAAGGGTTGAGTGATGCCATACTCACGGCCTGGACCGGGGAAAGCCCGAGGCTGATCGCCTTTCTGACGGTGTAGTCAAGATGCCCTCTGTATAGCACATCTTCAGCATGGAGATCGTCTGATACAAGACAAAAACGCCTTGAGTTACTCTCAGATACAATCGGCAGCAGAGTCTCAAGATTACGGGCCGACGTACCCTCTCTTATCATGACATAGGCCCCGGATCGCACCTTTTCAAGCGCCTCATCGGGATCTATGCATTCATGATCAGAGCCTATGCCGGCTGACAGGTATCCCTGGAGGTCTTTACCACGCAAAAGCGGGGCATGCCCGTCAATGACCCTTCCCTCAAATAAAAGCAATTTATCCAGAACCTCATCCATTCCGGAGAGGACACCGGGGAAATTCATCATCTCGGCTAGTCCAAGTATCCTGGGTTCCTCGGCAAGGGCAGCAAGCTCAGTCGCTGAAAGGTTTGCTCCGGCGGTCTCAAGATGAGTGGCCGGGACACATGAAGGGGCAGTAAAAAACATATCGAGAGCAGCGTGTTCGCTGTCTTTAAGCATGAATCGCACTCCCTCCAGCCCCATGACATTGGCTATCTCATGGGGATCAGCCACCATAGCGGTTGTTCCGTGAGCGATCAGCGCAGGAGCAAGAACACTGGGGACAAGCATGCTGCTTTCTATATGAAAATGCCCGTCCACAAGGCCAGGCGCAATCCATTTGCCTCTTAGGTCAATTTCTTCTTTTCCTTTGTATGAAGCGCCTACCCCTGCTATTAACCCTCCTTGAATCGCCACATCTCCCTTCAATATCTCGGAGGTGAATACGTTGAGGATATTGCCGTTCTTTAGGACCAGATCAGAGACGCTCTCACCGCGACCGGTCGCTATTAAAGCCCTAAGTCGCTTTCTTGCATCTTTCAAAGCCGGGGCTCCTCCCACAACATCAAAGGGATGTTTTCGAAATAACCCACCATTCATTGGTCTCATCAGAGGTGGTATCAATTAGCAGATGCGTGATAGGAAGATCAGGATACAGGGTTTTAAGATCTTTAAGATCCACTGCTTCAAATTTGTTTACATTATTTGTATATGCCTGCTCCGTAAGGGCGTTTGATTCATAGTTTTCCTTTGATCTGGAGGAGATACGTCTGAGAGATACCCCCTTGGGGCATTGGGTCTGCTGTATTACGAAGCGCATGGCGTGCCGTGCCGCCACCTCAGCCGCCCTTCTCCTCAAAGACTGTGTTATAAAGGTCGCGTCCAGAACGATCCCCATTCCCCTAGAGGCCAGCTCATCGGCCAGACGAAACATCTCGTCATAGACCATGGTTCTCTTGTTCATGCTGGAGGCAACCTTTTCATCAAAGATATCCTCGTCTTTGAGCACCTCCAGACGGATCATATCGGTCCTCAAGATAACATACCCCTTCATGGCGGCTATGACCTCAGTGGTCTCGGTCTTGTAGGACGCGGGTAACCCGCAGGCTATAAGAACGGTTGACGGGCCAAGTTCCTTTTCCATAAATCCCTTGAAAGGCTCTCTCATAAATCCACTCCCGAGTTGAGCTTAGGTATTATATTGACAAATATTTGATAAATGAATCGGCAAGACTGAAATACCTTGAGGCAGTTCGGGCCGCCTGATCCCTTACATTCGGATCAATACCATTATCATTCACAATAAATCCTATCACCTTTCCACGTACAAAGGCCCTGTAAACCATATAAAAGGCAAGGAGGGATTCCACGCTCCCCTCCTCTTTTGCATCTCTTCGGTAGTAATTCCACAGGGTCTTTGCCTGCCTTTTGCCTCCTCTGTATTCCATGTCCATTAGGAGAAAGGCTATATCGGCAAGCGTATCGCCGTATCGGAACCTGTCGTTAAACTCAATACAGTCAAACGCCTGTATAGGCTCTGCAAGACATATATGCTGCATGTGAAGGTCGCCGTGGCAGTCCCTTACTCTGCCTGCCTTTATGCGCCTGTCAAACAACGCACCGTGTGATTCATAGAAATTTTCTGTCCAGCTATATAAGTTCTGATAAACCTCCTTTTCTATAGTTTTTCCGATAAAAGGTTTAACTTGCTCAAAGTTTTCATCTGTATTGATCTTAAATTGTTCGGCCTTGCCAAACCCCGCAATATCGGCTCCGCCTTCGGCAGTGGCGTGAAATCCGGCAAGGAATCGCGCGACGTCCCGCATATTATTATCCGTTAGATAACCCTTTTCAAAGACCCTATCCATAAGAATCTCTTCGGGTATCTTTCTCATCCTCACCGCATATTCAACCGGTTCACCCTCTTCACTCGTCATTGTAAAGCGCCGACCGCTAAGGAATATGGGGACTACCCCCATGTAAAGATCGTGAGAGAATCTCCTGTTTAGTATAACTTCCCTGTTGCAGTAATGTCGCCTCTTTTCAAGGGTAGAGAAATCGAGAAATCCGAAGTTGACAGGCTTCTTTATCTTGTAAACAAAATCCCTGCCGATAAAGACCGTGGATATGTGGGTTTGAACCACCTCAACCTTATCCGTCGGATCAGGCAGTGCCTCGGGTCGTCTAAGATCTTCTATAATGCCGGACACGGCTAATTAACTTCCTCCAATATTCCAAATTGGGCAGCCACATAGGACGGGATATCCAGGGTCCCAAGGATGACCGGTTGTTGGTGGCAGTCAGAGCCCCCTGTCGCTATAAGCCCCTCTGACGCACTAAGCGCAAGATAGGATGCGATCGTCTCACGATTGTGCCTTGGATGCCAGCACTCAACTCCGTCAAGAAAGGGTAGCATCCGTCTTTTTATGACCTCGTGCTGATCACTGAGAGAGGCGCTTAACGCGAAAAGAGAAGTACCGTTGGGGTCATTGGGATGGGCCAGCACCAACCTCCCGCCCGCCCCCCTTATCAGGGCGGAAGCTTCCTCCAGTGGCAGTGGAAGTTTTGGTACATCGCATTCAACCAGATACCGATCGAATGCCCCCTGCCTGCTTGATACTATTCCCTTACTTACCATGTAATTGGCTATGTGAGGTCTCCCAAATGCCCCGTCCACCGTGGCCTCTATCGCCGCAAGGTCCCTGTCCGTAAAAAGCTCCCGGCCCTCCTTTTTGAACCTCTCGTTTATTCTCTCCAGAATAAGTTCCGCGCGCTTCCGCCTGTGGGACTTAAGGGCCTTGATTTTACTTAGAAGCGCCTCGTTACCGTAGTCGTAGTCATAACCAAGCGCATCAAGTGAAACTGACCTTCCTCCCCTGTATTTGGGATCGGAAAAGGTTATATTTAACTCCACTCCTGTAATGTATTTGATCCCTTTAGAAAGAGCCAGGGCCTCAATAGATTCCTGACATTCAATAGAATCGTGATCGGTTATGGATAGTAGCTTAACCCTCCTCTGAGATGCGATATCCAGTATCTTGTCAGTGGGCAGTCTTCCGTCGGAACAATCCTTTGAATGGATGTGAAGATCAATTCGCATATTCTCTTATAAGCCGCTTTCCGGTTTCAAGCGCCCTGTAGTTGGCCTTAAGTTTGGCCTCTGGAAAGATTTCAGAGAGTACATGTCTTATCTGCTCCTCGCTCACGGCAAAACCGGCTATGCTGCAAAGGGCTCCCAGCATTACCATATTGAGCATTATAGGGCCACCCAACTCCACAGCATACTGGGTTGCATCCAGCCAATAGATACTACCCCCCGAGGATGAAAGAACATCTCTTATCCATGAAGGCTCGGGATATTCCATTTCTCCGGCAATCGCGTTGAGAGGGTAAATGGGCCTTGAATTAACCAGATACACACAGCGTTCATTTCCGAATTCAGGAGTTATCCTTATCGTCTCGAGAGGCTCCAGTCCCAATATGATGTCCGCCATGTTGGGGGGAATAAGAGGACCATAGTTTTTCTTATCCGAAATTCGGATATGGCTCATCACTGAACCACCCCTCTGTGATAACCCAAAGGTCTCCCCTATTGTCACCTTAAGGCCGGAGCGCACTGCCGCCCTTCCCAATATCTGAGAGGCAAGGACATTACCCTGACCGCCTACCCCTGTTATAATAACATTTTGCAACATATAAACTCCCTAAACCTATTATTTGCTGCTAATTGGCCGCCTTCTCCTGCCTGACTATGGCTCCCATCGGACAGGCCGACGCGCAGATACCACACCCCACGCATATCACCTCATCTATTCGAGCCTTTTTTGCTGAGCTATCCCATACAAGGCCAGGACATCTGAAGATCCTTGTGCAGTAACGACCACACCCGCACTCCTCTCCCAGGCACCTTTCATGCTCAACCTTCATAACGTAGGGGAACCCCCCTTGCCTGCCCTGAACCAGCGCGCACTTCCTCCTGAGGATAAGGACCCTAGGGCCGACTGCACTCATGAGCCTGTAGATGCTTTCAGCAGTATGCTCCATATCGTAGGGATCTCCGACTTCCACGTGTACGCCCAGTGACCTGCAAACGGATTCGATATCAACAGGTTCCACCTTTTCCCCCATAGCGGTTGAGCCTGTACCGGGATGGGGCTGAAAACCCGTCATAGCAGTGGCGCTGTTGTCAAGAACAAGAAGAAGGATGTCTGAATTATTGAATCTTGCGTTTATGAGGGCGGGTATTGCGGCGTGGAAAAAGGTGGAGTCCCCGCAAACAGTGATGACAGGCTGGTCGAATCCGAACTGCCCGAGTTTGCCGTAGCCTGAGGCAAGCCCGAGGCCGGAACCCATGGCGTGAACGGATTTAACCTGGCTGAACCCGGTCGGCCATATACCCATGCTGTAGCAGCCAATGTCACCTGAGACAAAACCGTTTCGGCCATCCCAGGCAAGGGCCGTTTTAATAGCATAATATGTGCCTCTGTGTGGACATCCGGCACAGAAGCCGAATTCTCTGGGTGGGGAAGGCTGCGGCAGAAGGGATTTCATCCTGTCTCTGAACTCCTCTGCCCTCCATCTTATCGAAAAAAGCTCCCCCAAAACCTCCAATATCACCGCGGGTGAGAGCTCCCCACAGATGGGAATATGGCCTGAGCCTCTTCCGTAAAACTTCATTATTCCCACCTCGGCGCCCAACTCAGCGCACAGGGCCTTAACGCTTTCTTCCACGAATGGATCCAGTTCTTCAACAAAAAGTATCCTCTCCGATGAAGCAAGATATTTTCTGAGTATGTTCACAGGCAGGGGCCAGGTCATACCCAGTTTCAGTATCCCTACCTTTTCAGTAAGCCTCAGTATTTCAACTGCTTCTACCGCATAGTTCCAGCAGCTTCCTGAACAAATGATAATAAGTTCCGCTTTATCGGGGCCGTCGTAGCGGTTGAAGGAAGACTCCTCCGATATGATCATGGCCTCATCAAGTTTCTTGTGTCTTCCAAGGTGCTTTGCCAAAACAGGGAAGGTATGGAAAGGCGATCTTGTGTCAAAAAAGGCCCTGTCCTTATAATCAGGTATGGCGCCCAATCTGGTATTGGCCCTTGTATGGGACAGCCGTGAAACGCTTCGCAGGATAACTATATTCTTGATGCGCTCGGAGACCTCAAAGGCCCATTTTGTCATCTCAAGGGCCTCCTGAGGGGTTGCCGGTTCAAGCAGTGGAACATCAGCCAGCTTTGCGAAAAGACGGGCATCTTCTTCATTGGTGCTCGAAATACCCCCCGGATCATCACAGGTAACAAGAACCAGCCCGCCGCCTGTACCCGAAAGCGTAAGGTTCGTAAGAAAATCGGACACCACGTTGACTCCGTTTTGCTTCATGCTCACAATGGCCTTCAATCCGGCAAAGGATGCGGCAGTTGCCGCCTCAAGGGCTACCTTCTCGTTTATTGACCACTCAGCATAAATGGGCAGTTCCTTTGCGGCCTCGGCCAAGGTCTCTATTATCTCAGAAGAAGGATTACCCGGATAACCGGCGCAGAAGCGCACACCAGCCTCCAGGGCTCCCCTTGCTATGGCCTCGTTTCCCTGAAGCAACCTTTCCTCTCCGCCATTTCTTTCAAAAAGCTCATTCATTATCTTTCCCTCGATAGCTCGAGCTCAGCCTTCTTGCCTCTGTCTCTTTTGTTGCAGGACGCGGTCAAAAGATGATTGAGATTCTCATCAGGCAGTTGGGCCCTTTCCAAAATTCCATCCTTCAGTGCCCCCTCAATAAATGCCTCTCCCCTTTCACTCCTGGTGATGACCATGTTCCAATGCTCTTCACCTTCAACGGTCCCAATGGAGATGTCGGCATGCTCTGCCGTCATGTCCTGGCACAATGAGCAGCCCTTTTGCACAAGGCCTCTTATTTCCTTTAACGGGAACTCCTTTCGGCCATCCTGGGTAAAGACAATAAAGGCCTCGGCAGGCGGCGGCGGTATGTCGTATTTCTTAACAGCCCCTGTCACCCCATTTTTTCTGAGAAAATCCTTGAGCCTTCGGTAGTCAAGCGCCCAGGTGCAAAAAATACCAATTCTTAAGGAAACCCTTGATTCTCTATCCGCGCCGTCAGGCATAGAGCGCTTCATCCTCTCAATAGCCTCCATCTGACAGGGAAGACCAACCATGGCAAGTTTGCCTTTTCCTTCCTTTATGGCTGTATTCAAAACCGAAAGGGCTCCTGCCGCCGAATATCTCGATCCGGCGCATTGCTCAACATCAGAAGGGCTTTCGGCGAGCATGCCGGCGGGTGAAAACTCCCCTCCCCTGTCTGTAACGACAGCTCCTTTAAGATAGCCGCTTTCAAGTCCATAGGCGACAAGCGCGGTTACAACTCCGCCGTACTGAGCTCCTGGCCGCAATGCGTCACCCCTCGCCCTTGCCTGCATAGCACTTCGATATGGGCCTATCCCCGCGACATTCGAGGCACCCTCTTTAACAGAAGTGGCCTCATATCCGGCCCTGGGGCATATTTGAACGCACCTCCCTGTTCCAGCGCCGCAGCGGTCCATAACTGCGACCATCCCGTCAAAGTACCTGAAATAAGGGCAAAGATTAACGCACGCCCCGCACTTGACGCAAATTCCCCTGTCAAACACCCTGGCGATCAATTCGCCCTGGAATTGCTCCATTTTGACACCCATCTTTTATCAATCCCTTCTTAGGTTTTGCGGCATTTGTATCCCAGAGCGAAGATTCAGGTCAAGTCAAAAGACCGAAAGCGACGTTGACTTTTGTGCAAGGCTGGCTTAAGGATTCCTAAGAAGAAAGGAGCTTATTAAATGCTTAAACGCCTGCAGGAGGCAGCGGCTTATCTAAATGAAAAGCTTAAAGCGCCCGCGCCGCTGATCGGAATGATAACTGGAACAGGACTCGGAGAGATTACCGAACTGATGGGTTTGGAGCACCGAATCCCTTACGCCCACATCCCCCATTTCCCCATCCCGACCACTGAAAGCCACAAAGGCAATCTTCTCATAGGTGAAATCCGGGGAAAGGTTGTATTGGCCATGGAGGGAAGGCTCCATGCCTATGAAGGATATTCCCCTGAAGAAGTGACATTCCCTGTAAGACTGATGTCGCTTCTGGGGGTTAAATATCTTTTTGTCTCAAGTGCGGCAGGAGGTTTGAACCCACAATTTGATAGAGGGGATCTTGTCGCTATAACCGATCAAATAAACCTAACGGGTCTAAGTGCCCTTAGAGGCCCCAACCTCGACGCCTTTGGCCATCGTTTTCCGGATATGACCCGCATTTATGATAGGGAACTTTTGAAAGCCGCTGAGAGGCTTGCCGTCAAGCAGGGCATTGCGCTCAAGAGGGGAGTTTATATCGGTGTTATTGGGCCCAACCTCGAAACACCCGCTGAGACTCGTTTCTACCGCAGTGCAGGCGCTGATGTTATAGGCATGTCAACAGTCCTTGAAACAACTGTCGCTGTTCACTGCCGCATGAAGGTCCTGGCGATTGTCGCGGTTACAAATGTGAATCTGCCGGATTGCATGCAGGAGACAAATCTTGATATGGTCATAGAAGCGGCAAACCTCGCCGCACCGCGCCTCGCCTTCCTTTGGAAAGAAATAGTCCTTGAGGTGACAGGCAAACACTGACCTTTTCCCATCTCTCATGGGGTGGTCTCTGGACGGTTCCGATAATGGGTGCCCGGATATTCAAGAAAATACTACATTCTTCACAAAGCAATTATTAGGAGGGTAGGCAAAATGACGCTTAGATTGACGAGGGAAGAGGCAAAACAAAGGGCTCTGGATCTGATGCCCAAGGGCTATCACTGAGGTCCCGCTGTCCTGCAAGTTATGTGGGAAGCAACGGAGTTGGGAACAGAAGATCTTCTGTGGTCTTCAATAGCCTTCATGGGCGGCATAGCGGGCCGGCAGCAGGCCCCCTGCGGGGTTGTATCCTCCTCGGCGGTCTTTCTGGGCCTGAGGCACCGCTGTTCGTTTAAGGACAAGCCAAAGGCAAGAGAGGCTCGCGTGAGGATCAGGGATCTGGCGGCCGAACTTGTCAAGGGATTTGAGGAGCAATTCGGAACCATTTTCTGCCGCGAACTGATAGCCTTCGATACCTCTAATCCTGAGGAATACAAAAAATTCAGGGAATCAGGCATATGGAGAGAAAAATGCAACAAGGCTATAGAGTACGCCATTGACAGGCTATATGATTTTGAGGAGAGAAACGGCGCACCCGTGTCTTGAACCTATCAACATGGATTGCGCACTTAGGCTAGACTGATTATTGCGCCATTTCTGTCCCTGGCATCTCAAATAGAACCTTGAGTGAAAGGCACCCTGATGCCAGAGAAAAGGCAGCCTCTGCCTGATCCAAAGTGTAAGCGGCGGTAAGCAATAGTTGAAGCGGTATATCAGGAGATCTATTTACTAATTTGATAGCATTATTTATTTTTCCACATCTTGACCCGATTATTGTGATCTCCTTAACCACCGCTGGAGTGAGCGAGGGACCTGTTATTGAAGAAACCGTGGTCTTGAGCACGACGGTTCCCTGAGGTCTGCAAAGCTTCACGGCATCTCCTATCCCATCGGGAGAGCCTGTCGCGTCAACCACAAGATCAACCGGTTCTCCAGCGCACTCCGATGCAAGGGAGGTCTTAAGACTCCTCCACTTTGCCTTTTCGAGCTTCCACCTGTGCCGTCCCAGGAGTGTGACATCCTTGAGCGCGGTTGAAATAACCCATCATACAACACATCCCTCTCTCCCTTCCACTGGTAAGGACTTTCATCTCTCTCAGGCAGCCATACTACAGAAATTGCCCACAAATTCAAGGCTCCAGAAAGGGGCTTCACGCTTTGTCCAATTCCTATGCCAGTGGTGCACAACGAAACATGAAAATGCCTTCTGTCATTCCTGTAAACGTTCACGAGTTCAGGGTTTAAGGTTGGTGTTGACTGGCACAGAAATTGATTGTAGGAAGAAATGCTCAGGAGAAGCCGCAAAATGAACCTTGAAGATACAACGAAGCCTTTCGATCTGCTGATTTTAAACGGAATCGTTCTAACCATGGACACCGCGATGACCGTCTTTTCTCCAGGTTTAGTGGGGATTAGAGGAAACCGGATAGACGCTCTGGGCAGTTACGCCGGAGAGCCTCTCCCCGCCGTGAAAACCATTGACGCGGAGGGCGGCATTATCCTGCCGGGCCTCATAAACGGACATACCCACGCGGCCATGAGCCTCTTTCGAGGAATCGCGGATGATATTCCTTTGCTTAAGTGGCTCACCGAATATATCTTCCCTGCGGAAAAGAGGATTGACGGCAACTTTGTCCGGGTAGGAGCCGGCCTCGCGTGCGCGGAGATGATACTTTCAGGGACTACCACTTTTTGTGACATGTACCTGTTTGAGGATGAAGTAGCGCAGGCCGCAAAGGCTGCGGGTATGCGCTGCATTGTCGGCGAGGTTCTTTACGATTTCCCATCGTCCAATTACGGCCCTGTTGAAAACGGCCTGAGATACACTGAATCATTGATAACAAAATGGCTGGACGACCCTCTTGTTTCCATAGCTGTTGAGCCTCATTCCATTTTTACATGCAGCCCTTCCCTGCTCAAATCCGCTGATGAAATAGCCGCCCGATACGATGTTCCATTGATCATCCACCTCGCCGAGACGGCTGATGAGGTTAACGAAGTAAGAAGTCGCTACGGAAAAGCCCCCGTTAACCACCTAGCATCGCTGGGTCTTCTAGGTCCCCGTCTTATCGCCGATCATTGCGTGCACATTGATGATGACGATATCAAAATGCTGGCAGACGCGGGGGTGCGGGTCGTTCACAATCCTGAAAGCAACATGAAACTTGCCTCCGGCATAGCGCCTGTACCCAGGATGCTGGATGCGGGCATTAACGTGGGGCTCGGAACTGACGGATGCGCCTCCAACAATAATCTTGATCTCATTGCCGAGATGGATACAACCGCCAAACTGCACAAGGTTGCCTGCATGGACCCTACCGTCATGAATGCGGTGACAGTGCTTTCCATGGCTACCAGAATGGGCGCCGCTGCCCTGGGCATGGAAAAAATCACAGGTTCCCTTGAGAGGGGAAAGAAAGCCGATCTCATAGTAATTGACGTGAACAGACCTCACCTCACTCCCATGTATAACCCCTATTCCCACCTTGTTTACGCAGCAAAAGGAAGCGATGTGGTGCATTCCGTGATCAACGGCCGCCTGGTGATGGAAAACAGAATAGTCCTTGCCATGGATGTGGATCAGGTGATGGATGCCGCCGACAAAAAAGCCGATGACGTAAGAAGATGGATCGGCTACCATAGCCAGTAATACAAAGGCAAACCAAGACCGGGACCGAACATGTCAGACAATGACAGGAGATATGTCGCACTGGGCGCAAGGCTCAGGAGTGTTCCCGAGGTTATAACCCTCGGGGTGCGACCAACTTTTTTCGACTACGATCAGGAAGAAAGGCGTCTTATCCTGACGGCGAATATCATCCTTTTCCCGACCATAAACTACGCTCAATACCTTTCAACTATGGGAAAAAGGATATTCCCCAGCCTTGAGACACATCTTTATGCGGACGATAAGATAAAGCAGACGAATCTGTTCCAGATGCTGAATATTCCTCACCCTCGCACAAAGATCTACTATCCACGGCACTGGTGCGGCATACTTAATGATTTCGATTTTCCTTTTATGGGTAAGATCCCAAGGAATTCAGGAAGGGGCAGAGGGGTCTTTCTCATAAGGAATACACTGGAGCTAGAAAGCTATATGCGCTTGTCAAAGATAGCGTATATCCAGGAATACCTGCCCCACGACCGGGACGTTCGAGTGGTTCTGGTAAATTACGATCCAATACTTGCTTACTGGCGCCGCGTAGCCCCCGGAAACTACAGGGCCAATCTCGCACAGGGGGCAGAAATGGATTTTGAAGGCATCCCTGATGAGGCAGTGGCTCTGGCCAGGGAAGCCGCCTTAAGATGCGGATTTGACGATGTAGGGCTTGATCTTATACACTGCCATGACCGCTGGCATTTAATAGAAGCAAACACGAAATACGGGAGAAGGGCCCTTGCGGCATGCGGTATGGATATTAAAGAGATCACTCGTCAAAAACTCCTTTCAGGCGAAATAGCGAAATATGGCCATGTTTAGGAGCCTCCTTAAGTGGTGCACAATTTTATTGCTATTATGTGTGATAGGGTTAGGCGCATATCTATCCCTGAAAATCTATAAGATTGCCGGCGAAAGTATGGAGGCGCTTAGCCGCGAGGCCATAGAAAGGGTGACAGCATCTGAAAGTCCGGTCTTCTATGATGACGGCGTAACTCCCATCGGGGTCTTCTTTCATAACATACATAGGCGCGCCATTAGATATCAGGATATTCCAAGGGTCTTCATAAAGGCCCTACTCGCGGCCGAAGACAAAGATTTTTTCACCCACCGCGGTATTGATCTAAAAGGGCTGACAAGGGCGGCATGGGTCAACCTTGCTGCCGGCAGAGTGGTTCAAGGAGGAAGCACAATAACTCAGCAGACTGCTAAGAATATCTTCAATAGAGATGCCAGATCCTTTCGGTCAAAATTCAGAGAGATGATACAGGCGTGGCTTCTTGAAAGGGCCTACACCAAGGAAGAGATTCTGGAAATGTATGCAAATCAGTTCTTTGTAACAGGTCTTGGAAAAGGACTTGGGGTGGCAACCAATTACTTTTTTGATAAAGAGCCGAAGGATCTCGACATGGTTGAGGCCTGTTTCATAGCCGGCAGTCTCAAGGGACCTAACAGGTACAACCCATTCATAAAGACATCGGAAGCGGAAAAAGCCGAGGCAAGAAGGCTTGCGAAAATGCGCAAGGATTACGTCCTTAAAAACATGCTGTCCTTCAATTTCATAACAGGGGAGGAATACCAGAGGGCAAAGGCACAGGATGTCCCCTTCAAGGAAGGCAAGATAACTTACAGCCTCAATGTCATACTGGACTATGTGAGAGACCAGCTCGAATCAAATTACTTCAGTAATATTCTGGCTGAAAAGGGTATAGAGAATATCGCCACATCCGGGATCAGGATTTTCACCTCCGTGAATAAGGATATTCAGGAAACGGCCCTTTCAGCTCTAAGAAGGCACCTGCCGCTCCTTGAGATAAGCCTGAACGGCATCAAGGGAATGCCACAAGACAATAGCTCTGATGTGTTACATGATATAAATAAGATAACTGTTGAAGATAAAAGCTTTTTAGCGGCAGATATCCTCGGGATTGAAAAGCGTGGGATGGCCAGCTCCTTGAGGGTCTCCGCGGATAGAGAGGAATTGTCGCTCTCTAAAGAATCCCTTGAAACCGCAGCCAGTGCTTGGGTCGGATGGAAATACGGTCCAGGAGTCGCCCTCGACATCAAACGAATGGAGGCTTTTCTCGACCAGTTTAAGCAGGGAGAAAAGGTAGTTTTGAGAAAAGAGGAGGCGGAAGGAGGCGCTGTCAGCTACAGCCTCTCAGCAGTCCCTGACCTCGACGGAGGCATAGTCGCGATGCATGGAGGCATGATTAAGGCCATGGTAGGAGGTTTCCAGAACAGACACTTCAACAGGGCGGTGCAGGCTAAAAGGCAGGTTGGATCCATCTTTAAGCCTTTGCTTTACGTCGCTGCCCTCCAGCTTAAGTGGAATATCCTAGACGGCCTTCCTAATACCTCGCAGGCATACCGTTTCCAGTCAACAACTTATGTCCCAAAGCCTGACCATGACGTGCAAAGCAGTCCGGTTTCCCTCGCCTGGGCTGGAGTGAAATCCGAGAACCTTGCTACCGTTTGGCTTCTCTACCACCTGACAGACCATCTGAGCCCATCTGAATTTCATGAGGTTGCAAGGCTTGTCGGACTGACGAGGAGGGACGATGAAACTCAGGAACAGTACAGGGTGCGGATACGAGATAGCTACGGAATAGTGATCAATTCAGAAAGATTGAGGGAGTCACGCTTTGAAAGGATTAAGCAGGAGCTTTTGCCTGACCTCATGTTTGGCGGAGATTCCCTGGCCGTTGAGCGGCTGAAGGATCTCAGGCCTGAGGATGTGCAGCCCCCTGCGGACTCAGCAGGTGTGCCTGCCAGGCCTGGTTTTTCAACCCTGAAATCAATCAACCGGGCCATGAAAGAAGAACTTGCAAGGGCAACCACTCTGATGGCTTCCTCCTCGTCGGAAGAATTAGCTCAAAATTTACGGTTTTTCTCTCGGAGCCTGGAGTCTCCTGTAAGGATTTATTTCATCAAGGGTGGATATCTTAAGGAGCCGCCAAGAGAACTCGTTTCAGTGACTTCCGATTGGTGGAGGGAAAACGCCGGGGGAATTGATGTGAAGGACATCATCATAGAGGGGGTTTTGCCATCAAGAGTTATTGACGCGCTCGAAGCTGCTCTTGCCGGTGATTCCTCTCAGGGAGCCTCCCCGGATCCCTATGATACCAGAATCCTTTCCAGGGTCAGGGACTTCAGAACACTTGTAAATTTGTCCTATGTAACTTATCTGGCCAGAATCATGGGAATATCAACACCGCTCGATCCTGTGCTTTCATTTCCTTTGGGACCAAATGCCATAAGCCTCCTGGAGACCTGCCTTGCCTATAATACGATAATGACAGGAATGAAATCAGTAATTAAAGACAGCGGCGACCTATCACCCCCCGCGATTACAAGGATAGAGGATAGAAACGGGGATACCATCTGGGAATACGCGCCAGAGGAAGTAAAGGTACTCTCGAAGACGAACTCATGTCTTACCAGTGAAATACTCAGAAATGTCATGACACAAGGAACAGGAAAAAAAGCAGGGAGCGAGGTCACAACCCGCATTAATGGAGCTGGTGATGCCCCTGTAATAATCCCTACCTATGGAAAGACAGGCACCGCCAACCGTTTCACTAATTCCAGCTTCGTAGGCTTCATCCCCGGACCTGGCCATAAAAAAGGAGATCTAAGGCTTGATCAGGGATATGTAATTGCGGCCTATGTCGGCTACGACGACAATCGCCCTATGCATTCAAGACACAACTCCATATATGGTTCAACAGGCGCCCTCCCTCTTTGGGCTGAAACCGCCAATGCAGTTGCAAAGGCCCCATGGTATAGAAAATCGCTTCAGCCTGCTGACCTGGCATTCGGGACCCCGGAACTCTTAGGGGAGTGCGGCGCTGAGCTAAGAGAGATCTTTGTAAACAGGGTGTCGGGGCTCCCACCAAAGGGCTCGGGCTCCGATACTCCGCAAGACGATACGGTAAAAATCTATGGTAATACAGAAAGACGCTTTGAACCATTAGAGGGTTTTGCTCCATGAAAAGAAAATCTGCTTGTGATCACGCGGGAGGGATCATGAGAATACTTTATCTGGCAATGGCGTTATCAGCCTTGATCGGATGCGCCCCTTCATCCACTATACAGAAGGCCCAGGACTTGCCGCCTCCATCCCCTTCCATCATGCCTCAGATAGTCTCAAGGGATACCCTAACCAACAGGATAATTAGCCTCAATTCACTTCTTGGAAATAATAATATATCAATTGATAACAAAGGCATAATTTTATCAGTTAAACAAACTTATGAAATGATGAGGAATGCTATGGACGACTCCGGCACAGATCAGCCGCCACCTGAGGCCATAAGGGATTTTATATCGGGGTTGGAGAAGGCCAATGATTCTCTCCTCTCTTCAAAGACTTTATTACAACATGAGCGCGAAGAGCTCATCAGAAAGCTTAATAAATCAATAAAGGACATTGTGGCTATTTACAGGAAAGGCGATACAAAGGCCGTGATTGCTGCATGCGACGCTTTTCAGACTGAATACGGACCTGATGCCTTTACCATAGAGCTCACTGCGGCCCTCGCATCATCTCTTGCAAAAGAGGGAAGGATTCAGGAGGCCATCTCGCTCGCAGAGGCTGCAGCGCCGGCAATAAGGGAAGGAAGCGAATCCTGTGACCTCCCTGAAAAGCTCTCCCACTGGAAGGCCGAGTTCCATAAGAAACAGGAGATTCAGGTGGATAACAAAGAAAAAGGGAGGCTGGCCGAGATATTGGCGCAGGCGGATTCCCTTGCCAAAAGCGGAGAATTTGATCGGGCGAAGGAACTGCTTACGGCGGGGCGAGCTGAATTCAATGATGAACCGTCTTTTTTCCAGATAGATAAGGCATTGGAAAAGGTGGAAGGGCAGCGTGAAGGATTAGTGGAGGAGAGGATTGCTGTCATCTCAAAAAGAGGTGAAATTGTCGCTGAGGCCAAGGATCTTATCTCAAGGGAAATGCCTGAAGAGGCTCTTGCAAGGCTTAAACCGCTTGATTTCGGGGATGCTGAGCCGGATTCTGAGGTAAAGGCCCTCAGGGCGGAGGCTATAGAACAAATAATCTCAAGAGAAAGAAATCGGGCCGCACGGCTTTTCCTACAGGCAAGAAACACGAAAGATACCACCTCAAAGGATCAGCTCCTGCGCTCCTCCTATGAAGCATTGAAGGCCCTGGTTGAGCGCTATCCGGATTCCCCTTCCTTTAAGAAGATTATGGAAAATATGCAGACAGTGGAAAAGGAACTCTCAGCCCTAAAAAGGCCCCAGACGACCAAGCCTTAGCCTGACAGAGTTAAGAAACACATGGTCTCGTCTTTGAGCCTTTCATAGGAGAGGTCAAGGAGTGTCTTTAGGCTTACAATGTCTGCGGCATTGTATTTGACAAGCCTTTCAAGGGATGCCCCATCCCCCCATTTGTAGGCATCCCAGAGCATGATTGCATCATAGCCGTCAAGGCCCTCCACATCGGATTCCCTGCGAATCCCAGCCTGCTTTTCAATTGCCTTGAGTCCACCCTTCAGTCCCATGCGCTTAAGCAGGAATCTCAGATCAATATGTACCGGCGGAAGGATAACATGCCTGAACCACTTTCTGATAACAGGCACATCGAAGCATGTGCCGTTAAAGGTAACCAGGAGATCATAGCCTGAGATGGCATCCTCAAACTCATCAAGGTTTTTCCCATTTACAAAGCTTCTCACTGTCCTACCGTCATATATACCTATCACGGTTATCTCACCCGGACCCTGGTAAGATCCGCTCGTTTCTATGTCCAGATAGATCGCCCTTTGACCGAATTGTCCGAAAAGTCTCCAGGCCTCCCAGGAAGGCAGGCGCCCGGCGAAATATCCGGCGTCTTGCTTATGGGCAAGGGATTCCTCCAGCTCTCTTTTAACAAAATTATCCCTGTCTATTGAAAAGACGGTCCCCCGGAAGTCCAGAAATTCCTGCCAGCAGCGGATACCTTTTTTCCAAATCCCCCTTTCAGTCTTCTGTCCTATACCCTGTATGTGGAGGAAGGTGTTCTCAAGCACTCCGTCTCAACCTCGCTTCCTCATGGCGCCAGGCAATCCCCAATGCCTTCATCGCCCTTTCAGCGGATGAGAATACCGGAAACCCCATATCCTCCACCTGGGCCGCGACCTTTGAATAAACATCAGGGTCAGGACCATAGAGCCATGTGACCACAGGCTTCCGGTGCATCCCCTTTATGCGTGAATACCCCTCAAGATAAACCTTGGCGGAGGCCCCTAATGTGTCGCACCAGAGAACATTGAGAAGGCAGTCCACATTCGGATCGTCTGCCACGGCCTCCTCTATCTGCGGAAAGACCTCTCGGAAGTTCTTTATGGCTACGGCCATCGGCCCTATGTCCACGGGATTTGAACCCAGGCCCGGGAAAAACCCCTCCAGAAATCCGGCAGTCTCAGGCGTAAGCCTCGCAGGCACAAGACCGTACTCCGCCCCCCTGTCAATGGCCATAACGCCCACGCCGCCTGTGTAGCTAACAGCAGCAAAGCGGTTGCCTCTGATGGCAGGCTGCGTGGAAAAGACCTTTGGCATATCGAACAGGTCCGCGAATTCATCCACTCGCAGGATGCCGGCCTGGCGGCAGGCTGAATCAAATAGGCTGTCATTAAGCGCCATTGAGCCAGTATGGGATGCGGATGCCCTTGCGCCCTCACTTGTCCTCCCGGATTTCAGTACCAGTATGGGTTTTTTCTTTGAGACCCTTGCTGCGGTTTCAAGAAACCTCCTTCCGTCCGCAATGCCTTCAAGGTACATGCTTATTACGCTAGTCCGATGATCCTTTTCCAGATATTCCAGCAGATCGCATTCATCCACGTCGCACTTGTTCCCCAGATCGCATATTCGGCTTATGCCAAGGCGGGAGGCCGGATATGGAAAGGCCTGCGGGTTTGTCATGCCTGACTGACTGCACACGGCCACAGTGCCTTTCTTAAGCCTGTAATACCCTGCGTCATAAGGGCAGGGATTAAACCCCTCCCAACTTCCTGCCACTCCCGCTGTGTTGGGGCCTATGATCCTTACCCCGCACTCTCTTCCAAGAGCGACAAGCTCCTTCTGCAGAAGGGCGCCACTGGCGTCTCTTTCAGCGAAGCCGTCAGATACCACGACCGCGGCCTTTATGCCTTTTGCGGCCGCCTCTTTTATGACATCGCACACCCCTCTCGCATTTATTATGACTATGACAAGATCAACATTATCGGAAATATCTAAGAGGCTGCTGTAACTCCTCATTCCAAGTACCTTGGGATAATTGGGATTAACAGGATAGATCGAGCCTGAATATCCAGCCTCTATGAGAGATTTCACAACAACATATCCGCCGAAAAATCCTTCTCTTAAGGAGCCCACAACGGCCACGCTTTGAGGCTCAAAAAAAAGGCTGATGTCAGCCCCTGGGCTAGTATTTGAACATTCCGTTTTCATAGATTATCCGTTCTCCGCTGCCCGCAATCGTTGCTGTCACAGTCTTATTTTCAGTGTTAACAAGGTCCCAGTGCAGGGCGGAATCATTAAACCCAAGCTCCTTTTTCATATCCTTGTCCAGTTCGGCAGGATCACCGTTGTATGAATCCGCGTAGGAAGAGCCGACCGCGAGGTGGCAGTTCCCATACTTTCCCCCGAAATTTTCATCGTAGAGCGTGCTGGCCATGAACTTTGATATCCTTGAAAACCGCTTGTCCGTGAGAGAAAACTCCCCCACCTTGCAAGCGCCCTGGTCCATGGCAAGCTGTTTTTTGAGAAACTCTTCTCCCTTCTCAGCGGAGGATTCAACCACCCTGCCCCTCTTAAACACAAGCCTCACACCCTCGATGTAGTTTCCGCTCCTGTACGAAGGCTGATCCGCGTGATAGACCCCCTCCACAAAGTGCCAGTCAGGGGAAAGAAATATCTCAAAGCTTGGAATATTGTGTCCTGAGACGCCTACCCACTGCCTTTTCTTGCCGGGGCCAATTATCAGATCAGTGGTCTCCGATTCAATGTGAAGAGCCTCTATTTTCATTGACTTGAGCCAATCTTTTATTCTTTTTGTCTCTTTGTATATATTTTGCCACTCTTTTACAGGGTTTTCTTTGTCAAGGTAGCATGCCTTGACCACCTGAGCGGCATAGGTCTCTAGCGACATTCCGGCCTTTTTTCTCAACTCCTCCGTGGGATAGAGGCACAGGGTCCAGGAATACACTCCCTCCTCCTCCCTCCTCTGGGTGATCTCCCGCAGAAACTTCCTTGCGACCAGGGATTTGCCTATCTTTCTCGGATCTATGTCGCTCAGGTGGGTAAGGGACTCGGGAGCGTGTATATAGATACTGGCGTTTAAATTCTCCATAAGTTCTTTTTCACCGGGAGCGACAAATTCAAGTTGTCTATTGGATGATCTGGCATAAAAACTGTGATCCACGACAGGTGAAAGGCCCGGTCTTAAGACCGGATTAAAACCATTGTCAAGGAGCAGTACATAGACGGCCTCGGCCAGCCGAAGCCCCGGAGGATCAAACCTGAGAAGCACAATATCATTCTTGCTGAATGGAGTCTTTCTGGCGGTCTTGATTCCCCAGATAAGCACCTGGGCGTATTTTTCGATCTGTGATGAAGTAAGCATGACGCACGTCCTCCTATCTCTTTGCTGCGATAGCACTTTCTAGCCGAGCTGTGAAGGGAATGCAAACCATAATTGAGGGACTTGAAAAAGGCGTTTTTGCTATCATGGAAAGACGGACTTCTCGGGACCATTCGGGAAAAACAGATGCTTGTCACATCCAGGCCGAGCTTACTGGAATCCAAACTAATTCCGAGGTGCTGCCAGTTGTCGCTTGTCACTGGCAAGGTCAAATCTGCAAAAATAAAGGGCGTGCCCCTAAAGGAGCTGGCGGATCTTGGTGGTTAGTTCTGCCCTTCCGAAAGGCTTCTGGAGAAAGCCGAGGCAACCTCGCTTTATTATCTGCTCGGCCTCTCCATTCAGGGCGTAACCGCTTGAAAGAAGCACGCGCACGGATGGGTTTATTTCTTTTAGGCTTTCAAATACCTCGCCTCCCCTGATAACTGGCATTACCATATCCAGAATTACTAGACCTATTGTTTGGCTGTTTTCCATGTAAACCCTTATCGCAGCTTCTCCGCTTTCAGCCTGAAGCACCTTTGCCCCGGAGTAAAGGAGCATGCTGGCAACCGACTCTCGAATAAGCTCCTCGTCATCCACAACTAGAATAGTAAGACCTCTAAGGTCGTCCGGAGCGCTTTCCGGCCTGTCGTCTGTCGCATTGCCCTTGCCGGCAGGCAGATAGATGGTAAAGGTGCTGCCCATCCCTATGCGGCTTTCAG
The DNA here is from genome assembly GCA_041753575.1 of Desulfatiglandaceae bacterium. GTDB lineage: Bacteria > Desulfobacterota > DSM-4660 > Desulfatiglandales > Desulfatiglandaceae > CG2-30-51-40. The sequence goes on from JBGSUA010000048.1 coordinate 50,192, forward strand.
CAGTTATCATTCCGCCGTGGTTTCTGATAATCCCGTAGGCTGAGGCAAGACCCAGACCAGTGCCCTGCCCCACGGGCTTCGTTGTAAAAAAGGGCTCAAAGATTCGGGCAAGGGTCTTTTCGTCCATACCGGTTCCGGTATCCCTTACAGCGGCCCTCGCATAATTACCTTCAGGAAGATCCAGTTCTCTGGCAGAAGCGGCATTAAGCTTTACCTTCCTTGTTTCTATTATAAGTTCACCTCCGCGCGGCATGGCCTGCCCCGCGTTTACAAAGATATTTAGAAGCACCTGGTTGATCTGTCCGCGATCCACTTCAACAGGGCAAATGTCCGGATCTTTATCCAGTGTTAAAGTGATATCCTTTCTTGTCCGGACAAAGATATTGAGGCACTGGCTTATCAGCGCGTTGAGATCGCTTGAGGCTATTACATACTTTCCTCCCCTCGCAAAGCCGAGGATCTGTCTTGTCAGATCAGCCCCCCTGTGGACGCACTCTTCTATCTTTTTCAATCCATCTTCGAAATCCTGGCTCCCGGCAGCGTCCATCTGCATGATGGAAACATTGCCCAGTATCGCCATAAGAAGATTATTGAAGTCATGCGCGATTCCACCGGCCAGCGTCCCTATTGACTCAAGCCTTCTTACTTCCTGTAGCTTTTCCTCAAGCTCCGCCTTTTCCCTCTCTGCTTTTTTGCGCTCGTTTATCTTCCTGACATGCTCCACCGCCATGACTGCCTCGCCGTCTGCTCCCATGATGGGATAGGCATGGACTTCTATGTAACCGACATCAGGATTGGGGTTGAAACGCTCGTATATCAGTTGCTTTCCGGAGCTGAATACCTCCATGGCGTAACAGGGTTCACATGGCTTGTCCCTTCCCATGAAAACCCGGTAGCAGTGAGGGAGACCATTGCGTTCCTTTGTGGGAACAAATTCACGGCCCTTCCAATTTGAAAGGATGATCCGCAGTTCCCTGTCAATGAGAAGCAAGAGATCAGGAGTTGAATCAAAGACGCTTCTAAGAAGGGACTCCGACTCCCGCAAGGAGGTCTCTGCAGTAATGCGCTCTGTCACTTCATGCACGATGGAAAAGAGTAGTGCCCTCCCCTGTATCGTGATGGGGCTCGCGAAGACCTCCACATCCCTGATATCACCGGAGGCGGTGCGATGCTTGAAAAGGAAATGGCTCTTTCTTCTTTCCCTAACCTCACCCATTCTCTGAAAAATCTCTTCTGGTCTTAACTGGTTGATCTCTGAGATCATCATTGAGGTCAGTTTCTCCAGCTCATAACCATAGAAGGCGCAGGCCGCCGGATTAGCGTCAACTATCCGGCCGGTTTCAGGCTCAACCATGAGCATCACGGCCTGATTCGCGTAGAAAAGCTCCCTGTAATCCTCTAAAGCGCGAGCCGCCCTTGGATAATGGCCTTCTTTGGCGCTCTTATCCTCAATGGTTCGATTCTCCATTGGAAACCCTCTTAAGTGACCGTCCAGACGGAACCATTAATGCTCCTCGGAGAAAAAAGAGAACTGTTAAGCATACGAAATCCATTACGCTGAGAATCATTCCTTGACCATTCATGAGGAAAAGGTCTTCAATATCCATACAGCAAATCTACAAGGATTGTAAAGTATGTCGGAAAAAAACAAATCTGCACATCCAACCTCATTCTCCAACATCCTGGCGCATCTCCTCTTAGGTGACGGCGGGGGTCTCTTGTCAGGTTCCGAGCCGCTCGCAGATATGGAATATGGCCGTGAGCTTCGGCTTAAAAACGAGGCCCTCAAAAGATTCAGGGACATTCATTCCCTTCCCTGCGATCCAGGCCTGATAACACGTTCACCTTTATCCCGGGGCTACCGCAGCACCTCCAAGCGTCGCGTGGCCATGGCATCGGGAAAGATCTATTTCCTCCACCCCGGGGAAAGGCCCGGCGGCAAACAGCTTGTCTCCCCTTCCCTCCTGGAGCCACCCAGGCATGAGGAAATATTCAGGCTCATTCACAGGAGGATCTCACGCAATGAAGATGAGCCACTGGCAAAGGCCCTCAACTGGGTGATCATCCGGGGTATTGATAGAGGCTGCGCCCTGATTCTAAATGTCTATCGCATAGACGCGGCCGTGGTGAGAAAGGCAAAGCAACTGTCGGAGCGGATTCCCGTAGAGAATGAGGCCATAGCCTCTGTCTTTCTCTTCCACGACCCTTCCCGTTCCGAGTATTATCTCGAAGCCGGACGGGAGGCTCCGGATGAGCGCCCAAGCCGGATACGGGAGGCCGGGCTAAAGTGCCTTGCCGGCCCTCGTGACCTGGCGATTGACCTGGGAGACCTCAGGCTCCGGTTTCCGCCACTGGTCTTTTCACAGATAAATGAATCCATGATCCCGAACCTCCTCCAAACCGGAAGGGAGATGCTGGAATCTCCTGGGGGCGACACTTCCGCAGACCATCTGGTGGATCTCTATTGCGGCTACGGTCTTTTCTCCTTCGGCATGGGGAGTCGCTTCGGCCGCGTGACGGGAATTGAGCTGGCGGGGCCGGCCATCGAGGCAGCAAGGCACAACTTCGATCGGATCTCCAAGAAGGGTTCCATTCACATTAGGCCCATGCGCTTTCTTGAAGGACGGATAACGGGGCCCTTTATCGAAAAGGCCTTTACGCCTATCGAAAGGGGCAGGAAAAGAGTCCATGTGCTTCTGGATCCGCCCCGGCAAGGGACCGGGAGCGGCGTGATCGAGGCAATCGCCGGATCAAATCCCCAGCAGGTCCTCCATATCTTCTGCAACATAGACAGGCTCCCCCTGGAACTCAGGCAATGGGAGGCTCTTGGCTATCGCGCCGCCCGCGCCTCGGTCCTGGATTTCTTTCCGGGCACAGCCAATGTAGAGACACTCCTCCTCCTGCGCCGGTGAGTATCCCTCAGACTCGGCCCTGTATCTCATTTCTGTTCGTCTGCTCATAGCGTTGCGCTCCCGCTTCCCCCAGGTGAACTCTAGTGAGTCCGGCCTTGCCTTTAGCTGCCATTTATGGTTCTGTTATTATGACAGTACCGCCTTGCATACTGGGGACTTACACCCCATTGGATCACATGCTTGCCGGGACTACACAAACGGCTGCAGTCGGCGCAATATGCGACGCGCATGACTCCTGGCGCTGCGCGATAAGGAGTCGAGAGTATGTTCACATTAACATTTCAGGAAAGGAGGTAGGTTATGGGGGAAAAACCGAAGGTGGGTTGTGCCCGTCCGACCGGCGGGTTGGTAGGGCAGCAAGATGCGAAGGCTGAACAGAATACACAGCAACCTGCAAAGGAGGTGGAAAAAATGATTCATGTGGGGAAAGCAGCACCTGATTTCGTCGCGCCGGCTTACCACAAAGGAGAGTTTACATCTGTGAAGCTGTCGGACTACTTGGGTAAATGGGTGGTCTTATGCTTTTATCCAGGTGACTTCACCTTTGTATGAGCCACTGAAATTTCGGCGGTCGCCGAAAATTATAAGAAGTTCCAGAATCTTGGTGTTGAAGTGCTGTCTATGAGTGTGGACAGCGTCTTTGTGCACAAGATGTGGAACGATAACGAGTTATCCAAAATGGTTAAAGGCGGGGTTCCCTTTGCAATGCTCTCCGACGGAGGGGGGAAAGTTGGGACCGCCTATAGCGTGTATGATCAGGACGCTGGAGTGGAGAACCGGGGGAGGTTTATCATAGATCCGGACGGAGTGATTCAGGCATACGAAGTTCTCACGCCTCCTGTCGGCAGACATGTAGCCGAAACCATAAGGCAAATCCAAGCCTTCCAACTTGTTAGAGAGAGCAAAGGGACCGAGGCAACACCGTCAGGCTGGAAACCCGGCAAAATTACCCTCAAACCAGGCCCGGACCTCGTTGGCAGGGTATGGGAAGTTTGGAAACCCCGCATGGAGTCCGATTAACCGGCAGGTCAATCTACTTCTGCAGGGCTGACTGGGTAAGGGCGGACTTTTCCCCGCCCTTACCCATACGAAACTCACCCCAGGCCGGTCATCGAACACTGTTACCGTGAGTTTCTGCATAACGGACCAAGGCTGGAAGACATCCTCGAAAGATCCCTGTTCCCCGGTCGGTTCAGTTTGTCTAAACGGGAATTGGCCGATGCGATTTCTCAGTGATAAACCCGTTTGAAGGAGGAAAGATAATGTTCAAGAAAGGTTTGCTCGCGCTTCTTTTCGTATTTCTCCTGGTCGTTCTTTATTTCCTTGCCTGGCCGGTTCCTATAGAACCGGTTTCATGGAAGGCCCCTCCCAACCCAGGATACACCGGCCCTTTTGCCCAAAATGATCTTCTCAAGGTCCTCGAGTTTCTTAAGATCGGAAACAATCAGGGTCCCGAAGACGTAGCCGTTGATGATCAAGGCCGTATCTATCTTGCCACTCATGGAGGAGTTATCGTTCGTCTTCAACCTGACGGAACAAAACCAGAAGGCTGGGCAAACACAAACGGCAGGCCACTGGGTATTGACTTTGATAATGGAGGCAATTTAATCGTAGCGGACTCTTTTAGGGGGCTTTTATCTATTTCTCCGGAGGGTAAGATAACCGAACTGGCGACAGTTGCCGATGGGATCCCGATCCACTATGCCGACGACGTTGATTGCGCGGCTGATGGAAAAATCTATTTCTCGGATGCCTCAACGAAATTTGGAGCTAAGGAATTTGGTGGAACCATGGAGGCCAGCCTGCTGGACATCATGGAACATGGAGGGCATGGGAGATTGCTCGTCTATGATCCGGCCACTCGTGAGACAAAGACACTGCTCAGCGGATTGAATTTCGCAAACGGCGTGGCCGTAAGTCAGGACCAGAACTATGTGCTCATAAGTGAAACTGGGAGCTATCGGATCATAAGGTACTGGATATCCGGACCCAAAAAAGGAAAGTCCGAACCGATTATCGAAAACCTGCCGGGATTTCCCGACAACATCTCCACCGGCCTTGAAGGACGATTCTGGGTGGCGCTGATATCTCCTCGAAACAAATTGATAGACGATCTTTCAGAAAAGCCCTTCCTGCGCAAAATGATCCAGCGCATGCCTAAGTTCATTCGGCCGAAGGCAATAGCCTACGGTCATATCATCGCAATAGACGGGAACGGTAACGTCTTGAGAAGCCTGCAAGACCCTAAGACCAGCTATCCGCAAAATACCAGCGTCACGGAAAACAAAGAGTTCCTGTACATTGGAAGCCTCGTCTCGCCGGTTGTGGCCCGCCTGGCAAAATCCAAGGTGGGATTGTAGCATTTGTCTTTGCCTCCAATAGTGGAAGGCAGCGCCCAGGTTCTTAGCATATAACTAAGCAACGCAGGCCAGGCTCTATACACAGAAAGCGGAGAGACTTCACCATGAAAACAAAGGCATCGGCTTCCATGATCTTCCTCCTCTCTCTTCTCTTTTTTATGGGATGCGGGCCGCGCCATCTTCAAACAGGGCAATCGCTGAAACCAGGCATTCAGGCGCAAGGTGCCCTTAAAAAGCACACCGCGATTTTCAAGCAGGGCATAGATCAGGTAGCGGATAACATCCATGTGGCCATTGGATACGGGCTCGCCAATTCAATCATGATCGAAGGCTACGACGGCCTCATTATCGTAGATACCATGGAGACCAGGGAAACCGCCCGCGCGGTGCTGGCAGAGTTTCGAAAAATATCGGCAAAGCCTGTAAAGGCAATTATCTACACGCACAACCACACGGACCACATTTTCGGCGCCGATGTCTTTGCCTCCGGAAGCGAGCCGGCCATATACGCCCATGAAACCACTGATTACCTTGTCAACCGAGTGGTTGGAGAACTCCGCCCCGCCACCAACATCCGGGCCATGCGAATGTTCGGCACCTTTCTGGACCAGGGCGGTCTGGTCAATGCCGGCATCGGCCCATTTCTGGGGGTGGGCAAAGAAGAAAGAACACTGGGATACATGCCTCCCACCGTTACCTTCAAGGACAGGCTGGAGGCCAGGGTAGCTGGCATCCGCTTTGAACTGATCCACGCTCCGGGCGAGACAGACGACCAGCTCTACGTGTGGCTGCCTGACCAGCGGGTGCTTATCTGCGGTGACAATTTCTACTGGGCCTTTCCCAACCTCTACACCATCCGCGGCACCTCGTTTCGCAGCCTGAAACAATGGTATCAAAGCATTGATATTATCAGGGCGCTTCGCCCCGACTATCTAGTGCCTTGCCACACCAGGCCAATTCGGGGCGCAGACCGGATTTATCAGATACTGACCGATTACCGGGATGCCATTCAGTTTGTCCATGACCAGTCCATAAGAGGCATCAACATGGGAATGACTCCGGACGAACTGGTGGAGTTTGTGACACTTCCGCCCCACCTGAAGGACGCGCCCTATCTTCAGCCGTTTTACGGCACCGTGGCCTGGTCGGTGCGGGCCATGTTTTCAGGGAACATGGGGTGGTTTGATGGGGATTCCGCCAGCCTTGATCCGCTTTCCCGAAAAGCGCAGGCGCGTCTGATGGCCGACCTCGCCGGGGGTGAAGCAGACCTGTGTAAACATGCCAAGAAAGCCCTTGAAAAACAAGAACACCAATTGGCCCTGCAACTATCCGGGCATTTGCTGCAACTGTCGCGCGACAATGCGGAATACAAAAGCTTGCGCATTCAGGCGCTCACCGCTCTTGGCGAAAAGGCGCAAAACCCCAACGCGAGGCACTATTACCTGACTGAGGCCCTGGAGATCCGCGAAGGATTTGTCGCCTCCTCCCCGGTAAAACCGGGTACGGAGATGCTTCGCCGTCTCCCGCTCGCCAACTTTTTCAGCGCCCTTGCCGTATCGCTGAATGCCCAGGAAAGCCGGGAAAAGGATATCAGGGCGATCGTGAAGTTCCCGGATACAGGGCAGTCTTTTTTCGTGCATGTCCGCTTCGGCGTGGCTGAAATCAACGAATTCCCGCTCGACACCGTAAACCCTGCTGACGCCGACATCATTGTCACGGCAGACGCCCAGAAGTGGAAAGAGATGCTCGCCCGGGTCAGGAGCCCGCTTTTGGCCCTGCCGACTTTTGACTATGAAAAAGGAAACCTTTTGTCTTTTGCAGGATTCATGAAGCTATTCGAACCGCAGGCAGCCAAGCTGCCTTACGAAACGGCCCTATAGGAGATCCGCTACCGCTTTTCAACAAATCCTCTAACCGCCATGGCCTGTTGAGGCACAACGAGGCATGAAAATGCCGCATGTCATTCCGGACTCGATCCGGAATCCAGGTCGTCATTGCCGCGAAGGCCGGAACAAGGACTGGATAGCGGCTACTTGATCGAGGTCCAGGACAGAATACGCCACTACGACTATCTGTTTTCATATAAATCTATGATCAAAGGAGATAGCTCATGTACAAACATCTTTTTTCCGAATGTAAGATTTCCGGTATCACACTCAAAAACAGATTGATCATGGCTCCGCTCTATCTTGGATACGCTGGAGAAGGCGGCACGGGGAGCCCCTTATTGCTGAACCATTACCGATTGATGGCCAAAAGCGGGGTCGCGATGGTAGTGGTCGAGAATGCGACGATAGACTATGAGACCGGCGCCGGTTCTCCAAGAACCCTCAGGGCAGATACCGATGACAATGCCGACGGCTTGAGGGAGCTCGCCTCTGTAATCAGGAAGGAGGGGGGCCTCGCCTGCCTCCAAATCAACCATGCCGGACGTTTTGCAGGGGTGCCTCAACCCGTCGCCCCATCTGCTGTAGAAGCATTAGGAAGGACCCCTAAGGCCCTGAGCAAGATGGAAATACGAACCATTGTGAAACGATACGCAGAGTCGGCGCTTCGAGTAAAAAACGCCGGTTTCGATATGGTGGAACTGCATGGAGGCACAGGTTATCTACTTGCTCAGTTCCTCTCACCAAGAACCAACAAGAGAGATGATGAATACGGCGGCTCATTGGAGAACCGTCAGAGATTTGCCCTTGAGGTTATTGAGGCGGTGAAAGAGAGGTTGGGCGATTTCCCGGTAGGCTACCGTTTTCTGGCGGATGAATGGCTGCCGGACGGTCTAAAACTTAATGAATCTGTCAGGTTCGCGCCGTCGCTTGAATCAGCGGGCATTGCCTATCTTTCCGTCATGGGAGGGACCTATGAGTCTTTCTTTCTTCCGAACATCGTGAAAAAATCCGGAGAAAACGGCTATATGGTTGATCTTGCAGCCGCCGTCAGAAAGGAAGTCGGTATCCCTGTTATTGCTGCCGGCAGGATATCTACACCTCAGTTGGCGGAAAGCATCCTAGAAGATAGAAAGGCCGACTTGATCGGACTGGCGCGGGTCCTGTGGGCTGATCCCGAATGGCCTCAAAAAGCGAAACAATGTAGAGAGGATGATATACTCCACTGCGACCCGGACTGCGGCGATGCCTGCACGAAATTGGTGATGAAAGGTAAACCTGCCTTCTGTGTGAGATGGCCCCATGACAAGATGAAACAATGGAAGAGCCAGATGGAGTGAGGGCTGATACCCCCTGGCGCGGCCCCTCCCTGCGCCGGGGCGGAGGTACATGAACAACCGCACCTACCCGGTCTTCGGATCAGCGGCCATACCGGAACAGTAAAACTGTAAATATGAACAACGTGCGCATCCTTACGCGTTATCATCTTTCAGCGGCTTGTTTGTAGGGAAGCTTTAACTGCTCTATCATTAAGAGTGGCTCATACTCCGGATCCTTGTGGACCAAGGTTGCCCTGTTCACGAAGGCAAAGGCCCCGATCAGCGCATCCGCCAGAGACAGCCGGTAACTTGCTTTGAACTCACCGGCCTTCAAAACCACGGCCTCCGTTGCCGTCTCCACTCGGTTTGCCTTAAGCGCCTTCATAACGGCGTATCTTTGCTCCGCCAGTTCCTGCCCTCTTTTCTTCCGGGAAACGTAATAGACCTCAAGAAAGACGACAAACGGCAGGATTACCACTTCGGTGCGCAATATCCGCTCCACCATGTCGGCACCCGGTTCCTCTTCCATAAGGCAAAGCACTGCGGAGGTATCGAGTAGATATACCAGGTCACTCAAGGCTGATATCCCTTCTCCTTTCCTCAAGCAGTAAATCTACCAATGACTCTCCCTTCGCCGATCCCCTAAGCGCCCCGATCGGATCCGAGGGAATTGGTATGACTTTCATCCCGGCGCCAGTGTCTATCCACTGTAACCGCATGCCAGGAAATATTTTGTATTTTTTCCGCAAAGGCACCGGCACCACCACCTGCCCCCTTGATGTGACAACCGATTCCATTTTTTCAGCCTTTCATACAATAAATAAGATTTTCCTGATAATATACACTACTATTGTATTTTGGCAAGATGAAGTTAGTTTTTCAACGAAATATGAGGTCTGCGGCATAGAAAGCGTTTCACCGGCCTTTTGCCGGGCGGGCATCTCCATTCCTCTAAAACTGTAAATCTGAAGAACGTACCTCAAGGGAAGGCGTACCCCCGCAGCAAAGAACGCCCCCCGGCGGCTTTCGTATTCCTACCGGACGCAGGGGGGGACTGAAGCTGTTTGTCCGGCAATAAGCCGGCGCGGGATGACGGCCTGGACAGTGCCTTCTGCACGCGGGCATGGTTCGTGAACCATGCCCTCCGGCATCACACTGTGCTCAGGAGGCGGAAGCCGAGGTTGTTGTTCCGATTCTCGGGCGAATTGTTGTTGCGGTTCGCCGAACGGCAATTCTCGACGTTATTGTTCCAGGAGCCGCCCCGATTGACGCGGTTGGAACCTCTCTGCGCCGTCACCCTGAAATTATTGAAGCCTCAAATATCCTCCTTCCGGCCATAATCGTATCCGCGTGGGCGAGATGGGCCATCATGCTTCCGACAGAGCGGGAGAGCGCATCTTCTTCTATCTCTCCTGCGCAAAAGGCCTTCTCCCGTGCCCTGATGGCCCGTCTCATGCGGCTCAAGGTCCTTGTATCAACCCTCACAAGACCAGGGAATATCCTAAAAGCCACAAACGCAATCCCTTCCGTAACGGGGGCCAATATGGTCGCCTTCTCCTTGAGGGTCAGGTATAACTTTTCCCTCAAGAACCTGCTCGATTCTTCAAGAATGAGATGAAGCTCCCCCTTCTCATCCGCGAAGAACAGTAGATCGTCCATATAGCGAAGATATCCCTTGAACCTGAGCCTTTCTTTCACCAGATGGTCCAGCTCGCCCAGATAGACATTGGCGAAGACCTGGCTCGTGAGATTGCCTATGGGGAGACCCTTTCCGGGTGCAAGGCCTTCCACCGGTTGATCAATTATTACGGCGAGCAGCTCGGAGAGCCTTTCATCCTTGACCCTCCTCGCAAGAATAGCCTTCAGCACTTCATGGTCAATGGAGTCGAAGTATTTCCTGACATCGCACTTCAGAAAGAAAGGATATCTTCTTGAAAAAACATTTGCTCTTTTGACTGCCGCGTGGGTTCCCTTGCCTGTCCTGCACGCATAGGTATGGAAAATCATCCCACGGTCCAGCACAGGCTCCAGGTAATTGCAGATCGCATGGTGCACAACCCTGTCCCTGAAATCCGATGCCCTGATCACCCTGTGCTTCGGGTGAAAAACCTCAAAGCTCCTGTGCGGCAACGGCCGATAGGCCCCGGAAGTGATTTCTTCCTTCATTTTGCCGATCTCCTGCTCAAGATGAAAAAAGAACTCCGCAGGCCGAGGCTTGCCCCTCTTTCCCCTCAACGCCTTCTTTGCGGCAAGAAGCAGGTTCTCGAAGGCCGTGATCTTTTCGAAAAGTCCCCCAGCCCCTCTCATCTTTCCTCCTGCTGCTTGATCCAGCCCCCCAGCATCCGACCCGTCTCTGCGAGGCCCTTCGATGCGAATTCATAAGAGTTGTTAGAGAGGTAGCGCATTTCGTGGGAAATACGTAAAAGGACCCGGAGCTTTTCCAGCTTGAGGTTGCCCCTTGCGAGCACAGCCCTCTTGTCCTTGCTGTAGCGCGCCTCCACCAGGTCCTCCACAATATCAAGAGCCAGGTGATCAATCCTGTCCGCGAAGGTGAACCTCACCCTTCTGGGGAACTTCTCCGTAATGGGAAAAAGCCACTTGAGGAACTCCAGCCACTTCCCGAAGATGACTGGCTCATCAAGTCTGTTTTGATTCATCGGGCGGTTTAGCCTCCGTAGGCCCCTTTGCCAGGTCTTCCCCTGTTTGCGCGGTATGGCCGGACGAGGCCGCCTGAGCCGTTGCAGAGACGATCCGCACTATCTCTTCCCCATACTTGGCGGCCTTGTTCCTTCCGATCCCTTCTATTTTCATGAGGCCTGCTGCGCTCTCGGGCCTCATCTTTGCCAACTCGGCAAGCTGCCTGTTGGTGCAGATGACATAAGGGGGAACCCCGTCCTTCCGGGCCGTCCTGGTCCTCCAGTCCCTGAGCGAGTTGAACATCGGCATATCCTCGGGTGTGAGGAGTTCCCGCCACTAATCATCGGGCTTGCCACTGTTATCGGAAGATTGGCCGGGGGCGTCCTTTCGGCCTGCAAGATAGGTGATAACAAGCGTGAGATAGGGGACCTCGTGGCGGAGGAAGAAATGATCCTTCACCGATATGACCTGGCGGTCCTTTGTGAAATCCCTCACCTGTGTGTCGTCGAAACCGTCCACGATGGGGTCGAAGCGAAGTGTGAACACCTTGGTCAGCAACAAATCCTCTCCTTCCTGAGCCACAACCGAAGGCCCCGCAGGAACCGCCCCGCCTCGGCCGAGGTGCGTGAACGGCCGCTCCTCATTGGCCTTCGGCTCGGAGAGCAGCTCCATCCCCTAACACTGTAAAACCAAAGAACTTACCCAAGGGACAAAGGGTAAAAGGGCCAGGGGTCATACTGTCCTCAGGAGGCGGAAGCCGAGGTTGCTGCTCCGAAACTCGGGCGAAAGGTAGTTGCGGTACGCCGAACGGCAATCCTCGACGTAATAGTCCCAGGAGCCGCCCCGACCGACGCGGTAGGAACCAGACGATGGACCTGTAGGATCTGTCACTGAGCCCGACGGATAACTCCCATAATAGTCCTCGCACCAGTCCCAGACATTGCCGTGCATGTCGTAAAGGCCCCAGGCATTGGGCTTTAGTTCCCCCACCGGATGGGTCTCATTTCCTGAAACTTTATCATACCATGCATATTTCACAAGTTCGGATTCATTGTCTCCGAAACACCATTTCCCCTCTGATCCGGCCCTGCAGGCGTATTCCCACTGGGCCTCTGTGGGAAGCCGGTAACTGTCCGTCTTTTCCATCGAGTTGAGGTTCTTTATGAACTTTTGGCAGTCGTCCCAGGATATAGTTTCAACAGGGTTTCTATCCCCTTTGAAGGAACTTGGGTTGCTCCCCATCACCTTCTTCCACTCCGCCTGGGTCACTGGATAGACCCCCAGGTAAAAAGGCCTTGTGATCTCCACCCTGTGCACGGGCTTTTCATCACCAGACAACTCGCTTCCCATCATGAAAATCCCAGGCGGTATCAGCTTCAGCTTCATCCCGATGCTGTTGGTGATGATGTCACCGCCTCAAACCTCTATTATCCCGCCCTTCTCCAGCCTGAACTCGGCTTGGGCGTATCCCCCCGGTTCAAGCTCTATCTCCTTTTCCGCCTGTTTGTATCCCTTGAGCTTGACGGAAACCTTGTGCCTGCCCGCATCCATCTCAATTACAGTGTCCGTCTTATCGCCCGTATCCTTTTCATCAATGATTAATTCAGCCATTTCCGGAACGCTCACCACTTCAATCCTGCCGGGAACCGGTATTAACGTGGCACTCACCTGGGCTTCTTCGTCCAGTTTGACTTCAATAGGGCCGGTTGCAGGCGCGTGTTGGTCGGCCTCAACCCGCCAGGTGTGCTCCCCTGCGACCACATCCTGTACCGTTAGAGGCGCAGGCCCCATGAGCTTCCCGTCAAGGAAAAACCTCGCCGGATATTTTGCCGAATAGGTCTTTGCCTCAACCTTTATGCTCCCTAGTTGCGGTTCGAGGATCACATGGATCTTGAGTTCCCTGTCGGCCTGAATCTGCTCAAGCCGCCTCACGGGATAATAGCCCGGGAGCTTGATCCACACGGATCTGCGCCCAGCCTCCGTGCGGGCGATTGAAAGGGGGGTCTTTCCCCTGGCGATACCGTCTATTGTGACCTCGGCCATCTCCGGCTCCGAGGTTATCACCAGGGCGCCGAAGCCTGCAGCGGCTCCCGAGCCCAGCGCGGCTGAGGCGGAAACCACCCTCTCACCCCCGCTTCCCGCAAGGCCGAGCCTCCTTCTGTAATCCTCCTCCAGGGTTACGACAGCGGCCGCATCGAGACCCAGCTCCGATGCCCTGGCTGCGAGCTTGGCCCTCACCGGATCAGGGAGTATCCCGCCTTCGGCGGCGAATGCGTATGCCATCTCAAGGGCGCTCTGGAACAGCTCCTCAGGCCTGGGACCTGCCGGACTAGACTGAACCTCAATGGGCCTTACGTCTCCTTCAAATATGGAAAGGAGTGTTTTCACATCCGAGAGCCTCTGATCCACTTCGGTCATGGTGGCCTTGCGAAGGAGGTCGTCCAGCTCCTTTGGCGTCGAGGGATTTGAGAGCCCTGTCTGCTCGTAGTCGTGAAGTCCCAGGAGCCTCCCTGTCAATATCCGGTAGATGATGACCCCTGCCGAATAGATATCGGCCCTGTGGTCCGCCTCCTTGAAGGCCCCCTGCTGCTCAGGCGCCGCGTAGAATCTTGTCCCCAGGGACTGGCCGGTCTTGCTCATGAGGCTCTGCATGATGTCTGTCCTGCTGGTCTCCTTTGCAAGGCCGAAGTCGCCCACATAGGGCCGGTCATGACCGTCGAGCAGGATGTTTCCAGGCTTCAAGTCCCTGTGGATAATGGGATTGGGCATTCTTTCCTGGATGGCCAGTATGGTTGTAAGAAACGCACCTATAATGGGCCTTGCCTTTTCCCAGGCAAGAGGCGGTGCGGGTCTTCCGGTCTTTAGGATATCGTCGTCGGAGCCTATGAGGGAGTAGAGGTTTGCGGGATAGTAATCCATGGTGAGATATGGTTTTCCCTGCCAGACGTTCACCGATCGCGCGAAGACTATTCCCGGGATACGCTCCTGGGAGAGCCTCAGCATGAGGTCCGCCTCCCTGCGGAAGCGGTCTCTCATCTCCGAAAGAGACATGCCTGATTCCCTTACAAGGGCCGGCATGGGGGCAAAGACCTTCACCGCCTGCCTGAAGCTCGTGCCAAGAGGCGAGCCCAGATAGACCTCTGCGAATCCTCCCCGGCCAAGGCGACGCTCGATCTTCATCCCGGCAAACTCCGTGAGGGTCTCAGGGAGAAGATAGGATATCTGCTGGGCCTGGTTATATGCCTGTAAGAGGTCATCGGGCATTCTCCCCCCGAGACGAATAAGATTCTCTGCAAGGGATACGAAATCATCGGCCTGGGTCTCGGGATTGAGGCGCCTCAGCCTTTCAAGAATTGATCCGGCCTTTTTAGCCCTCACTTTTTCTTTAAGCTCCTGAAAGGCAGGCCAGTACTGCTTGTAGATCGCCTCGGCCCTAGCCATGGCCTGGCCCTTGAATCTCCCCTCGGCTATGCCTCTATCCAGTCCGGTAAGGACCTTGTCAAGGCTGTCATAGTGCCCCTCGTCGAATAGGGAAGAGGAGACCATCTGTTCCATGGTGGTTATACGCTCAATGGAGAGTTCCTGGGTGTATTGATCCAGTCTCTCCTGGAGCACCGCAAGCGCCTTGCCGCTTTCCCTGCGAGATGCGATAGCAGCTTCCAACAGCTTTACCGCGCCCTCAGTATCCCCCTGTTCATGGAGTGCCCTTGCCTTTTCCGCCGAGGAAACCTGCCCTGTTGAAAAGACCCTTCTTATCCCTCCGAAAAAACCCATATAGTATATCCCCCCTCTTCCGAACTTTGAACATTGAACCCTGAACCTATGAAGGGCTGCCGTTCAAACCGGCCCCAGCCACCAGAGGGCCGCGAGCACCGCAAGAGCCGCCATCGCAACCGCAAATACAATCTGTATGGCAAGGTAAGCGGTCTTGTTCTCCCGGCACCTGAGGTTGTAACAGACGCTCCTGTTCATGAGCCTGAAAAAAAGGAAAACGCCCACAAGACATGCAAGACCCGCAAGGGCCTTCCACCAGCCCTTTGATGCCCTCTCCTTTAAGAGGATCGGGTCCCAGAAGCTGAGGCGTGATTGGGCGTTCAGCTCAAGCCCGAGTTCAGCATCCCACAGGGAGCAGAGTACAACGGCGCTCTCCCCCTCAAGCCAGAATGTGCCTGTGAGGAAATATCTTGCGCCCAGCGCCCTGCCGAAGGCCGGGGCGGTGCTTTCATCCACCGTAGGGCCTGTCTCAAGCTTGTGCATGGAAAGGAACTTCTCGTCCCTGGTAACAGGCATGAATTTTACGGAGACGTCCAGGGCAAGGGAGAGCTCCTTTTCCATAAGCTCGGCAAAGACGGGCCTCGCCTTGGTTCCCCTTTCCTGGAAAAGGTAGATAACCACTGGCTCCCTCTCTCCCGCCTTCCAGGGGACCTTTGCATAGAGCCTTTTCTTTGCAAGGTCAAGGGAGGCGTAATAGTCGCCCCTTTCACCTGCCACGTAACGGAACTCTGCCTTCTTCTCAAGCTCGGCCACAAGCCGCCTTGCGGCCGATTCGGCAAGCTCAGTTGAAACCGGGTATCCGGCGGCATGGGCGGAAGGAGCCCGGATAACAGCCCCTCCTCCCGCAGCGCCCAAAATGAAAAGGGCCGCAAGAAAGGCAATGAAGGATGAAGAAATGAAGGATAAAGAATAGAAAGCAGATCCCTTGCTCTTGGCCGATAGGCCGGGACTGTCTTTGAAATGAAACATGAGCCCTCCCCCAAGGCAACGATGTCGGATAATCACCGCCGTACAGGTCCCCAGCAATACTACGAGGATCACAATGCAAGCAGATGAACAGGCGGGTGTCAATAATCAGTTTCTCCGGGGGACCCTATGGGGTCTTGTCAGTCCTGAATCTCACTTACTCCCCTGCCTAGATCTTTATCTATACGTTCCCTGAGATATACTTTGATAAGGGACTGATATGGAACATCCATTTTGTTTGCAAGTAATTTCAACTCATTCAACATCGTCTCAGACATACGCAAAGAAATTGTCTTTGTTGACGATCTCAGCTTCGGGAGGACCACTGGTTCCCCTAGCTTCCAGTCCAAATATTCTGTCGAGTCTTGTTGTGCCCAAAATTCTCGCTCATCATCTTCAGTACTAAAATCAGGAATTGGCTTTAGCATATGCTTCTCTGTCTTTATTCCCCTCGTCCCAGTCGAAACCCTCTATACGCTCAAAATCCAACATGTCAGTATAATATTATCATATACTAGGAGAGTCAAAAATGGGCTTTTTCTCGATCAAAAAACACTGGCTCTGAAGACTTGGAGCCGAACAAGGCGCCTGGATGCAACTCTGTGATTGCTTACCAGGGCACAATAACGCGACGGTTGCATTGCGCCTTCAGGCGGCTTCCCCAATCAAGATTTTCGCTTGAAAAATTGCTTAGTGAAATGTATTTTAAGGAAAATCGTTAACATAGGATCAGGCACTGGTGGGTGAATACGACATAGCCTCAGAGTTTATCCTTACACACTGCCGAAAGGCAACAGTTGAGTTCTTTATGGGCATTCCGGTCAAGGAGTGTAACTGATTAGTCTTTGTACGTTTCAACCTTCTAGTGCCCTCAAAGCAGGGGCAACAATCGTTATTCGACCTGCACTCAGGGTGGGGCTTCTTCCGCCGCAGCTCATCAGCCTTTGGCTTGGCAGCTGGCCTGACTCTCGAAATCTGTAAATGTCAAGGGCGTCCCTTAGTATAATTTTGTTTTGAGGGGGTATGGTTTCCCGTTCCAGAAAAAAGGTGACGATTGCCTTAATCGCCGGAGTCCTCGCGATGATCGCTGTCGTCATAGCCGCCCGCATGTATCTGCCCGTCTATCTGCAAAAGGAGCTGCTGCCGGCCCTGGTGAGCAAGACCGGCTTGACCCTGGAAAGGATAGAGATCCGGCGCATCGGCTGGACCGCTGCCGACCTTGGACCAATCCGCATCGCCAAAGCTCAATCCCCCGTCCTTGAACTGGATGCCATCCAAATCCGTTACGGCCTGAAAGCTTTGCTGCAGCGTAAAGTTGATTCCATTATCCTGATCGGTCCGCGCCTACAGGTGACCATCGAAGACGAGGGTGTTATTGTGGCCGGCTGGAGCATACCAACGCGGTCAACCCATTCCACCGCCACGGGCAATAGCCCTATGCGGCTTGAGACGCTTCTGCCGCTGGAAATAAAATCAATCGCCCTCCGCGATGGTATAATCACCTTCAACTGGCGCCGGCACAAAATCGAAGGCGCTCTGAACATCGAACTGGATATGGCCGATTTGCGAAACGGTAATGTCCGCGCCGCCCTTTCGCTCTCAAGTCGCGGCAGTAAATTGGCAGCCACGGCCGCTCTCGACAGCCGGAACGACATGGCCATTGTGGAGGTAACCGAAGGAAATCTGAACCCTGAGAGTTTCCCCGACCTCCTCAATGAGATTGGGCCACTGTCACTGAAGGGTATCATACAACTGGCCGGCCGATGTGAATTTCAGATCACCTCCTTACAGATGAGGGCTTTAACCACTCGGGTGGAATTTTCCCGGCTTGGCATCAACGGCTATGGCGTTACCATGGAAAACGCCTTGAACCCTCAAGGTCGCGAACAACCGCTGGTGGTGAGCCTGAAAGCCGACAACCCCCGGCACTGGCAAATGACCAGCAGCCCCTTTCGATTAAGTCACCCGGTTCAGGCTCTGCTTCCCGAAATTGCATTAACTGCCGCATGGATAACAGATGCCTGGGAGCTTTCCGCAGCGAGCGGCCCTGTGCATGTACGCCTGCCCGACGCAGAGTTGGTAATGCCCTCCATTGGGCTGACCGGCCAGGCCGTGGTAGGCGACCAATCGCGATTGCAGGTCAACTTCCATCTGCCGAAACCCGTTTTAACCCATGACAAGGTCAGTGCAAAAGCGGACCAGATCGAATTGGCCATTGATGTAGAAGGAAGCCGGGACAAAGCGTGGGAAGCCCGTGGAAAAGTGGAGATAACCGGCGCTCAGGTTGATCTCCCGGACCAGGAATTGCGACTCCATCAGATGTCCATGCACCTTCCCGTGCAGTGGCCGATGCCCTCAAAAGGCGCCGAAGGTCACATCAAAGCCGGTATCCAGTGGAAAAATAAGTCCATCGGCAGCCTGAGCGGCAAATTGCGATCCTCGGCAAATGGACTGAGTGCAAACTTGACGCACCTCAGTCAACTTTTTCCGGGAATGAATGTCTTGATACATGCCGATGTGAAGCAGAACAGCGTTCGCATGAATCTTAAATTGCCGGTTTATAAGCCGGATAAGGCGATCGAACTGGGAAGTCTTTTTTCGGCCGCTGCCGGCGTGAACCTCAACGGCCGGCTGCAAGCACAGGCTGCGCTGGCACTCAGCGGTAGCTCGCTGACGGGCAACGGAAGTTTCAAGCTGGACCAGGGACGTGTGAGCCAGAAAGAAACCGACCTGACGTTGGATGGGATTGACATATCATTGGCTTTCGACAACCTCCCCTCCATGCAGAGCGAGCCGAGGCAAACGCTGCGAGTTGCCGCCCTGCAGCTCGGAAACATCGCCGCAGAGGAAATGAAAGCGTATTTTCAAATCGAAGCGGACGGTTCCATATTCATTGAAAACGTCAGCATGAAATGGTGCGAAGGCAACATCAGCAGCAAATCTATTCGCCTCCAGCCGCAAAATCCGGATCTGGATCTGACCCTGGTTTGCGATCGGATCAACCTGGCCAAAGTGTTGAATCAACTCGGGGTGGCCGAAGGAAAAGGTGAAGGTAACATCAGCGGCCGGATCCCTATTCGCTGGTCCAAAAATCAGATCTATTTTGACAATGGAGAATTAACTTCGACTCCGGGACAAACCGGAACCATCCAACTGCGCAATACCCAGACTTTTTTGCAGGGCTTAGCCCCCGGGACCCCGCAGCATACACAATTGGATATTGCCACCGAAGCGCTGAAAGACTATACTTATGATTGGGCCAAGCTCCAACTGAACAGTCGCAAAGAATTGCTGATGGTTGCTTTGCAACTTGATGGCCGTCCCAACCGCCTGCTGCCCTTTGCCTACGACACCGCCAAGGGCACGTTTATCCGCTTTGAGGGAAAAGGCCAGGCGGAATTCAAAGGCATCCGCCTCGACCTGAATTTTCAAAGCCCCATCAACCAACTCCTCCGGTACAAGGAGCTGCTGAAACCCAATGAACCGCATGCACGATAGAAAAGGAGAATTTTATGACCAGGACTAAGATATCCATCATTCTGGCGGCCGGGCTGATCGGCATCGCCGGCTGTCAGACCGAACACAAGGTGGAAACGGTGCACCGAATCGAAGTGGCGCCCATGCACATCACCATAGATGTCAATGTAAAGGTGGACAAAGCGTTGGATGACTTCTTTGGAGATATTGACAAAGCCAAGGAAGAAATTAAACCCGTCACACCATAGCGCGCCATAGGCCGCATGTCGGCGTCTAACGCTGAACGGACATCTACAGGAAATTGATAACCGGCGCCATGGTGCTTGAATAAAAGATTGAAATCCCAATGACCCTGTCATGTAAAAAGGAGACTTAAACATGCGTATGAACACAAGAGCGACATTTGTTCTAATTTTGGCGGCAATCACACTTTTGGCAGGGACAGCCTGGTCCAAGGATGTAAAAACCCGGATGAAAGAGCGATTGCCGGCAATCATCGCCCTCAAAGCGCGGGGTGTGGTCGGCGAAAACAACCAGGGCTATCTTGAAATGCTCAAGGGGCAATCTGAGAACACAGAGGCGGTGATGGCGGTACACC
>JBGSUA010000049.1:0-29370 GCA_041753575.1 Desulfatiglandaceae bacterium
TTTTCAGAGCCGTCTATGCCGGTTAGGATTTTCTTAAACATGTTCATCCTCCTTGTCAGGTCTTTTGGGTTGAAAGAACTTTTGTGCGATGAGTGTTGGAACTACCGCGCTTCCTATGACGGCGGTTACCAGGATTGTGTACTGGTCCTGGTCAATGATGCCGTTTGTCAGCCCGAAGAGGGCGGAGATGCTTCCAAATGTTAGCCCGGTACACATCATGAGTGTGGTGTACATGCCCTCGCGCTTCTCGAAGCGGAACGCCTTTGTCAGCGGCAAAATCCCCACGAATTTAGTCAGCATCTTTACTGCAAGAAACGCGGCTATAAGGACAAAAGCCGATGCTATGGTACCGAACTTCACCAAAGAGCCTGCCTTAAGGAAATAAAAAGGGGTGAGCAAGGTAAAGGCGATTACACGCATCCTCTGGGAAAGGACACGATCCTTCAGGAAGAAAGGCGCCAGCACCATGCCTATAAGATATGCAGGAAGAACAGCCTCGCTCTTAGCTATTGACGCGAGGCCACCGAGAAAGAACAGTATGAGCAGGATGGACTTTATCTCAGGCTCGCTGATCCTGTTTCCGACCTTCGCGAAATACCATGGCACGATCTTAGGCAACAGCCACATAGCCAGTGCCGTGACAACAGCGAACAATACCAGCCATAGATTGTAATTGGCAAAGACGATCCCCAGAGCCAGGACCGTTCCTATGTCGTTTATAAAACAGGCAGCCAGTATGATCTTGCCCATCTCAGTCTTATTAAAGCCAGTCTCCACCATGACTGCATAAACCACAGCCACCGAGGTGGTTGAAAGAGCTATCCCCGCTATTTGTGCTTGGGGCCAGGGCCAGCCGCAGACATAGTGAGCGAATGTAAGCACTCCCAGATAGGGAGCGAAAAAACCCATGACTCCTATGCTGACGCTTGACCAGAAGTGCTTCCTTATGACGGCCGGATCTATCTCCGCTCCGGCCAGAAAGGTCAGAAGTATTGCCCCAACTCCTGCCAGATAGTTCATCCACTCAGTCGTTGTGACTCCCAAGAGATTTCCGGCAAATGCCCCAACGCATATCTCTATAAGGGCAACCGAGATGCTTATTCTTATTGATATTAATGCCGCTACAAGAGCAAGCCCTACCCACAGGGCCGATTGAAGCCAGAGGTTTTCCATCAAGAGCTCCTTTCCCGAATCGGTTGCAATTATAGGCGACACATCTTCCAAAACAAGAGCAAACTTCAAAAAGGAAGAGTTCTATTGCGGCTGAGGCCTCTGTGTGTTAGCTTTTCCCTTCCGATTGAAGGCACGTGGGGAAGATGAAGAATTATTCTGATAGAAGAGCAGCTCTCTATTACGGATGGGTGATAGTTGGGGTGGCCTTTGTTACCCTGGGTATCGCCTTCGGAGTCTGGTATTCGTTTTCGGTCTTTTTTCTGGCCGTGATAAAGGAGTTCGGCTGGAGCAGGGCTACCGCCTCTAGCGTCTTCTCGATCTTTATCATCTCGCAATCACTTCTGGGGCCTATAACCGGTCACTTGCAGGATCGTTTCGGACCAAGGCTCATCATTCCTATCGGCGCCCTTCTCTTGACTATTTCTCTAGCCGTTGTGAGCAGGGCCACATCCCTTTGGGAGTTCTACATATTTTACGGCGTTTTTGCGGGAGCAGGGGTAAGCCTCCTTGGATTTTCCTCGCATTCGGCATTCATCCCGAAGTGGTTTGAGAGGAAAAGGGGCTTGGCCATCGGCATAGCGATGTCAGGGATAGGCTTCGGGATGCTTCTCATTATCCCGCTGGTAGAGAGAGGAATAACTGTCTTCGGCTGGAGAACTACATATTTGTTTCTAGCCGGCTCGGTTCTGGGCCTGATAGTGCCCCTTAATCTAATATTCGGCCGCAAGAGCCCTGCCGACATGAACCTGAGCCCGGACGGATGTGTAGCGAATGAAATTCCTGTCTCCGATAAGTCCGGTTTTTGCGTCAAGGTGATGGACCCCGTCTGGGCTGGCGAGGACTGGACCCTCAAGGGGGCAATAAGGACGAGTCGCTTCTGGTTCCTTCTTGGGTCATTTTTCTTCGGGTCTTGGGTCTATCAGGGCACGCTTCTTCATTCCATCTCAGCAATGGTTGACAGCGGCCTGTCCAGCGAAAAGGCCGCTTCCTATTTCGGGATACTTGGGCTCGCCGGTGCGGCAGGAAAGATACTTTTCGGCCATCTATCCGATGTGATGGGAAGGGAGAAGGCCAATACATTTGCGGGACTTATCACTGCAGTCGGGATTTTGTGTCTGCTTCTGATATCAGACCTGCACGGTCCTATGCCCCTTCTCTTCGCGCTTTCCTTCGGCCTCGGATATGGAGCCGCAGCGCCCCTTTTTCCTTCTGTGAGTGCCGATATATTCATCGGCAGTTCATTCGGACTTATATTTGCCGTAATATGCATGGGAGGGGGGCTTGGGGGGTCTCTGGGGCCTTATGTGGTCGGATTTATGCGCGATATAACGGGCTCCTACACTGCTGCCTTCGAGATCAGTTTCGCAAGTCTTCTCTTTTCCTGTCTCTTTATCTGGCTGGCAGGGCCGAGCAAGATAAGGAAGCTGGTGAGATCTCGCTGACTCCTATCTGCCCTCCATCTCTATTACCGCAGCCCTGAGTATCGCCAGACACCCCAGTTTTCCCAGGCTGTAGAGAAGCTCCATTTCCTCGTGGGTCGGGACCTTTTTCGCGGTGAAATAGACCCTCAGGATGCAATAGGTGGTTTCGTTCACGGTGAAGGGTATTCCAATCACAGCCCGAAGCCCTTCCGTTCTAGCGGCGTTTCTGTCCTGGACGCGGGGGTCATTTTCGAAATCGTTTATAATGATTACATCCCCCTCCCTTATTTCGGTTATGCTGCGGCCGTGGTCAATGGCCCCGGAGTCCAGGTAGGCCTTGCTCAATCCGTAGCTGGCAACCACCTTCAGATTAAAGGTCCCCTGTTCAAGAACCCTGAGGGTGCCACCTTTTGCACTTGTAAGTTCAGAGGCGAGCGACACCAGGAAATAAAGCGTGTCGTCCAGGGGTTCTTCCTGATAAATAGCATCTATTACTCTTGTGAGGGCGTAAAAATAGGAATCAGCAAGATCACGATTCATCAGCGAATTACTCCCTGATACAGGTTGAAGACCTCATTCAGCCAATGCGACTCATCAAAAGGGTCTCAGACTGCCGCAATCCGGACACTGCCAGTTAACTCCGCTGCAAGTAAGTCCCCAGAGATTTTCATCCATGCACCTGTTGCAGATCTGAAAGCCGCACGGACAAGTCCAGCAAAACGGAGTAGAGTTGCCGCAGCAACTGCATAAATAGGCCTTTCTGCGTTTCCTCTGTTTGTCCCTCCGTTTACCTGGAGGGTTATTATCTTCATCTAAGTGCACGCCGGATATATCTCACTATAGCATCTTTGAAATAAGGAACCAATAGTCAGAGGATCCCGCTGTGGCCGAACCCGCCCGCACCTCTCCCGGTTTTATCAAGACATGAGACCTCCAGAAGCTCTGCCCTGCATACTCGGGCTATGACCATCTGAGCTATTCTGTCGCCCCGATTCACTGTAAAGGATGTTTTGCCCCAGTTTATTAGGATGATTCCTATCTCACCCCGGTAGTCCGAATCAATCGTGCCGGGTGCGTTCAATATCCCCAGTCCATTCTTGAGCGCAAGACCGCTTCTGGGCCTGATCTGCGCTTCAAAGCCTTCGGGGATGGAGATGGCTATTCCTGTAGGGATCAACCGGATTTCCCCGGGCTGGAGGGTTACGGGCTCATCAGGCCAAGCCCTGACATCCATGCCGGATGAACCTTCGGAAGCATAGGCCAGCGGATTATCCGGCAAGCCCTCACGCAATTTAATCACCTTTATGGTTGTTAGATCCATTTGATTATCGGCCAGGGTTTCTTCTGCTGTCCTGTGATCCACTCTCGCATCCTAAGCAAATCTGATCAGGCTTTTGTCAATGTCCCCTTCTCTTATGGGACCTAAAGTGGCAAGGGCGGTATTGCCGTTGCCGAATATATGACCGGCAATTCCTATGACATCATCCAATGTGACCGCTTCAAGCCTGGATACCACCTCATCATAGCTTACGTCCCGCCCATATATGGTTTCATTTTTGGTCAAACGTATCATGCGGCTGTCGGCACTTTCAGAGGACAGATATAAGGAGGCAGTTAGATGCTCCTTTGCCGCTCCAAGCTCAGAGGCAGAGACTTCTCCCCTCATGATTTCAATAATTTCTTTGCGAATAAGATCCAGGGTCTCCTCTGTCTTATCAGGGTCGGTCGCGGCATATATTCCGAGCACCCCGGTATCACTGAAGGTATTGAGGAAGGAGTAAATGCTGTATGCCAAGGCCCTTTTTTCTCTTATTTCCTGAAAAAGACGGGAACTCATATTCCCGCCCAGAATCGTGCTGAGTATCCCGCAGGCAAACCTCCTCTCATCCCGCAGAGAAGTTGCCCTCCCGCCAACGCATATCTGGACCTGCTCCAGATCCTTCTCTATCTGGGAGCAAGCCCCTATGAATTGGGGGCATGTCCTGCCCTTTGGGCTTATGTCAGAGGCTTGAACCCCAGAGAAGATAGGTTCAAAAAAGGCTAAGAGGGCTTCGTGGTCAAGCCTCCCTGCGGATGCCACCACAATCCTTGCAGGCGTGTAGCGTCTCTCCATGAAAGAGAGAATGGTTTCTCGATCGAAGCCTGAGACGGTAGCTTCCTCTCCCAGTATTGGAGAGCCCATAGGGTGCCCTTTCCATACCAGGCCATTGAAAAGCTCATGTATATATTCCTCAGGAGTGTCCTGAACCATGCTGATCTCCTGAAGCACCACCTGACGTTCAAGCTCTATATCTCTTGGTTCAAAAACCGAGTTCAGAAACAGGTCAGAGAGTATGTCCGCCAACTGGGGAAAATGTTTCCCCAGTACCCTCCCATGGAAGCAGGTTGTCTCCTTGCCTGTAAAGGCGTTATGAAACCCGCCTATAGAATCCAGTTCCACTGCAATCTGCATGCTGCTTCTGTTCCTGGTTCCTTTGAAGAGCATGTGCTCTATGAAGTGGGCTATTCCGTTCTTGCCGTCAAACTCGTCTCTGGAGCCGACGTCAGCCCAAATCCCAAGGGAGACAGATCGCATGTGGTCCACGCGCTCTGACAGGATCCTTACGCCGTTGCTGAGGATGGTTTTGCGGCAGTTATTCTCGGCTCTCATCCAGGGCTGCCTTGCGGGAGAGTCTGATCTTGCCGTCGTCACTTATTTCAAGGACCTTCACCATCACCTCGTCGCCTTCCTTCAAAATGTCCGAAACCCTATTGACCCTTTCACGGTCCAGCTGGGATATGTGCACAAGACCGTCCGTGCCCGGGAAGATCTCCACAAAGGCTCCGAAATCAGCTATTTTGACAACCTTTCCCTTGTAGATCTTGCCGATCTCAGCTTCCTGCAGGAGATCCTGAATCATCCTGACAGCCTCATCCGTGGTCTCCCTGTCCGGCCCGGAAATATTAACAGTGCCGTCGTCCTCCACCTCGACCCTGGCTTTGGAGTCATTGGTTATCTGTCTTATGGTCTTCCCCCCGGGGCCTATAAGCACCCTTACCTTTTCAGGTCTTATCTTAATTTTCTGGACCACCGGTGCGTACTCCGAAACCTGCACGCGGGGCTTCAGGATGCCCGCGGCCATCTTCTCGAGGATGTGCAGGCGAGCCTGCCTGGCCTGCTCAAGCGCCTTTTCCATAATTTCCCTTGATAGGCCCGAGATCTTTATATCCATCTGCAGAGCAGTTATTCCGTAATCTGTGCCGGTAACCTTGAAATCCATATCTCCATAATGATCTTCATCGCCTATTATGTCGGTGAGCACGGCCACCTTATCTCCCTCTGAAACCAGACCCATGGCTACGCCTGCGACTGCATCCTTAATGGGCACCCCGGCATCCATCAGCGAGAGAGAACTTCCACATACCGTTGCCATTGAGGATGATCCGTTCGACTCCAGGATTTCAGATACGATTCTGACCGTGTACTGGAAGGCCTCTTTCTTGGGCATTACAGGTGATAAAGCACGCCTGGCAAGTGCTCCATGGCCGATTTCTCTTCTGCCTGGGCCAGCCAATCTTTTAACCTCTCCAACTGAATATGGAGGAAAGTTATAGTGAAGGATGAAGTTCCTGGCCGAATCTCCATATATGGATTCAATTTTCTGTTCATCCTGTTCGGTTCCAAGAGTAGTCAGTACCATCGCTTGAGTCTCACCCCTGGTAAACAAGGCCGAGCCGTGGACCCTGGGCAAAATGCCCACTGTGCATTCTATTGGTCGTACCTGTTCAAATGACCTGCCGTCAATTCTCCTGCCCTCATCCAGTACCATCCTTCGAACAAGCTTCTTTTCAAGAGAATCCATGAACGCAACCGCCTGGGAGCCCCTATTCTCGTAAAGCTCAGAGATGGCTTCTGAGGCCCTTTTCTGGGCTTGCGCCCTTTTTTGTTGTCTCATCTTCTTGTCAGCGGTTCCTATGACATCAAGAAGAAGATCCTTGCCGATCTCTTCCACTTTGCTCTCAATTTCCTTTTCAAGTGGATCCAGAGGAAGTACCCTTTTGACCTTTCCGACCGCGGCCTTGAGTTCCTCCTGCATAGAAACGATGGGTTTAATGGCCTCATGGGCAAAGAATATCGCTTCAATCATCTCTGCTTCTGAAACGAAGTCGCCACCTCCCTCAACCATGACGATCGCACTGCGGCTTCCTGCGACAATGAGGTTTATGTCGCTTTCATCCTGCTCCGAAATCGTTGGGTTGATGACCAGCTTGCCGCCGATTCGGCCCACTTTCACCCCGGCTACCGGACCCGCAAACGGGATATCTGAGATCTCAAGGGCTGCAGACGCCCCCAGCATGGCAAGAACATCCGCTTCGTTTTCCTTGTCTGTGCTCAAGACGGTTGCTATGACCTGCGTTTCGTATCTGTAGCCCTTCGGGAAAAGAGGCCTGAGAGGTCTGTCAATAAGCCGTGAGACGAGGGTTTCCTGCTCACCCGGACGTCCCATGTCCCTTCTGAAAAAGTTTCCTGGTATGCGGCCTCCAGCATAAGACATTTCCTGGTACTCAACTGTTAGGGGCACAAAGTCAATACCCTGCCTGACTTCGTCTGTTGCTACCGCGGTCACTAGTACTACGGTTTCTCCAAAGGTTACCACTACAGCCCCATTGGCCTGTTTCGCGACGCGGCCCGCTTCTATGTGCAGCGTGCGACCATTTATTTCGATCGTACAGCTTTTAATCATTTGCTATTTTTCCTTTCGCTCCAGTTTAATAACTGTTGTTTTAACCAATTAAATTGCTTCTTCTCAGTCAGCAAGGTTATTTGCGGATTCCCAATTCCTGGAGCATAGTTCTGTAACTTCCAAAGTTTTTCCTCTTTAAATAGTCCAATAACCTTCTCCTCTTGCCTACCAACTTCAAGAGTCCTCTTCGTGAATGGTGATCTTTAGAATGAGTCTTGAAATGTTCGGTAAGGTATTTGATGCGGTTGCTCAAGAGTGCAATCTGTACCTCCGGACTTCCTGTATCCTTTTCATTTGTTTTGAATTTTTCAATGATGTTTCTTTTTATCTCTGGTGTGAGAACCACTTTCCTACCTCCTATAATGAATTAATTAACGTCGCTTATAGAGGGAAACACCCTCTCTAATGAAACACTTTCGATTCCTTTAACACTGCCTATTCGCACTATTGCTGTGAGGTCACCCTGATTGAGAAGCCTTAAGTACCCTTCTCTCGGATGACCCTCTTCGTATTGCTGCAAGAGCTCGGTAAAGGATGGTTTCTTTCCGATTCTGAGGGAGCGGGCCAAGGCAGCGTCAATCTCAAGGGAAGGCATGCCGGGAAGGGCATCCGCAATGGGTATTATCCGGTCGCTAAGGATATGCCGGGCAGTTTCCTTTTTTAGGTCCCCCGAGCGGATGGAACCCGCAGCCTCGAAGGCTCCGCATGAAGTGCGTCTCAGAGTGACGAGATGCCCTATGCTTCCAAGTCTAACAGCAAGATCATACGCCAGCTTTCTTATATATGTACCCGAAGAGCAGCTTACTTCCATTTCTATAACCGGGCCTGCCGAATAAATGATATCGAGCGAATTTATTGTAATCTTCCGTGGAGACAGGTCGGGCATAATTCCCTTCCTTGCGAGGCTATAAGCCCTCTGACCCTGAAATCTCACTGCTGAGAAGGCAGGTGGGGTCTGCCATATTTCTCCCACGAAAGAACTCGCGGTTTTCTCTATATACGATGACTCCAATCTGGGGACAGGGCTTGTTCGAGTGATCCTGCCGGTCGGGTCCATGGTATCGGTTTCAGAGCCCAGCAAAATAAGTCCACTATAGTTCTTGCTCCAAGTGTGGATGAACCTTGCCAGACTTGTCGCCCTGCCCAGGAGAATGATCAAGAGACCGCTTGCGAAAGGGTCAAGAGTCCCTGCATGGCCTACCTTCCTGGCCCCCAGGATACGTTTGACCCTTCTTACAACCTCCGATGAGAGATCTCCTCTATCCTTGTCTATGAGGAGGATTCCGTCCGGCATCTCATCCATACAAGAACCTCTCCGCTTCCTTCAGAAAAAGGCAAAGGCTATCATCAAGGAGTCCTTTGACCTCAAAGGCAGCAGCCCTTGCATGCCCTCCCCCTCCGAAAATAGAGGCCAACTCTGCGACCCTATCCGTGCTGTTGGACCTTAGGCTGAATTTATATCTATCCTCGCCTGTCTGCCGAACAAGCACGGCTATCTGAACACCTCTTACATATCTGGGATAATCAACAAATCT
This sequence comes from Desulfatiglandaceae bacterium, assembly GCA_041753575.1. Taxonomy (GTDB): domain Bacteria; phylum Desulfobacterota; class DSM-4660; order Desulfatiglandales; family Desulfatiglandaceae; genus CG2-30-51-40. The sequence goes on from JBGSUA010000049.1 coordinate 8,854, forward strand.
CTCACTTTCACGGAAATCCGCACCAGCATCCTGGAACATCTCCTTTGTGAGAATCATCATCCCTATCCTGTCATTATGATGAAATGATAGGGTACCCAGAGCCATACGAAGAAGCTCCAATCTTGAAGGAGTGCATCCGTCCAAGACCCTCATGGCTACTTCCCATGGCTTAACTCCCAATCCAATGAGCTCAATGGCCGCCACGAGAGATGAGGTGGTGGTATTGGTGTACCTAAAGGATCCGGTATCACTCTGAATAGCGGCAAATATATTTTCAGCGGTCACGTAACTTAGGGGCAGCTCGGCTGCCTTTATGACTTTGAGCACCAGTTCGCCTGTTGATGAACTTTGAGCGTCAACATAATTGAGATGCCCGAAATCGTCATTAGTAACGTGATGGTCAATGTTAACAAGAGGGCTGAGGCTGTTTCCGACACGTCCTGCTATACGTCCGATGGCGCTGCAGTCAAGGGCTATAAAGACGTCATAATCCGCCTCGTCCTTATCGCCGAATACAATATCCTCAGCTCCTTTAAGCATCCCGAGCGAGCCTTCAAGGGGTCCTTCAGCCAAGCAGACCGCATCCTTTCCAGATTCTGAAATAGCCTTTCCAAGGGCGAGCATGGAGCCGATACCGTCGGCGTCAGGATCCCTGTGGGTAAGAAGAAGGAACCGCTCAGACCCCCTTATAAGATCCGCTATCGTTTGAATGTGTTTTTCAGGATTCACTGTCTCGTATCTTTTCGAAGATTTTTTCCATATGAGCGGCCCCTTCCAAGCTGGGGTCATGCCTAAAGGTTATTGATGGCACATACTTTAGTTCCATCCTGGCTCCGATCTCCCTCCTTATGAACCCTGTGGCCCTGTCAAGCCCTTCCTTGGCCCTTGAATATTCATACCCGGGCAATACGCTGAAAAATATCCTGGCCTCCTTAAGATCATTGCTCAGATCTATGCCTGTAATAGTGACTCCCCTAACCCTTGGGTCCTTTATCTCTTCACGGAGCAGAATGGCAATCTCTTTCAAGATCTCGCTCCCGACCCTTATTGCCCGCCTCTTGTGTTCCATTGTGCCTTGCCTGCTTGCGGAGCCCTATGCTCTAAACGTTTATAAGTTCCATTTTGGTGTCGACAATTTCAGCGAGATATAATGAGTCAATGAAGTCAAGAATGTTGCTTAGCGATGAATCAATGTGACGTCTGTCATTGCCCACAGCGGCCAGTCCAAGCTCTATAAGCTGCCATTTGTCATTTTCTCCTACCTCTGCAATGGCTGCATTGAATCGTGATCGGACTTTACCTACCAAACTTTTCACAACTTTCCTTTTCTCTTTGAGAGAATGGCCTTCCCCCAGATGCATTTGAATCTTGAGAATCCCGATCACCATAGCTTATATATCTTTGATCACCCGTTCGAGTTGATACGCCTCTATTACATCTCCGGGCTTAATATCCTGGAAATTCTCTATTCCGACGCCGCATTCATATCCGGCCGCGACCTCCTTGGCGTCCTCCTTGAAACGCCTGAGGGATGTAAGCTTGCCGTCAAACACAACTATTTGATCTCTAAGGAGTCTGACTTTAGAATTTCTCTCGAGATGCCCTTCCGTGACATAGCATCCTGCAATTGAACCAATCTTGGGGATCTTGAAAACTTCCCTGACGTCAGCATGTCCTGTGACCTTTTCCTTATAGGTAGGATCGAGCAGACCAGCCATTGCCAGACGAATATCCTTGGTGGCATTGTAGATGACGTCATAGTAGCGTATGTCAACTCCCTCTTTTTCGGCCAGCTCGGCTACCCTTGGGTTTGCCCTTACATTGAATCCCAATATGATGGCCCCGGATGCGGAGGCAAGCATAATATCCGACTCTGCGATAGCCCCTGTGCCGCCATGTATTATCTTTAACTTCACTTCCTCGGTGCTGAGCTTGAGAAGCGAGTCTGTCAGGGCCTCCATTGTGCCCTGCACATCGCTCTTGGCCACTATATTGAGTTCTTTTACCTCACCTTCTTTGATCTTTTGAAAGAGATCATCAAGGCTGACTAAACCCCTTCTGGCGGCGGGTTGCTTGATCGCCTTCTGTTTCCTGTTTTCGATTATCTGCTTGGCTATCCTTTCGTCCTGCACCACTATAATTTCGTCACCGGCCATAGGCACACCGGATATGCCATACACTTCCACCGGCACCGACGGACCGGCAGTGACCATGCGCTTACCTCTATGGTTGAGCATGGCCCTGACTCTGCCGTAATGATCACCGCAGATAAAGTGGTCTCCCTGCCGTAATGTTCCCGTCCTGACCAGCACTGCGGCAACAGGCCCCTTGCTCTTGTCCAGCCTCGCTTCAATGACGGAACCCTTCGCAGGCTTGTTTGGATTGGCCTTCAACTCCAACATCTCCGCCTGAAGCAATATAAGATTCAGTAAATCATCTACACCCTGACCTGTTTTAGCGGAAATCAATCCGAAGATGGTTTCTCCGCCCCATTCTTCAGGTACAAAATTGAGTTCGGCTAATTCCCTCTTTACTCTGTCGGGGTTTGCCTCAGGCTTATCTATCTTGTTTATGGCCACAAGTATCGGGATTGATGCTGCGCGTGCATGATTTATTGCCTCTTTTGTCTGCTGCATCACGCCGTCATCGGCTGCCACAACCAGAACTATAAGATCGGTAACCTTTGCTCCTCTGGCCCTCATGGCGGTAAAAGCCTCATGGCCAGGCGTGTCGAGAAAGACTATGTCGCCTCCATCGGTCTTTACATAATAAGCGCCTATGTGCTGCGTTATTCCTCCGAATTCGCCCCCGGCCACGTTGGAATGTCTTATGTAATCAAGAAGGGAAGTCTTTCCGTGATCCACGTGTCCCATTATGGTCACAACCGGAGGACGAGGCCTTAGATCCTCATCCAGATCAGCGATATCTCCAATGAGGCTGGATTCCTCAATGGTATCAATTTCAAGCTCATAGCCGAAATCATCGGCAAGGAGGGCGGCTGTTTCAAAATCTATAGACTGGTTGATGGTAGCAACAATGCCAAGAGATAGAAGCTTCTTGATCAGCTCAGACCCCTTCGCACCCATTGCCCTGGCGAGCTCTGATAAGGGGACCGATTCCCCTATCTTGATCTTCCTTTTTGCTGGCTTTGGCTGTGGCAACTCAGTTTGATCAAGCCTCTTTTGCATTTCCCTGGGTTTTTTCAATAACTTTTTGTCCTTCCTTCTAAACTCTCTACCCTCATAGAGATCAGCCTTCTCATATACCTCTTTCTTAATACGCCTCGCAGCTCCTCGAGGTTTTGTATCCTTATCTTCGATCCTCTTTTTCTCTTTTTTCTTAGGAACCTTTGGTTTGGCTTCTCCTTCAACAGAAGATGTGGCCTCAGGTACTGGGAGCATCTCCTCCATCGGCGGCTCATGAGGCGCCTTAGCGGGAGGTTCAAGATCCTTTTCTGGAGGGCTCTGAATAGGCACCTCTGGCGGTCTTCTGATAATCCTGGCAGGCTGATCAAACCTTTTCTTTTTGCTTTTTTTCAGAGGGGGTTTTGTTTCGGGTTGCTTTTCAGCCTTAAGGGGTTCTGTGATCGGGTGAATAGGCTTTTCTGCGATGGTTTTCTCTACCAACTTCTCTTCTATCTTCTCTCCCGGCGCAGATTCCCCCTTTTCAAGGGATTCCTGGAGGGGCTTGGCGATACTCTCTGCGGAAGCCTCCTCTGAGAGAGATGCCGGTCTTGCCTCACCAGTTTCAATAATCGGTTTGGCTTCCTGCTCGACAGGGGATGGAGACTCCTCAGGTAAGGAGGATTCCGCAGGTCTCTCTGCCTGATTCGCCTGTGATAGCTCTGGGGCAACTACTAGAGGCTCCTGCTCTATCGTTACTTTTTTTCTGCGGCGGATCACATTGGGCTTAACCCGCGCCTCCTCAATAATCTCTTTAACTGAGACAGAGCCTTCGACAATTTCTCTTGCTCTTCTAACACTATCTTCATCAAGCGTGCTGTTGTGATTCTTCACAGGCAGCCCTGCAGTAATGAGTTTATCCGCCAGGAGCTTGCTGTCCATATTAAGCTGCTTGGCAAGCTCATAGACTCTTATTTTTGCCATGAAGTCCCCCGATTAATCCCTGCGATACATTCCTCTGGGTGTGTCGCCTGTCTTCCTTGCTCAAAGAAAGCGACTTTAACTTTTCCAACAAACCGTCTTCCACCTTGAAAGGCCTCTTTCTAGGAGATGCCTTTGGTTTTCTATTGTCCTGAAGCGCATCAATACACTTGTCTTTAGGGCATACATACCTTCCTCTTCCAGGCTTCCTACGTCGCGGATCATCTGCCAAAAGACCCCTCTCATCAAGAACCAGTCTGATCATTTCTTGCTTGTTTTGCCTTGTTCTGCATGAAATGCAGGTTCTTATGGGAATATGCCCCTTAGGACTGCCCATCAGGAGGTTCCTGCTTATCTTCAGTGGGCGGTGCCTCGGATATATTCTCGGCTTTTGCGCCTGAGTTAACAGCAGCGGCGGCGTTGGCAGCATCTATCAGGGCCTGCGCCTTCTCTTCATTCATGCCGGCTATCACTGTAAGATCCGATGCGGAAACGCCGGCGATATCATCAGGGGATCTGAATCCATAGTGATACAGGTCAGAGGCAAGTTTGTCGCCCACCCCTTCAATACTTAACAAGGCGCTGTAACTTTCTTTAAGTGCCTTGTTGTAATTACTTTCGCTTACGACGTCGAGTTTCCACCCAGTCAGTCTGGAGGCAAGCCCTACGTTTTGACCTCTCCTACCGATGGCCAGTGATTGCTGGTCGTCAGGAACGACAACCTCCATTGAGCGATTGGTTTCGTCAACAATAACCCTTATGATCTCGGCTGGTGCGAGGGCATTGCAGATGAATTTTGCCGGGTCCGGATCCCATGGGACTATGTCAATTTTCTCTCCCCGAAGTTCCTGCACCACTGCCTGCACTCTGCTACCCTTGATCCCTACACAAGCTACCACTGGATCCACATCGGGGTCCCTAGATGTGACAGCTATCTTGGATCTATTTCCCGGCTCTCTGGCCACCTGAATCATCTGAACTATGCCGTCTGCAATTTCAGGTACTTCGTTTTCAAAAAGAGCGGCGAGGAAATTGGGATGAGTTCGGGATAATATTATCTGAGGACCCTTGGCATTCCTTTTGACTTCAAGAATATAGGCTCTCACTCGATCGCCTTGTCTGTAACTTTCCTTTGGTATCTGCTCTTTCAGAGGCAATTCAGCCTCTGTCCTGCCAAGGTTGACGATTATGCCCCCCCTTTCAAAGCTTTGAACTATGCCGTTTATTATTTCTCCCCTGCGGTCCTTGAAATCATCATAAACCACATCGCGCTCAGCCTCCTTCAGCCTTTGCATGATGACCTGTTTGGCAGACTGAGCCGCTATCCGGCCGAATGCCTCAGTGCTCATCTTAACCCCCAGGCTGTCTCCCATCTCACAATCGGGATCAATCTTCTTCGCGTCAGCAAACAGGATCTGCAAGGCAGGGTTGCTTACATTTTCAACTACTTCTTTGAACTCAAAAACCTCAATTTCGCCCCTCTCTGTGTCGTAAGTGACCTCGAGATCATAGTCAGGTCCGAACTTCTTTCTGGCAGCGGCCTTCACCGCCTCTTCCAGGGTGCTTACAAGCACCTGAGGCTCTACTCCCTTTTCTCTGCTCACCTGGTCTATAGTTCTCTTTAAATCAGAAATCATTATCCTATTCTCCGGCCATATTTATTTGAGATGTCTTCTGGCTCATATATTAAGTTAGCCTTTTGGATTATCTGAAAAGGAATTGATATCATGCCCTTTTCTGTCTCCAGTTCCAGCCTGTCACTGTCCACAAAACGCAGCATCCCCTTCAAATTACGGGAGCCGTTAATGGGAATGCCGGTCTTGACTCTTATCTTCTTGCCTATGGAGCATATATAATCCTTCTCCCTGGTCAAAGGCCTGTCAAGTCCCGGAGAAGATACCTCAAGGACGTAACCGTGACTTAGAGTTTCATTGACATCAAGCACGTCCCCTATCTCTCTACTGGCTACAGAGCAATCATCCAGAGTGACTCCGCTATCCTTGTCTATGAAGATCCTCAGGGTCCATCTGCCCTGGATAGATAGATACTCAATCAGAACAAGCTCCAAACCGAGATCGTCCAATATAGGTTTGATAAGTCCGCCAACCCGAGTTATAATTGTACTATTGCTACTGACCAAAAAAATAACTCCAAATTGAAAATCGTTCCTTTAGACATTTCAAGGGTAGCTCTATATCCGGAACCAACGCTAACATCCGGATGTAACAACAAAAAAAGCGGGCCTTTTGGCCCGCTTCCTCTTGCAGACAAAAATAATAAGCGTTCGGTATCGCCTACATATCGGTAAGGGTAGTCACCCAATCCTTGTCCGCACTCGGAAGTAAACCCGCCCTGCCGTTGGCCAGGTGCAAGCAACCTCACAAGGGGGCGAGGCCACATTTTCATCCTTGAAATGGAGCGGGCAACGGGGTTCGAACCCGCGACACCAAGCTTGGGAAGCTTGTACTCTACCAACTGAGCTATGCCCGCTCAAAGAAGAACGAAGTTCTGACGGGTCGGGCCTCCTATTGATCCCGTGTTCTGAATCAATACAGCATCCTATTGATCTAGTCAAGTCTTTTCTGTTCACTGAAACTAGCTTCGGCGAAAAATCTTGACAATAGATATGGCGATCAATTAGCTTTCTATAAGGAAACTCCTTAATACATCTCTGTAATGAAGGTCAACCAAAAGGAGAAAATTGCTGGAATTGGAAGAAGACTCAGAAGCAGGCTTCTTGAGCCATATTAAGTCCTTTCTCAAAAAGGCCACTGGAAGAAATCAACCTGTTGACATAACTAACGAACTTCATGAACTGATGCACGAAGGCATGGCCAAGGGACTCATAACAAATGAGGAGTCCGAAATGGTTGATGCCGTCCTTGATTTAAGAGAAACCCAGGCTCATTCCGTGATGATACCGCGAACTGAGGGGCAGTTTGCGTCAGCCGGATCCACAGTCGGGGAGGTCATTGCTCTCATCAATGAGTGCGGTCATACGAGAATACCCATCTACGGGCAAGGCATTGACGATATAGTAGGTATTCTTCACGCAAAGGATCTATTGAAGCTGTGGGGCAGTGATCGCGGCACGCCTCTACCTCTTTCAATACTGAGGGAGCCGCATTTTGTTTCTGAAAACCAGGATCTGACTGCAGTGTTTGAAGAACTCAAGGAGGCCAAGACGCACCTGGCAATAGTGATGGATGAGTATGGCGGAACTGCCGGGATTATCGCTGTAGAGGATATACTTGAGGAAATTGTAGGAGAGATCATGGACGAGCATGATAAAGAGGAATCCATGATCTTGAAGAATGATGATGGAAGCCTTCTGGTTGATGCGCGCCTTGAGGCGGAAAAACTGGCCGAATACCTGAATAAAGAGTTTCCAGCAGGTGATTATGACTCTGTTGGCGGATTGATTATCCACGCCTTGGGAAGAATACCTCAACCTTCCGAAGAGATAGCTATGGGTGACTTTATGTTCAAAGTTCAAAAGGCAGATAATCGAAGAATACATAAGGTACTCATCTCCAAGAAGCCCTGAAAGCGATATCCCGCAGGTATCTATAAATGAGATTCAAGATATCCTCTCTATCCTGGGAGAAAGATCAGCCCACCAGTTTGGCGCGGCCCTTGCTTCTTACTGTTCTATCCGGGTTCCTAATGAGCGCTTCTTTCCCTCCAAGCGCTTTTTCATGGGTATCATGGTTTGCTCTTATCCCTTTTCTGACATCATTGAAGGAGACGTCTCCAAGGAGGGGATTCTTACTTGGAATAGTTTGGGGGCTGAGCCATTTCATATCTCTGATGTACTGGATAGTATGGGTGGTTGGGTATTATGGGGGCCTGGGCCCTTTCGTAGGAGCTGGGCCAATGATATTGTTGTGCTCATATCTTGCCATTTTCCCTGGTGTCTTTGGAGCCCTTGCAGGAGCAATTTCGCGAAGGCCCTATGCGGTCGTAAGTCTTTCCGCAGTATGGGTTTCCCTGGAGTATTTGAGGGCCAACCTTTTAACTGGTTTCCCATGGTGTCTGGTTGGCTACTCCCAGGCGCCCTACCTCAGTTTGATTCAGGTAGCGGACCTGACCGGGGTATATGGCATCTCTTTTCTGGTTTTGATGGCAAACCTCTCTCTGTCAAGCTTTTTGAGAGGCCCCAGTAGCATTAGTACCCTGAACCGGCGACTTGAAGCTGTTCTTACGATATTACTGATATCTTCTGCAATGGCATACGGCCATGAAAGGCTTTCACAAGCCCGAACCAGCGCTGGATCTTTAGGAACCATAAAGGCGGCTCTTATACAGGGGAATATTGACCAGTCTGTTAAATGGGAAAAGTCATATCAACTTGCGAGTATTGAAAAATATATCACTTTGAGCCGTAAGGCCTTAAGTAGTGATCCGGAGATCATAGTGTGGCCTGAGACGGCCGTCCCTTTCTTTCTGCAGGAGGAATCAGAACTTGCCCAAAGGGTTATTTCAGCGGCACGGGTGGGCGGGGTCCCTGTTGTGGCAGGCTCGCCTGCCTACAGGAGAAGCGCCGGTAAATTTTCATATCTTAACAGGGCATACTTGATTAGACCTGAAGAGGGGCTCAGCGATTATTACGATAAGATCCATCTTGTCCCATTCGGCGAATATGTTCCGCTTAAGTCAATTCTATCCTTTGTAAATAGACTTGTTCCAGCGGCAGGTGACTTTGAATCTGGTTCCTCTTTTTCTCTGCTCGATTTAGGGCGATTAAAGGCAGGGGCGATAATATGCTTTGAAGCAATCTTTCCTGATGTATCAAGGAAAATGGTTGCTAACGGGGCTAACATTTTGATTAACCTGACAAACGATGCCTGGTTTGGCAAGACAAGCGCTCCATTCCAACATGCGAGCATGACCCGTTTCAGGGCTATTGAAAATAGAGTCCCTCTGCTCAGGGCCGCCAATACCGGCTTCAGCACGATTATTGCGGCGACCGGAGAGGTTCTTGCGGAAGGAGATCTCTTTACTGATGAGGTTATTACCGGCGAGGTATTGCTGGGATCTTTCGAAAGGAGTTTTTATACAAAATTTGGCGATTTATTTGCCTTTTTCTTGCTTGCCTTTTCACTTTTAAGGATATCTCTCCTTTTTGTAATAAGGAAGTAGAGTGAAGAATCGGCCTTGAAAAAATCCACCGTCATGTTAACCTCCCCCCGTGTTGATAATGCAATGCCTATCTATTATGATGAACTCGAAAAAAGTCCGGATCGGGGCGGCAAATTAAAAAGATTAAGATACAAGGCGCGCACAAATGGGGACCTGCCCGAAGAGTGGGGCGTTCAAGCGCAGCGAGGACAATCCCGAGGAACGAGGGATAGCTTAGACCTAACCTGCGACGACGGGTGAGAAAGCGCCAGGCAGCAGGTGGACTTTTTGCGAAGCCGCCAATTATTTGGAATCGAATAGTGCGTATTGTGATGATACGGCATCTTGTGATGACTGGAGGTTTGCTATGAACGAAGATCTTGTCGAAAGAATAAGGGACTTAAAAGACACACTTCAGGGGATACGGAGTCATCTTTGACTTGGATACCCGCCAAAAGGAACTTGATAAGATAGAAGTGATTATGGCTTCTGCCGATTTCTGGAAGAGGGATCAGGAAGAGATATCGCGATATGGGCAGCAGCGGGCTGCTTTTAGGAATCAGCTCGTCTCCTGGAGCGAGCTTAATCAGAGAGCAGAGGATTCGGAGCTGCTTGCACAGATGGGCTTTGATGAGGGTGATGACGCCACTCTTAAAGAAGTGGCAAAGGATGTTACCGCGCTTGAAGAGGAAATCGCTCATATGGAGAGACAGCTTCTCCTGGGTGATCCTGATGATACGAGGAATGCCATTGTCTCCATCAACGCAGGGGCTGGCGGTACCGAAGCTCAGGACTGGGTCGAGATGCTCTTCAGGATGTATAGCAGATGGTGTGAAGAAAAGGGCATGAAGATGGAAGTTCTCGATTATCTGCCGGGAGAAGAGGCAGGAATCAAGAATATAACATTATCTGTAGAGGGTTCTTATGCATACGGCTATCTTAAATCGGAGCACGGAATCCACAGAATGGTGAGGATATCGCCTTTTGACGCAACCGGCAGGCGACATACTTCCTTTGCCTCTGTTTCGGTTTACCCTGAGGTGGCAACCGATAAAAAAATTGAAATAGACGAGAAGGACATCCGCATAGATATATTCAGGTCAAGCGGTCCAGGCGGACAGCATGTAAACAAGACAAGTTCAGCGGTGAGAATAACCCACTTCCCCACCGGCATTGTAGTCCAGTGTCAGAACGAGAAGTCTCAGCATAGAAATCGCGATAGTGCTTTCAAGGTACTAAAGGCAAGAATCTACAAGCTAGAGCAGGATAAGTTAGATAAGAAAAAGCAGGATCTCCACCATACTCAAAAGGAGATAGCCTGGGGAAGCCAGATAAGATCTTATGTTTTTAACCCTTACAGGCTTGTTAAGGACCACAGGACCAGCGTTGAGGTCGGAGACGTTGACAGCGTTATGAACGGCAATCTGGAGGTCTTTATGGATGCATACCTCAGGTCAAAGAAGCCAGATCATAATTCCACTAACAAGGAGGGGGCGTCGTCCTGAGGGGGAATTCAGATCTTCGTTAAGTAAGAGCTTGAGTCATTTTCTTAACATAATTTTCAATTGCATCGCATATGCCGGCGGCAACATGGTCTTGGTACTCTACTGTCGTAAGTCTTTTTCTTTCCGCCTTGTTAGTAATGAATCCCATTTCAACCAGAACCGCCGGCATGGAGGCCCCAGTAAGGACATAGAAAGGGGCCTGCTTTACTCCCAGGTCCTTGACCTTGCTATACCTTCCGGATAGACGTGACAGTACGCCATGCTGGATTTCATGGGCCAATTTGCTTGATTCGCTTATCTTGTTGTTCAGCATGAGGTCCCGTATAATTACCTGAAGATCGCTCATGTTTTTCTCCGTTGTGGCATTTTCCCTTGCAGCAACCGTAATAGCACCCTGATCTGTAGCCATATTAAGAAAATACGTCTCAATTCCGCTTACCCTGTTGTCTCTGTGAGCATTGACGTGAATAGATATGAACAAATCTGCTTTGCGCATATTTGCTATAGCGGTGCGCTGTTCCAGTGAAAGAAATATGTCCTTATTGCGCGTGAGGAACACCTCAAATCCGAATTTTTCTTTCATCCGCTTAGCAAGGAGCTTTCCTGCCTTGAGTACTACGTCCTTTTCATATATTCCCTCACCGACATAACATCCGGGGTCCTTTCCCCCATGTCCCGGGTCTATTACTATCTTCCTTATGCCTAATCCCAATTGTCTCGCAAGGGAGATGTCCTGTTCCGGTTCCTTGGATATTGCAATTCCCTTTTTAACCTTTCGAGGAGATCTCTTCTTGGCAAGGTTTGTTTTAGCGGGCCTATCCTGGGGTCTCTCCACATCGAGTACTATCCTGAACGGATCAAGAAGATGAAAAATCCTGTAATCCTTCATGCTCTCGATATCCAGCACGACTCTTACCGTATCGGGAGTGTTCAAAGCCGCCCTTGCCCTCTGGAGAAGACCGTCTTTTATAGGGATGTCACGCTCTATGTTTTTCTTGATATGTGTCTTATCCAGGTCAAGGTATATCCGCTTGGGCTTTTCAGCCTCTGCATTCGGCTCAAGGGAGGCATGAGTGTAGGTAACGGCCCTGTCCAAATCAATCACAACTCTGGTGTAATTCTGAGAAGACCAGTATCTGATATCCTTAACTGTGGCATATTCTCCGAGTATTTTTTCCTCTTGTATCGGAACCCTTGTGGCCTCTTTTTCGCCGAGGGCAATGGCAATATCTTCAAGCATTCTCCTTGCTCTAGGAACCATATCTCCATCAGGATAGGTAACCTCTACCTTCAGAAAAGATCTATAAGCCTGAACCAGGTCGTTTTTGTGGTGGAAGTATATAATTCCAATAGAATATTGGGCGTCATCGGCCAGGAAATGGTCGGGATGACGTTTGACAAGATCTTCAAAAGACTGAATCGCCTTATCCAGATCTGTCTCCCTTGCTGAGAACCCAAAGAGGCCGGTATAGAGATTGCCAAGTCTGTAAAGCGCCCACGCCGCCTCGTCGCTAGTGGGCAATTGCCTGGCTATGTCCACGTAAAGCTCAACGCACTGCATCCAATTTTTTCGAACTGTAAGAGCGTTACTTGAAGCCTCAAGCTTCTTTCTACAGGTATCGGCGCTGGCAAGTAAATCATCTTTCTTTTCCCTCGCGATGGCGTATGGGCTAATAAAGAGAAGGGCTAAAAAACAGATCAGAATAAACTGTAATGCCCCTGAGGGTCTATGGATCGAATGTGATTTCATGATTCAGACTGCAAGTAGTCCTTTAGTTTGTTTAGCTCATTAAGTGCCGCCATAGGCGTCATATTGCCTATGTCCAGAGTAAGTATGATATTTTTGATTTCTTCTTCGCGGTCTTTAAAAAGAGCCATCTGAGAAGGATATTGTTGCCTGGATCTTGATGACTTGCTCCTGGACGGTGGCTTCAGCCTCCCCTCAAGCGATTCCAGTACCTCCTTTGCACGGTTTATAACGGAATCAGGGATTCCTGCAATTTTTGCGCATTGGATACCGTAGCTTCTGCTGGCTGCGCCAGGAACCATCTTTCTTAAGAAGATGATCCGATCTTTCCATTCTCTGACAGCGACGTTGTAGTTCTTTACCCTGGGCTTGGTGCGTGCCAGCTCGGTAAGTTCATGGTAGTGGGTAGCAAAAAGAGTCCTCACCCCTTTGCCGAACCTGTCGTGAAGGGCTTCAGCCACTGCCCAGGCTATGCTCATGCCGTCGTAGGTACTTGTGCCTCTGCCGATTTCATCAAGAATTACAAGGCTCCTGTTTGTAGCATTTCTGAGAATATTTGCCGTTTCACTCATTTCGACCATGAAGGTGCTTCTTCCTCTGGCAAGATCATCAGAGGCCCCGACCCGAGTAAATATCCTGTCTGTTATCCCGATGGATGCCTTAGATGCCGGCACAAAACTTCCCATCTGAGCCATGATTACACTTAGGGCTGTTTGTCTCAGAATGGTTGATTTGCCGGCCATATTAGGCCCGGTTATTATAAGAAGTTGGTCCCTGGAAGAGTCAAGATAAATGTCATTGGGAACAAACTCCTCGGCCTTTACAGTCTGCTCTATTACGGGGTGACGGCCATCCATTATGCTGATTAAATCTCCCTCATGGACTTCAGGGCAGGTGTAGTTATTTCTTTCAGACACCGTCGCAAGTGATCCCAGGACATCTATTGCTGCGATCGCGGCCGCGGTATCCTTGATCCTGCTGTTTTCCCCGGAAATGGAGTTTCGTATCTCTTCGAAGATCTCCAATTCCAGCACTACTCTCCTCTCCTCGGCCTTAACGACCTTTTCCTCAATCTCTTTAAGTGACTGATTGATATAGCGTTCCCCATTGACCAAGGTCTGTTTGCGTATGTAGTCGGCAGGAACAAGATGAGCATTTGCATTCGAGACCTCTATATAGTAGCCATATATCCTGTTATAGCCTACCTTTAGGCGGGGTATCCCAGTCCTTTGCTGTTCAGAAGCGGCGAAATCCGCGATCCAAGTCTTGCCGTCTCTTGTTAGATAGATAAGCCTATCCAGTTCGTCATTATATCCTTCCTTTATGAAGCCTCCATCCCTCAAGTTAGTAGGGGGGTCGTCCTTAATTGCTCTTGATATTATCGAAGTGATATCATCAAGCGGGTCAAGCGCCTCAGCTATGCCGCTAACAAGTGAGCTTGAAGATCCACTGATTCTCTCTTTGATTGATGAAACCCTCTCAAGGGAGGCGTTAAGCAAGACGAAGTCCCTTGCGTTGGCCCGACCAAGAGAGATTCTGCCGTTAAGCCTTTCAATGTCCCCTATCCCTTCCAGGGCATCCCTGATTCTTTCAAGAACTATTGGAGCATCCCTGAGAAACGACACTGCTTCAAGCCTATCCCTTATAGCCACAAGATTCAAAAGCGGATATAGTATCCATCTTTTAAGGAGCCTTCCACCCATGGGAGTCAACGTATGATTGATTATATGATAAAGAGATCCGATTGGAGATTGCGGGCGAGGTGTCGAAACAAGCTCGAGGTTGGTGCAGGTCGTTTCATCCATTATCAGGGCATCTCCGATCCTGTAAGTGATCATATCTTTTATGTGGTTTGGAAGTACCCTCTGGGTTTCCTTGATAAAAGATAGAAGAGCGCCTGCTGCGCGGACTGCCTCCGGCATCTCCTCACACCCGAATGCGACCAGAGAGCCTACCCTTAAGTGTTCTTTTAATAGCGTTTCGGCGTTTTCGAAAACAAACCATTGTCTGGCGGCTGTTTCAACTCTGTAATCGGAGAGATCATCTATTGAAACAAAGCCCTTTTCATCAGGGACCAGAAGCTCTGCCGGCCCTATTCTTCCCAGTTCATCCAGGAGATCCTTCCAGGCCTCGACCTGGGTAAGCCTCATCTCGCCTGTTGATATGTCCGCAAAGGCAAGGCCGAACCCTCCGCTGGAGCCGCACGCGGAAGCAATGAAAAGGCTCGTGTCTTCCTCGATCTCAGCTTCGTCTATGATGGAGCCAGGCGTAACGATCCTTACAACCTCTCTTTTTACTATTCCACTGGAGTTCTTAGGATCTCCTGTCTGATCGCATACGACTACCTTGCGTCCACTGCCGACGAGTCTGGCTATATAGCTCTTGGATGAATGATACGGCACCCCGCACATAGGGATCTTTTCACCGTTGAGCGTGCCCCGGGCTGTGAGTGTTATCCCCAGGATCTGGGACGCGGCCCGTGCATCATCAAAAAACATCTCGTAGAAATCCCCGAGTCGGAAAAACAGCATCGCATCAGGATAGGCCGCCTTTATGTCCATATACTGTCTGAGCATAGGGGTCAGTTGAGGCTCACTGCTTTTCACCGGTCTCCCCTTCATTAATGATATTAGAGTTCTCAACGGGGCTCAGGCCCCCGTGCAACTCAGGCTTCGATGATTCAACCATACGTATGGTATCCCATCTCTTGCATTGGAGGCATTGCCATTGGAGATGCTGTGGCTGAAATCCGCACTGGGAGCATTGGAACCTGATGTCAGGCATAGTCAGATGACTTAGTAGGTCTTTGTAGTCCTCAATGATGGCCTTTTCATCAGCCTTGCTTAAGAGAATCTCTCCTTTGAGTCTTCTGGCCTCCCAGAAGGTAGGGTTGCGTTCGAGAACACCCTTAACGTGTATGTAAGAGGCTTCACTATTTCCCTCAGCGTAGTAAAATCTTGCCAAGGCCATCTGGACAAAAGTGTCTTCCTGCGGCAAGGTAGATTCAATCAGAAGATCTTTCACCGGAAGAAATTCCTTTAATCTTGCGTAGGCCTTTTCCAAACGACGGTAGGAGAGGAAAGCGAATTCGGGCGCGAGTCTGATGACATTCGTCCAGGCCAAAAGGGCCTTCTTGTGCTCATTTCTGCTCAGGTATAGATCCCCCAGGTGAAGATATGCGTCTACACATCCCTTGTGCGTGGAAACAGCTTTTTCAAAGAGAGTTTTTGCCTTGCCATAATCGCCCTCCTCCAGCAGCACCTTCCCCATTTCAACCTGGTGGTGCGCCAGGATATGGTCGTGATTCCCTCTCGATAACCTGGCTATTTTCTGCCTCATCCGATAAGCATTCGGCCAATCCTTTATTTCTTCATATATCTTTTCCAGCTCCTCCAGCGTATCGAGATGTTCCGGATTTCTGTGCAAGACATCCAGGAAAACACCCATGGCTCTGTTTATCAGCCCCCCTTTTCGATAATCCAGACCCAGATCAAAAAGAGCCCTGAGCCTGATCGAGTCGTCTATGTTTGTCCTGAATATAATACTCTGTCTTATGCGAGTTGCCCTTTCTATGTCGCCCTTTGATCTAAAGAGATTCCCCAGCGCGACATAAGTCTCGATTGTATCGGAGTTCATCTGAACGGACTTGGTGAACTCCTCTATTGCATGGTCATGATCGTTTGAAAGGATATATTGGAAGCCCTTGAAAAAGGCCTCATCGCGCTTGGATGCTGTCCTGCAGGAGGCGCTCTCTGCTGCTCCGCGCCTCGCCCATCCAAGAAGGAATCCTCCTAAGGCGGAAAGCAGTATTGCTGCCGTAAGCGCAACTAATGAATTTTCCATAAACCATTTGATAAAATCTTCCCACACCTGGATTACCACGTCATATCCTTAAGGAGCTGGGAGACCGTGCTGCTATGAAACACTTCCACATAATCAGTTCAGCAGGAAATTTATTGTGCGTCGCCAGGCCAGACAAAAGGGGTTGCGTGTGAAGAAGATTGTTCACTGCTTGACCAGTTGATTTCCAGTCACAACGTCTCCCGCGGTGACAGGGAGATTCCTAAGGGAAGTCAGCTCGCTTTCCTTTCCAGTCAGCTCCTTCCTCAGGGATCTAATCTCTCTTCTAAGGCCGACACGCTCCATAATCCCTTGGAAACCGGCAGCTAGTACCCCAAGCAAAAATGCCCCGAGAGCTACCAGAGATAGTGGAAGTTTGGAAGACTGGTAACTGTAAAACATAAGGTCAATCTTGAATTCAAGCTGAGTTGTAAGCATTTGGAAATTCTGAACAATTAGTATCACAACCAAAGTCAGAACGAAGATTATGATGATGCTTTTAATTTGTTTCATTAATCACCTCCAATGGCTTTCTTATAATTGTGTTTGTGATGAAGATTGACAATTACATTAAATCCTCTGAAAGAGCCTCGGATGAAGTGACCCGGATCATCCGGAAAGTGAGTTAAAGTGAGGCAACAATTTTCGGTAAGTCTCCCTGATGTGCTCCGGGATTACCCTGACGTCTGCCAGGACTGTCATATAATTAGTGTCTCCGTTCCATCGCGGCACGATGTGAAAATGCATGTGGGCTTCAACCCCGGCGCCCGCCACCTTGCCTATATTCATGCCGATATTGAAACCGTCGGGGTTCATATGTCTCTTAAGTATCGCCGCAGCTACCCTTACCATCTTAAGAAGGGACGTCATTTCATCCTCGCCCAGACCTTCCAGGTCAGGGACATGTTTTACGGGGGCTACGAGCAGATGGCCATTGATATAAGGATAACGGTTCATGATGACCATCGTTGATGTGTCCACATGAAGAATAAGTCTTTCTTCGTCCGTTGTTCTGTCGTTTCCAGGACAGAAGATGCAATCCGTCTTTTTATCTCCGCCAAGTATGTATTCCATTCGCCAAGGAGCCCAAGCCACTTTCATAGTCATTATCAAACCTCTACAATTTCTCCTGATATCTTGTCACCCAGTTCCAGAATCCCTACGGAGTGATATCCGTCAAAGCTGTAACCCGTTGCTGTGCCCGGATTAAAGAAAAAGACGCCGTCTCTAAAATGATTGGCAGGGATATGGGAGTGCCCATAGATGATGACGTCCACCCCGCTCATTTCACGCGAAATCCTTTCCTCTATGCCGTCCGGGGGTCCCCAGCCGTGAATGATACCTATTTTATAGCCGGCAATTTCAATATCTCGTGTTCGAGGAAGGATTTTTTTGACTTCTTTAGAATCCATATTGCCGTGAACAGCAAAAAAGTTGACCTTCTTAAAAAAATAAAGGAATGACAGTGAAACAATATCCCCTGCGTGCAATATCATGTCTGCTCCGGATAAATAACAATCAAATATTCTCTGGAATTCTTCTGATTTCTCAAATAGATGTGTATCGGAAAGAACCCCTATCCGAACTGACATGCAAAAGGTCTCCTTTTCGCGTGATTATGGTGCGCAGTATATCCATACCCAAAAAAAAGACAAGACATAAGAGGTAACCCTATAACGATAGTTAGTAATATTTTTCTTGCACAACGCAAGATAATCTGCTATAGCTTTCGGAAAACCCGAAAGGAGGCAGATCATGTTACCAGAGTGCAGGACAGGGGAAGAAAATCTTAGCATACCACAATTGTCCATTGATACTGGCGATATAAATGAGTTAATGGAGGAGCTAAGAGGATTTCATCAAGAATTCGCAGACTGCTTCTCAAGACAGGAACCGAGGAATAACTTTTTTAGCTACATGGTGGGTCAACTCAGTCAACTGGAAAGAAAATCTATTGAACCTATTGCTTTAAATGTCAAAAGCGCAAAGGTTAGAGCCATGCAGTTCTTCGTAAGCGACGTGGTGTGGGATGACAAGAAAATTATTGCCACATATCGCAGTATGGTAAACGAAGACTTGGGTGATGAAAACGGTGTCATCATTTTTGACGAATCCGGGTATGTGAAAAAGGGAGACGACTCTGCCGGAGTAGCAAGACAGTATTGCTGGAGCATAGGAAAAGTTGAGAACTCTCAGGTGGGAGTCTTTTCGGCCTACGCCTCCAAACACGGTTACTGCCTTGTGGGAAGCAGGTTGTTTGTGCCTGAGAAATGGTTCAGCGAAGAATATGCTGAACGAAGGCGGAAGTGCAAGTTTCCTAAAGATCTTCAGTTCAGGACCAAGCCTCAACTGGCCGCGGAGATGCTCAAGGAGATTGCGCAAGAATCAGTACTCCCCTTTAGATTCGTACTGGCAGATACTATCTATGGAGGAAGCCCCGAATTCATAGGAGCGGTGGAAGAGTTCCCCGGAGTCCATTATTTTGTCACTATGGCTCATGATACGGTGAGCTGGTTGACAAGACCTCTGACCATCAGCAAGCAGTACAGGTACCAGGGTGAAGTGCGTACAAAGAAGGCGCTCCAGCACCCTGGAGATAAGCCTCTTTCCTTTGCTGCCATAGCAGACAATATCAACGACTATTTCTGGTATCGCCGCAAGGTCTCTGAAGGCGCCAAAGGGCCTATAGAGTATGAGTTCACCAAGAGAAGGGTGGTTCTTTCCAGGAATGGAGTCCCGGACAAGGAAGTTTGGCTTGTGATACGGCGCACCATAGGAGGCAATAGGGAGTATTCCTTTTATATCAGCAATGCCCCCCTCAGTACCCGTCTAAAGACCTTTGTATGGTTGAGTGGCCTGCGCTGGGCCATAGAGCAATGCTTTGAAGAAACAAAGACAGAATTGGGCATGAATCATTATGAGGTGAGAAAATTACCAGGATGGGTGCATCATATGATCACCTGCATGTTGGCTCACTTCTTCCTCTGGCATATCAAGATCAGATTGGGAAAAAAAAGCACCAGCTATTACTCTATCGCAGCTTAGGATTCTACTTAGGGCGCTACTACCTATGAAGTATTTTGATGGCAAGGCCTTATTGGAACTGGTCAGATGGATTCAAGAAAAGAACCATCGAGCATACTTATCTCACAGGAAAAGGAAGCTCAATAATATATAATGCTAGATAAGTATCGTTGTATGGTTATTACCCCACAAGATTTTTTATCCTCTCAAGCCATTGATCCATTCCCATCTGACTGAACATCTCCTGGGACTTTCTCAGGTTTTCAAGCGCTTTTTCCTTTCTTCCGGCACGCATATAAAGCTCGGCCAGGTTTAAGCACCCCACGGCGTACGCCGGTTTTGTTTCCAGCTCATCCAGAATTTTCATTCCGTTGAGCATGCATTCTTCCGCCTTCTCAATTTTTGCCCCTTCCATTTTTCCCATAATCCTTCCAAGTAGAAGCCATGAACTTCCTTCGCAATATCTCTCATGGTGTGTCTGTGCCAAATTCAGGGCCTTCTCGGCATGAACTTTCGCCTCGTCTAAATTGCCGGAGTTTAAATAAGCTGAACTCGAAGCCAAATGTCCGAGAGACAAAAACCCAGGCGATTCGATATCCGTCTGTACTTCATGCATTGTTCGAAAATATTCTAACGCGTTATCTGATTCTCCCAGCAAGCTGTACCCTGATGCGAGAAGACTCCAGGCAACTTTCAGCACGGCGAGCGCTCCCACTTTTTCAAAATATCCGGTGCTGTTATGCAGGTGCTTTACGGCATTTCTCCCATCCCCTTTCGGAAGGTACTGGCACCCATACATAAACTCCACCCAGCCCCAGCTATATGGGTTGCCGCCCTGCTGTGCGAGAATAAGCGCCCTTTCACACTCCTTCTCTGCTTGAGCGAATTCCCCCACATATCCCAGGGCATGCCCATAGAGGGCGATAAGCACCGGATACAAGTCCACGGGCGTGTCGAAAAATTCAAACTTCTTCGGCGTTTTCTCAAGTAAAGCAATAACCTTTGGGGCTGCCTGCACAATTTTCCTGTATTCACCCGCAAAATCATAAGAAAAACAAAGGTTGGCGCCGATTTGAATCATTATTTCGCTATCCTTCAGCTTCTCCGCCGCCTCAAAAGCATCCTTCTGGAACTTCATTCCCAGCGGGGCATCTCCTCTGGAAGAATAAAACATGCC
>JBGSUA010000050.1:0-3907 GCA_041753575.1 Desulfatiglandaceae bacterium
AGCGCCGAACTCAAGCGAAACGCGGCCCCTGTACTGGAAGACAATAAGCCCGGCAACGGCCGCATTGTTCTTGATCGCTAGATAAAGCCTTAGAAGTCCCTTCGGGGTAAATTCCCTCCACAGGTTGAGGAGAAATCTATATGGATGGCAGGGTAGTCCAAGCCTTTTTCTTGTTAATTTGTGCAGATTGAAAAAATCAAGAAGATCCTGCTCACTGTCCCCAATCTTCAGTTTCAATCCGCTATTTATCGCCTTTCTGATCCTGACCCGCACGGCGCCCTTGTGGAAATTCCTTTGAATCTCCTCAGCCCCTGGTTCAAGCTGGATAAAATGGTGTTTGAAAAATGAGGATTTCGAAAACCCCCTGCGATCAAGCCTCTCTGAGGCATTGAGAGTTCGCAGCTCCATATATGAGTTGCGGCCTTTTCGGTAGAGCTTCAGGGCGGAATAGAGAAGTTCCTCCATTTCGCCGTCTGTAGAGGCCAACGGATCGCAAACTGTTGCAAACGGAATACTTACAAGCCTATTGCCTGTGAGCCAACTCCTCACCTGAAATACTGGCAGCCCCGCAACGATAGGTCCGCCTGTTCCATCAAGGAGGGCCACATAATAGCCCTTCATTTGGGGAAAGCTTCTTTCCAGAACCCTCTTCCATCCGGAGAGGTGGCAGATCAACCCCAAATGATGGCTTTCGACAAACAAATCCCACCTTGGGTCACTGGCCGGATCAATAAAATCAACGCGCAGGCTCATCTCTGTTCCTGGTCCTCAACAGGGGGTTTGCCTTGAGCCTTTCCGGCGTTTAAACGATCCATGAGCAGGTTTCTTGTTTTGAAGGCAGCATTGAATGTATACCTTAACAACGGATTGGAAATGATATCAAAGGCATGGGGGAGTAGAAAAGGTATGCCGCCGAAACGAATCTTAAAGAGGTCCGAGCCTCTTATCGTCACGGAATCTGTAGGCCGCCCTTCCAGGAGCAATCTGGCCAGATCTTCCTTTATTGCCATGAAGTCCATGTACAAAAAGCCGGCGGCCTTGGCCCACAAAGCCATTTCCCAGTGAAGTATCTGATTAGGCTTTATTGTACCGGTATCTCCTTTCCATCCAAACTTCCAGAGCCTGAAAACGCTGCCGAAAGCAAAGGCAAGGATACCGGAAAGCACCTCAGAGCCCTTCTCTGCTAGAAACAACTTCAAATAACCCCTGGTTCCGAATTCCTTCCACAGTATTTCCAGGTATTCAAGATGCGCTGGATTCGGCTTGACTCCCTGTCGTTTGCAGGTCTCAAGCATAAGGGCAAAGAAAAGAGGAAGATCGTAACGGCCTCCCTGTCTGACTATGACTCCGGCCTTCCTGGCGCGGCGGATCGCGCGTCTGTGATGGGAATTCATCTCATCCAGCAGCACCTCAGGATCTCTGGATAGATCAATCATGAGTGTGGCAGAGATGACTGAGAGCCTTGACGGCTCAAAGTGCCTCTTCAGCAGGAACTCTTCAGTCTCCGAGTCCAATTTGAACGGCTGGACAACAAGAAACCGCACACGGTATTCCCGTGCGACCGATTCGACAAGGCTGTACAGGCTCTGATTAAACTTATCCACTCCTTCTTTCAGCAAGGGCCCTTTGCTTATGTACCCAAAGGACCCGATAAGCGGGATTCTCTTTCTAAGTATTTGAAAGCCTCCTATTATCCCCTGCTCACCTCTCACCAGGACCCGTATCGGTTCGAAGCCATAAAAGGCTTTGGAGCTGGCCCACATGCTGGTCTGTTCGAAGGGACAACCAGGTATGGTCCTTACAAACTCATCCCATTCAGGATCATTAAGTTGCCGGGAAATGCTGATTCGATATTCCATTGACCGATACTTCAAACAAGCCCTGTTGTTTCGATCTGCTCAAAAGGCGTTTTCCGGATAAATCCTTTCGCCGGTTTGTTCCATGGTTCGATGTCAGTGAAATAGTTTTCTATCCCTTGCCTGCATCCATCTCTCACCACCATCTTAACCATTGACGGTGCATATCCTCGACCTTTTTTCGAAGGCATGGTCTCACCCTCAAACAGATGCGCTTCTTTCCGCAAGATCCGGAACGGTAGCCCCTGGATCGAGTCGCCCTCAATCGTCCAACATGTGCTGACAATTTCGCCCCTGTCTCTGAGTAAATGAATCCTTGCCCCTTTCGCGAAGCGCATGGTGAAGAGCCTTCTTGTTATCCTTTCTCCCCTCAACTGAGCAATGAGATTTATATCGATTTGGGAAAGGGCATCCATTTTATCCTTGGTATCAAGGACTAGATCAGCACGATACAATTCATCTTTGCCGTCCCCCAGGCAGGCACATGCTAGGGAAAAATAGACCCTGCGCCCTCCATAGTAAGCCTTCCTTGGGCTATTCAGGACCTTTGTCGAAACTTCTTTAAGCCCGTACTTACGGTAATATACTAATACTCTTTCCAATAATTCAGCCCCGTATGGTCACTTAGATCGCCGCCGGCGACAAGCATTTTATCACGATAGTCTCAACTGGTTTGGACCGTATCCTAACAGTTCGTTATCCAAGGTGTGCGTAGCAGAAGTTGCCGATCAATTCCTGAAAAGGCCGGGGCGCTTTCCTGCAAGCAGTACTGACCAGCCTGTACTTCCAGCTCTTTTCTGCTTTCTCAGGGTCGACTGCCGCGTTCTCCGGATAATAATAGATTGGGAGTGTCGCCACTTCAGTTCCCCATCTTTGTTTGAAGTCCATGAGGCTGTTGTTCAGAGGTGAAGTCCTGCCAAAGTCGAAAATTAGATACCCGTTGCTGTAAGCCCAATTAATCGCCTCCCAGAACAGCAAATGATTGGGACTAAATGCAGCGAAACTATAGTCTGAAGCGGCATACTCGGCTGAAACCCTGTCCTTAAAGCAAAACAGAACAATCCCCGCTACCAGGCGACCGCTCTTTTCAGCAAGTAATAGGCGGAGACATCCATTTGAATGGAAGTTCCTCCAAATGGCTGTCAGGAAACGAAAAGGATGTCCAGGCAGACCCAGTCGCATCCTCGTATCAATATAGAGCTTATAGAATCCAGGGAGATCCGATTCACTTTCAGCGAATCTCACGCTGATCTCGCTTTTCTGGGCCCGGCTGATTCTCTGCCGGACACATGTGCGATGAAACCTCTTCATGAGAATCTGCGGTGCCTCGTCGAGTTTGAGAAAATGATGCTTGAAAAATGAAACAGGCGCGAGTTCTCGCATTTGACTTAGCTCACGGCACCTGAATGATCTTATCTCAAAATAAGAAACACCATGATCTGAAAAGGCCGCGAGTGCATGCCTGACAAGTTCCTGCAACTCTTCTAAACTGCCGGCCAAAGGATCACAAAGCGTTGCAAACGGCAGACTGACAACCCTTCTGCCTGTGATCATGCTTCTAACATAAAACACCAGAAGTGCGGCGCGAATATTGTCATTGCCGTCAACCAGCGCGAAATAGTACCCTTTCATATGCCGAAAGCTCTTCTCAAGAGCGTCTTTCCACCCTGATAGATGGCAAATCCACCCGTAAGGATGGCTTCCAACGAACCTGTCCCAGCGCGGATCATCCTCTGGATCTGTCAATTGGATCTTGGAACCGTGTTGGATTGTCCCATTCATGATTCAGTCGTCCCAGGCCTATGCCGCTTCCTCCAGAAGTTCGCCAATTCCCGCGGGCAGCACATGTCAGTACCAGCCGCTATATCTTACTCTGACATAACGCAGGAAATCTTCGCTAAATTTACATAAATATTCTTCATAGGAGGGCGTTCCTCCAGTGAAGCACATATAAGGAGGAGGGCGAGCTGAACCAGGCCGATACCCAAGTTTCCAGGTATTACTTGCTCCTGGCCGCCCTTCTCAAAAAGATCCCCCTTTTGCCGGTCCGC
>JBGSUA010000051.1:0-5794 GCA_041753575.1 Desulfatiglandaceae bacterium
AGGTCATTACGAATCTGAAAGGCTTTCGGTTCGAGGGGCCCTTTGCGGCCTGGGTCTTCCGCATCGCGGCCAACCACCTGAACACGTTTCGCAAGAGCCGGATGGAGCGGTTCGAGATAAACTGGGACAAAGCCTGCGGGCTCGTGGACCAGGCCGAGGCCAGAGGCTGGCTGTCCGACCCGCCGGCTGCCCCGAACAAGGTGCTGGAGATCGAAGCGCGGCTCCGATGCACCCAGGCACTGCTCACGGCAATGGACCGCCCCCACCGGCTGGCCTTCATCCTGGGCGTGGTCATGGAGGTCTCCAGCCTGTGGACGGGGCGTACATCCTGGAAATCAGCCCGGCCGCCTTCCGCAAGCGCATATCCCGGGCCCGCTCAAAACTAAAGGCGTTCCTGGCCGGCAACTGCGGTTTGTTCGACGCATCCAATCGCTGCTGCTGCCCGGGCGTCCTGGCCAATCATCTGCAGAACCGGTGGATATCGCCGGAAAACCCTGTCTTCATGAAAAGCGGTTTCAGGATGCACTCCAATGAGGACCTTGCCGAATACCTGAAAGAGCTCGACGAGCTCAGCCGCGTATCAACCCTGTACAAGGCCTTCCCCAGAAGCCAGTTCCCTCCGGACCTATCACACAAAATCAAGCAGATCATAGACCAGAACACCTACCGCGTGCTGACCGACCGGGCCCTCCACTGAGCAATCCCTGGCCGTTGGGTCTGAGAGGGCACCATGAGGCAGGGAAACGGGTATTCTTCCCCAGCTTTTTCAGTGACAGCTCTGTTCAAATAGGTTATGGATACCCAGAACCGGACTGAGGAGGCCAAGGAGGATGGCAAGAGTCAGTTCCGATTATAACCTCGCAGTCACAAACCCGAAGTTAGCTCATCAGTGCCATCCGACACTGAACGGCGATCTCATCCCTCGTTCTGTTGCTTCCGCTTCCAGTGAACGTCGTTGGTGGCTCTACCCAAAAGGCCACATGCGGCAGTATACCCGTTTCCAACCGGATGCACTTCGACACCGGCTGTCCTTATCGTCCAGGACAAAGGGTTTCAAAAGACGTTCCGACTCTCGCTCCGGATGTGGCCGGGGAATGGCATCCTCGGAAGAACGGAGATCTGACTCCGAGAGACGTGACCCGAGGCTCAACCAGGAAGATCTGGTGGATGTGCGAAAAGGGCCATGAACGGCGAGCCGCGATCGTCGATAGGACGGTCGGCGGCCAAGTTTGCCCGGGCTGTCACCGGGAGACGTAGATAGACCATCGCTCCCGGATCTCGCAACGGAAGAGCGCCCGAAGGAAGGGCCGGGTCTCGAACCAGAGGATGTGATATGCCGCCACACACCATTAATCCAAGGGAGAGAGGGTAGCAAAGGAGAGGGGCAAACGAGGCGCGGTTCTCGTAGCTGTGAATGATAGCATTCCCATTCGCAAGCATGGTTTGACCCCAGGATGATGCAAGAATTGTTGACCTAACGGGTTGGTGATATCATAAATCCCGGCATCATTTGGATTTTCGTAACACTTTAGCTCTTTGAAAAACTACGCGGCCATTTTGAGGTGCTCCTCATCGGCAGAGTCCTTGGCGAGGGTCGATTTTGCCATAGAAAGGACCTCTTCGACAGGGTTTTTCCCCTGTAGCTCCGCTGTGCGGAATAAACTCATTAGAATGGCCTGAGTCTTGGCGCCCTGATCGGAGCGGTTCTGCTGGGAGACCTTCCTTGTCAGGACGGGTTTTCTCATCTGTTGTTCTGCATGGTTGTTGTAGGGACTGACGTTTTCATAGTCCAAGAAGGTGAAAAGCTCGGCCTTGTGGCGTCTGAGTCTTTTTACGAGTCTTTTGGCGTCCTTGTCCTGGTGGCTTGCCGCAATGATCTGCTCCAGTCGATAGGCAAGCCTGGTCTTAAGCCGATCGAAGCGCTGGGGCGCCAATTGGGCTTTCTTGATGGAGAGCCGGACGGCGTCCTTGAGCAAGCGAGCCAGGGTTTTGCGGAATGCCTTCCAGCCCGGGGAGTGGTTGAGCTTATCCACCTTGGCCAGCTCTGTGAAGAGATGATAGAAACACCTCTGCTTTGCCAGGGCGCTGATTTTGTTATAAGCGCCCCAGAAGTCACAGATGAGGATTCCCCTGAAAACGGTTCCCAAGACATCTTTGATGACAGGGGAGCCCCGGCTCTTGGTGATCAGGTAATAGCAGAGCGATTTGGTGGTGAAGCACCACAGCCAGTGGGTGATGCCGTTGAGGCGCCACCCGGTCTCATCAGCATTCAAGACTCCGCTTTTGGAGATCATGTGGCCGACGTGGGCATAGGTGGGCTCAAGGAGGGATGCCAGGTTCTTCCAGGCCTGGGTCAACCCTCCTGCGCTGATTTTGAAGCGGCACACAACCGAAAGGAGCTTGACGATATTGCCGACACTGACCCCGACCAGGTAGTGGAGCCACGCCGTGAAGACCACCAGGCGCAGACCGATCATGCTGTTGGGCAAGGCATCCGTTACGGCAGGGAAAACGACCATTTTGCACTTTGAGCACCAATAGCCATGGACTGTGTGCTCGGTGACCTCAGGGGCTTCGATCGGGGGAATGTCTTCGGTATAACGCTTGTATGTTTTTGTGGGATTTCCCACAGGCCCATGGCACTCAGGACAGCATCTGAGAGTGTGCTCTTTGAAATGGTCCACGGTTTCAGGCCGAGGGCGCGCTGAACCGGGATGGCCTTTCTTTCTGCCAGGAGACTTTTTCCTTTTCGCCTCTGGAGGACGCTTCAGATAAGGGGCAATCATGCCTGAAGGGGTCGTGGGACTGACTTCGCCTACGAGTTGGTCATACTTTTCCGCCTTCTCGGAAAGTGCCAAGATGACCTTGACGGCCTTGTCCTGCGGAAGCGCCAAAATGGCGATGGCCTCATCCCTGGTCATCCAGAAGGTACCTCCTGAAATGACGGTGCAGGGGATAGAGATAGAGCGCTTTTGGCTGGCCGTGATAATGATAACGGTTCCCCCTCTTGGCACTGCCTTTGGTTTGGCCCACAAGGACCCAGTTGGCCGCCCGGTAGCAGGTACCGGAAAAACGGCTGATGTCAACAAAGGTCTCTGCCAGGTAAACGGGGTGGCCATAAATTTTCTGCCAATCTGCGCTCAGATGTCTGAGGCTCAGGGCCAGGACGCTCGAAGCCAGGTGCTTGACCCTCACCCAGTCGGGGATCAAGAACCGGGTGTTGTTGGCGATCAGATGAAGGTTTCTGCCTTTGACCTCTTCATCCCAACCGATGAACTGGTCACGGGCCTTGACCTTCCAGGCGGCACTTGCCCAGGAAAGACAGGCCACCACTTGACCATTGATGCGAACCAGGTGCCTGAGATGCTCGCCCACC
This sequence comes from Desulfatiglandaceae bacterium, assembly GCA_041753575.1. Taxonomy (GTDB): domain Bacteria; phylum Desulfobacterota; class DSM-4660; order Desulfatiglandales; family Desulfatiglandaceae; genus CG2-30-51-40. The sequence goes on from JBGSUA010000051.1 coordinate 3,377, forward strand.
AGTTTGGGGAGCCCCAGATAATGGTTATGGTGGACCAAATAGTCCCATAGGTAACCGTCTTGACCGTTGACGACTTCCAGGGAGCAGCGCCCGTGTTCACCGATTGCCCCAGAAAGGGGTGTGCCGAGGAAAAACGGGACCTGATCAAAGGACTTTTTCTTGAGGTTGTTCTTGGGCCTCAAGCGTGGGGGAAGATCAATGAATCCCCGCTCTTCCAGGCGCAACAAAAGGTCCCGCGCCGCATACTCTTTGAATTGTCCGTTGAGCTGAATCCATTGCCAGGCATCGCACAAGGCCCTGGAAATGAAGCTTCTGCCCCGGTTGTAATGCTTGGAAATGAGAGACCGAATCAATCGGATATCCTGGACATCCAATTGCCGGGCCCGATATCGAAAAACGACCTCGTCCATGTAAGCCCCCACTGTGGGGACCTACATAGCAAAAATCAGGATCTGACGCCAGCTTTTTCTTCAGCACAGCTCCCTTTTTCTTTCAAAGGGCTAAAGTGTTACGGATTTTCTAAATATCTCGTGACGGCTCATGAAGCCTTGTTCATGAGAGAATAATTGGCGGGTCTGGTTGGACCCAGTATCCCGTCAATTCGATTTTATGGAAACATGTGGTCAGAGTGCATTCATGATGGATATGAAGCCTTCCTGAAAACGCGCCGAAGCACCTCGACTACCATGTGAAAAACGGAAAATGGATGCGCACAACTACGCAAGCGACTGAGAGATATCATTGTTTCTGAAAAGGATAAACTTGTATGCAGCACAGGGCTTAATGGAATGCATTTAAAAGGAACAACCGTTTTACATTTAGGAGGAAATCAATGAGGCAGATTACCCTGAAATGGTTTTATTTCGCAATGGTTTTCGTTTTTCTCGTTATTGCCTGTGCGGGCACTGAGCTGACCCAAACTTGGGTGGATGAAGCCCACCGGGGGAAACCTGTATCGAACATTCTGGTAATTGGGTTAACCTATAAAGATAATGAGGAGGTTCGCAGATCTTTTGAAGACAGTTTTGTTGGACACCTAAGGGCAGTTGGGGTAAAGGCCGTATCGAGCACGGATGCCATTTCGATTCCTGCAAATATGAAACTGGAAAAAGAGGAAATATTGAAGGTCGTTAATAGATTCAATAATGATGCAGTGATGATTACCCATTTGGTCGGTAAGGAAGAAAAAGAAGCTTACTTCCGTTCCGGTGGAGGTTCCGGAGGCTATTACGGCTACTATGGGTGGGCTTATAATTATAGCCGTCCTGGATATTCTCAAACGGTCAAATCTGTCCGCTTGGCAACAAAGCTTTACGATGTGAAAACGGAAAAGCTCATATGGGCTGGAGAATCAGAAACATTGAAGCCAGACTCAACCAAGCAAATGATTAATGATGTTATCAGCGTGGTGATTAAGGATCTAAAAAAGAACAAGCTCCTTCCAGAGAAGTGAAATTGGATATAGAGACGTTCACAGTATTTGCATGCCACGTATTAAGATTCATCTGCTTGATAGCATTCGAGGATTATTATCGACCTATCATGGAGTATTTCAGGAGGCGATTTCTTTCAGTATACCAGAGCAGTACGAAACTCGATTTTGCCGGTTGGCGGTGCTAAATAGTGCGCGATGATGCAACCTATGGTTGGCGATGAGTCATAGTAATCATGTCTGGTTTTACTACCGGCAGGGAGAGGAAAGAGTATGTCAAAATTTTTTTATCCGCACCATTAGGGCCATTGACCCTTCGGAATCGTCTGATTCATTCCGCTACAATTGAATGCATGGCGACCGAGGATGGTTTTGTCACCGAACCCCTTATTGAACGCTATGTCGATTTGGCGAAAGGAGAGGTCGGACTGATTATCCCGGGCTATCTTTATGTCGATCCGGCGTCTATCGGAAATGGAGCGCGTCATATCTGAGGGAAAGGCGGATTTCCTCTCCCTGAGTTGGCCATTTGTTTGCCAGCCCTTTCTGGCACGCCAGATGCGAGAAGGCAAGGTCAAGGAGGCTGCCTGCATTTTTTGTAACCGTTGTTTTGCAGTCGTTTTCAACGGCATGCCCCTAAGGTGCTACGCCAATAACTGATGACCTGATGATGAATTAGTGTCTGACCGAAAATGGATTTACACGCCATTTCAGTCGGTTACAAATTTCTGGCCGATGAAAAAGTTTCTATTTCGTGTATTTTTGGTTGCCTTTTTGCTTGCAAATTTGGAGAGAAGGTGATAAAGTTCCTCTAATCTTATTAGATTCACATTTCTTTTCAAAAGCAAGGCAATTATTCGTGGACAAAATATGCGAAAAGTAATCGACATCCAGATGAAGTTCGGAGAAGTAGACATTTCACAAATCGAGCTCGATCCGCGATCTCGTGATGAGATTCCCAAATTGCTCATGGGCCTTCAAGAGAT
>JBGSUA010000052.1:0-15158 GCA_041753575.1 Desulfatiglandaceae bacterium
GATGACCGCCGAACGCCAGAAGCGGGCCGACATCGCGACGTCCGAGGGTTTGCGGCAGAGCATGATAAACCAGTCCGAAGGGGAAAAGCAGAAGCAGATCAACGAGGCCCAGGGAAAGGCAGCGCAAGTCACGCTGGTGGCAGAAGCCGATGCAAAACGGATTGAACTGATTGCCAAGGCTACGGGCGATGGAATCAGCAAGGTTGCCGCCGCCATTAAGGATGAAGGCGGTATCGAAGCCCTCAATATGCGACTGGCGGAGCAGTATATTTTACAGTTCGGCAACCTGGCCAAGACGACCAACACGATTATCATGCCCAGCAACGTAGCCGACGTCGCCGGTCTCATAGCTGCGGCCATGTCCACCGTGAAAGAAACCAAATAAAACACATGGGGTACAAAGGCAGTTTTCACAAAAAAGAAAAACAGACAGCAGGTGAATCAAAGGAATGATTCACTGGCTGTCACTGGCATGAACAATGGCTTACCCAATTCATTAATCTAGAGACAGAAGAAATCTCCCGCTAGAAAGTCAGGGAATGTAAGTGTTTCAACAGGACACATACATTCTCAGGAGCAAAAGGCTTGACCGGATGCCTCCCTTGTGGTAGGAAACCCCCAGCATAACAAAAAAAGTAGCGGAAAAATGGCGGTACTTTTAAGGGTAGTTGACTTGGCAGTATCTGAAAATCATAAGGGCGATCAAGCAATTATCAACTCAATGTGATAGCGCTAATGCCATTACAACGAATTAAGGAGAGATGGCCGAGTAGGCTGAAGGCGCTCGCCTGCTAAGCGAGTGTACTCTGTAAAGGGGTACCGAGGGTTCGAATCCCTCTCTCTCCGCCACCAACTTAAGGCATAAAAGCCTTAACCAACAAATCTTCGCATCGCTTCCCTCAGGAGGCCGAACTGCCTCTCAAGCTCAGGCATGAGTTCTCTGGCTGAATCGAGGTTGCCTGCCTTAGCCGCCTTTTCAACCCCATAGGCAGCCGACCTCAAGACCTCTCCTCCAAGATTTGCGCTTGCTCCCTTTATACTGTGGGCCAGTCGCTCGACATCGGATACATCCCCTGCCTCAATCATAGCCTTGAGGTTTTTGAGCTGAGCCGGAGTGTCTTCCAGAAAGGAGTTGATGAGTTCCTTTGCCAGTTCCTCGTCGCCCAGCACCCTCTCCATAATGCCTTCCCTGTCAAAAATCTCAGGATCCGGTTGTGCTTTTGCAATCTCCATTTTCTCTTCCACGCTCACTTTCTCAGGCAGCCATTTATTCAAAGTGTCCGCCAGGGCCTTAGAATCAATAGGTTTTGTCAGATAATCGTTCATCCCTGCCTCAAGGCATCTGTCCTTGTCACTTCCCATGGCATGTGCCGTCATCGCGATAATCGGTATTTCGTGATTAAGCGTGCTCGATCCTGGGTCCCTTATGATTCTTGTGGCTTCAATTCCATCCATTTCCGGCATCTGAACGTCCATAAGAACCAAGTCGTAAGAACCTGTCTCGAGCTCTTTTACTGCCTCCTTTCCGTTGTTTGTTGCGAATCCGGTTATTCCCAGTTTTTTAAGAATCGCAAGAGCTACCTGCTGATTGGTTTGATTATCCTCGGCCAATAGCACTCTGGCTTGCCTGCATTTCAACTCGCGAATCGAATGACGGGTCACAATCTTGCGTTGTCTCTCATCGCTCTTGGGGCCCGCAATGACCTCTCTAATGCATTCAAAGAGATCTGATTGTCTCACGGGCTTGGGGAGATATGCTGAAAACCCTGCCTGCTCGAACCTCTTAGCATCCCCTCGGTTTCCGACAGAGGTCATCATGACCAGAAGTGTGTCTTGGATAGCACTGTCCTGACTAATCATCCTGCCGAGACTTTCACCGTCCATCCCAGGCATCAGCATATCAAGGATAGCAATTTTGAAAGGCATCCCTGATTTTGCGGCTTCCTTTATAACCCCCAGCGCGGATGGGCCGTCATGCGCCTCAGCGGGAATCATACCCCAGGATGACAGACGGCCTGAAAGAACCTCCCTGTTGGTGGAATTATCATCAACGATCAATACCTTTATCCCACTTAGATCAGTCGGTTTGCTCTGTTCGGCTTTTCTCAGTTTTTGAAGACCGAAGCGGGCTGTAAACCAGAATTCGGATCCCTCGCCGGGAGTGCTATGGACTCCGATGCTGCCGCCCATCAATTCGGCGAACTGCTTTGATATCGCAAGCCCCAGGCCTGTGCCTCCGTACTTCCTGGTGGTGGATGAATCAACCTGGCTGAAGCTTTTAAAAAGCATTGAGATCTTGTCTTCGGGGATGCCTATGCCGGTGTCTTTTATGGAAAAACGAAGAAATGCCACGCCCTTTTCAATGGTTTCATTTGAGACTCTTATTGCCACCTCGCCCTTTGGTGTAAACTTGATCGCATTACCAGTCAGATTGGTGAGTACCTGTCTTAGCCTTCCCGGGTCACCGACAAGAAGCGCAGGGACCTCTGGGTCTGCCGCGCAAATAAATTCAAGACCTTTTTCCTGGCTCTTAACGGCAAGCAGGGCCGAAAAATCATCGAGAAGGCTCAGGAGATCAAAGTCAATCATTTCGAGTCCCATCTTGCCCGCTTCTATTTTTGAAAAATCGAGTATGTCATTGATGATAGTGAGAAGAGCCTCCCCGCAAGCCTTGACCGTTTCGGCGTAACGCCGCTGTTCCTCTGTCAGTTCGGAATCAAGCAAAAGCCCTATCATTCCTATGACACCGTTCATGGGAGTCCTGATCTCATGGCTCATATTGGCGAGAAATTCGCTCTTGGCAGCGCTTGCCATTTCAGCCTCAGCGGCCATGGAGTTGGCAATCGCAGTGGCAGACTCAAGATGCTGAAAGACCTCCTGTAATTCCTTTTCGGCCTTCTTTCTCTTTGTTATGTCCACTTTGAATTCGGCGACAAACCATTGGCCGTTGCTGCCCTCAAAGGGAATTGTGTGAACCTCAACGATGCGGTTTCCCTCTTTGGGGAGTATCTCCTCGGTTATAGCCGGCTTCTTGGTTTGAAAAGCGACAGGGATTCCACACCCTGGGCAAGCCTCGGAGCGCTCCATAAAGTACTCAAAACACTTTCTGCCCGCAAAATCTCCGTATGCCTTCTGCCATTCTCGATCAACAAAGACCAGGTTGAAGTCTTCATCTATCATGTCTATGCCCGTCTTTGTAAGGCCCAGTATCATCTCGAGCCTCTTTTGCGTCTCCTGAAGCTCTCTTCTGGCTCTGTTCTCTTCTGTCACATCCCTGAAAACAAGCACAACTCCGACAATGGAGCCGTCAGAGGCGGTAATCGGGGCGCAACTGTCGGCGATCTGAATTTCGGTGCCGTCTTTTCTGATGAGGATCGCATTATCTGCGATAGGGAGAGCCTTTCCCTGAGTAATAACACTGAGGGCGGGATTTTCAATTTCCAGTTTTGTGCTGGTGTCAATGAGTCTTAGGACATTTGAAACCGGCGTGCCTTTTGCCTCTGTTATGTCCCATCCCGTAAGTCTTTCAGCGGCCGTATTCAGGCTTGTAATTAGGCAATCCGCGTCAATGCTTATTACTCCGTCGCCGATCGAACGAAGAGTTGCAGCCAACTGCTCCCTGCTTTCGCTGAGCTGAGCCGTACGAATGAGTACTTCCTGTTCAAGCGCCGCCCTGCGGTTCGCCATGAAACCGACCAGCAGTGTGAGAACGGCTGTGAGAAGAACTCCAAGCAAGAGGGTGATCTTGCCCGAGACCGGCGGGTTTGCGTCGATCCAGCTCCTCTCAGGCCTTATTACCAGCATGTACACCTTTCCGTAGATGAAGATCGGCACACTCAAAGAAAGGTCTTCAAGGGGAATATTTCTTGAGAAATCTATTCCGTTTTTGTAGCTCTTGGAGGATGCGATTGTCTTGGCCAGGGTACGGTATCTTCCAGCCTCATCAAGCTGATAGAATTCAAGACTAAGGGCTGACCTGAGACCACCGACCCTCATGAGAGAGTTGGCAAGCAATGCATCCGGCCTCAACAGCACCCCAGCAAGGCCTGCAACCCTCTTAGTAATGCCCACCTCTGTCAATATCGGTCGGCATGCCATAATAGCAATGGACGGACTTCCATCTGCTACAAACTCAAAGGGATCACTGCCGGTGGTCAACCGTGTGCCCGCAGCCTCCTCAAGCACTGCTCTAATCATTGGCTCGGAGCCCCTGTCAAAACCCAGAAGCTGTTCATTTCCACTGTATGGTTCAGCGTATAAAATGGGATAATAAACGGTCCGGCCGGAAGCAGGCAACTGTGTTCCATCAAGTCCTTTTTCCCAGATGTAAAATTCACTCAGGCCATCGCTTCTCGCCCTTGCCTCAAGCTGGCCCACAAACCTTTCGGGTATCGTCGGCATCCATTCCCAGGAAAAAGTCAGTCCGTCTCTGGCAAGAGGCGCTGCGTATGCTGCGAACTCCTCCCGATCAACGTAGGAGCTGCCCTCGAAAAAACGTGCCAGCCCTTCGAGTCTCGCTGACAGATCCCTGAGGTAATTGGAGGTTGTTGAAGCCTGTGTCCTGGCCAGCGCAGCGAATGATTCAACCAGGGATCGTGTCTCAAGGCGATGAGCAAAAAACGCCCCTGATATTGTAACAATTACTCCAAGCGCTGCGCAGGTTGCCGATTCTGCTAAGCGAAGATAACTCCTTGATTTTTTGTCAAGTGTTTTTCTTCGGCGAATTTTCGAATAACCGACTGTTATCACTATTATAACGGCGACTGACAAAATAGGTGGAATCATCCTCGCGATCCTGACAGCCTTTAGCCACTCTCCAGCATCAGCTTCCAGCACTACAATCATAAGCGCCTTGCCTGTAACAGGATCCAGAACAGGCGAAATGGCGTTCATACATGCCTTGCCCTCGGTGAAGAAAGGCCCTTCCACAGCCGGGCGTTTTTCGCCGAACGCATTCAGGATATATGGAGAGAGCGCTTCGAGAACGGAATTAGCCCCTCGCCCCGGAGAAGTATCAACTGAGTGGGCACCAGGGCCTATTACGGTCTTTCCATCAGCAAGAAACACGCAATAGATGCCTCGGGCGCCTACAGCGGAAACGTATTTTGAGATTTGGTTTTGAAGCCGTCTGTATTGTGGCAAGTTTGTATCACGCGGGTTTGGGGCAAGTGCAGCAGATGCTCGATGCTCCATGGCGCTTGATATGGCGACAGCCTGAGATAGTATCTCATCTCTCAGAGCCAGATCGGCTTGCTTTCCAAAATGAGAGGCTCCGAGAAGGCCCAGACCGAAGGAGAAAAGACCCGCCAAAACAGGGACAATGAAGCTGGCCAACTGGTCGTGCTTTCTTTTACTCTTGGCTGCAATTCGATAGGCCAGCCACGCTGTTGCAAAAACTATGAGGACCAACCCATAAACAAGATAAGCGTTGTGGTCGGAAATGGTCATTTATGCACCCTTTATCCGTGCTGATCTTGAACACAAAGACTGAAAAAATATTCAAGGCTGCAAGAAATTGTATCTTCAAAAAGCAAAGCATTTGAAGATTAGTAATAGCCGCTATCCCAGAAAAAACAAGACTGATCCCCCGAAGGGAGCAGGCCCCTTAAAATAGCCAAAATTCAACAGGAAGATACCGCCTGATTACCCCATCGTCAATGGAATTATCAGGAGCATCTGGTACTTTTGCCCCAAGAGCGTCCCTGGTTAGCCTGGTGCTTCCAGGTTATTAATGCCGGCTCCGAGATTTTCAGGGAACGAAATTAGGCCCAGATCACGGTTGCCTTTTACGTGCAATTTCCGTATCCTCTTGACGGCTTATATAGAGGTTTTTTTATGAAAGACATCGCGGATTCCTTATCCAGCTTCCCTTTTTAAGGAGTTTTACACTATGCCCTCGATAGAACACAGAATGGACAATCATGTTGCGGTAATCACCCTCAACGATGGGGAGAATCGCTTCAACCCTCCGTTCTTGCAAGCCTTACTTGATGTGCTTGAAGAAGTGGAGCGTCACAGCGACGCGAATGCCCTGGTGATCACTTCGGCCCATGAAAAGATTTTCAGTAACGGCATTGACCTCGATTGGTTGATGCCTTTTGTCCAGAGAGGCGATATAGGAACAGCCAAGGGTTTTTTCTATCTCATGAACCGTCTCTTTAAGCGCCTGCTTCTTTACCCGATGCCGACAATAGCGGCCATCTCAGGGCATGCTTTCGCAGGTGGGGCGATCATGGCCTGCGCCTGTGACTTCAGGTTCATGCGCTCGGATCGAGGATTTTTCTGTTTTCCGGAAGTGGACCTAGGTATCCCGTTTCTTCCCGGCATGATTGCACTACTGCAAAAGGCGATTCCGCTACAGACGTTTAATGAGCTGCAGCTTACCGGAAAAAGATTTACGGCCAAGGATTGCGAGGAGCGCCAAATTGTCCTTAAGGCCTGCCCGCGCGAGGACCTTATGAAGGTGACAATGAAGTTCGCAGAAAGACTTAACAAACGAAGAGGCATTATCGCTGAAATGAAGCGGCGAACTCACGGAGAGACAGGAAGGGTAATTGATGAAGTAGATCCCCCGGTAATAGAATCAGGCGTCTTCTCTTTTTGAGGAATCAGCAGGAGACTTTTATTACTTTTCGTATAAACCGGCCATTAACACGCATTCGGCCAGGTCCATGACTCGGAAGGTCTCCTCAAGGCCTTCGGTCTTTGCGGCATCGTCGAGCATCTTGGCGCAGTTGGGGCAGGCCACGGCCAGGATCTCGACCCCTGAGGCCGCCGCCTCCCGTACCCTTACCCGGGCAGGACTGTCAGGTCCCTGGCCAAGGATCTCGGTAAAGAAATTGCCGCCGCCCCCGCCGCAACACAGGGCATCAGCCCTTGAGCGTTCCATTTCAATCAGTTTCAATCCGGGAATGGCTCCCAAAAGTTTACGCGGGGCATGGTACTCCTTCTCGTATCGTCCCAGATAACAGGGGTCATGGAAGGCGATCCTCCTGGGTGTGCCCTGGGGTCTGAGATGGGCCTTATGGACGAGTCCGGCCAGTATTTGACTGTAGTGATATACCTCAAAGGTTCCCCCGAAGGCCGGATAGCTATCTTTGAACGTATGATAGGCGTGGGGAGAAAGGACGATGATTCGACTGACCTTCAGGTCCCTGAATTGTTGAATATTACGTTCAGCCATAATCTGAAAAAGCCACTTCTCCCCCATCTCTCTGACCTCGCTGCCGTCGCAGCGCTCCTCTGTGCCAAGTATTCCGAAGTCAACCCCCCAGGCCTTCATCAGGCCGACCGCGGCCCGGGCCATCTTCTTACCCTTTTCGTCATAGGCACCCACACAGCCGGTCAAGAAAAGGTACTCCTGTCCGCCATAGGGAGCCAGGTCAAGGCCTATAGCCCAGTTCCCCCGGTCGGCCCCGGGGAGCTTGAAGGGGTTGCCGTAAAGCTGTATGGACTTGAAGACATCCCTGACCGGCGGTGGAACCAGTCCCTGCTCAACCAACTCCTCCCGTGCGGCCATGAAGGCCTTGACCAGGTCATCCTTGAACTTGTCGAAGACACAGTGCTCCACACAGTTGCCGCAGGTGGCGCAGGAGTAAAGTATCTCTGCCAGGCGTGGAGTGGTCTGGATTTCTCCATCCATCCAGCCTTTCAAGAGCCACATGCGCCCACCCGGGGAGAAGGTCTCGAATCGGTAATTCAGATAGGAGGGACAGTTGAGATCCAGATAACTGCCGGGCAGCTTGCAGTAACCGCAGCGAAAACAGCGATGCAGGATTTCGGAGTATTCCATCATTCCACCTCCCAGTTTCCCGGATTCATGACGCCTTTAGGGTCTAGAGCGGCCCGCAGTCTTTTCATCAGGTCGAGGGTATTGGGGTCCATTTTTCCCAGGATCAGCTTCTGGGCGGGTGCCTCCGCCTTCCAGGGTATTCCGCCCATCTCAAGCACGGCCCGGTTGGTTTCTTCCAGAGCCTCCTGGGCGCGCCTCACATCTTCTTTATCAGCACGGTTGAAGGGATATGAAAAATAGAACATCATGCAGTGGCCGGTGCCTATGATGCGGGCGCCGGTGGAATAGGTGGTACCGTGGGTTCCGGCTATCTCGATTCCCTTGCGGTAGGCAAGGGGGAAGCAGGCAATGGGCATGATTCCTCCCACGTATTCAAACCCGCCGCCCTTTCTCACATCGGCAAATCTAGTCAGGGAAGTCTGGGGCGTCTCAAGCAGGCCCTTTTTCATAGGCGGGGGGAGGGGCATGAAGCCTCCGGTTCTCTCATCCCTGTATTTCTGAAGGGAGGTGCGGATCGCCTTCCGCTTCCATGCCAACTCCTCGGGACTATCCGCGCCATAGTTGATGTTTATGTGCTGAAAGCCGCGCGCCCAATCAGGCTTGGGTGCCATCCAGGCAGTCAGATCCTCGGCCACCTGGAGATCGGAAAGGCGATGAATTATGTCAGGTACCAGTTCCGGTTTTTCAACTACGAACATCTCGACGTCGTTGATGGAGCGAGCGGGAAAGAGCTTTACGGCCAGCCTGGTTACGATGCCGGTGGTTCCGAACCAGCCCAGAAAAAGACCGGCAAGGTCCGGCAGGGGCGCCCGTCCGAACCAATAGGGGGAGGCGGAGCACGAGCCGATGCGCACTATCTCCCCTGTTGGAAGCACGGCCTCAAGGCCGTTTAGCATGTCTGAATGAAAGCCCGCCGCATGGGAGAGATGGCCGGAGCCGTGAATCAGGATATTGCCCGCCAGGGTGGCGATGGGCGGAGCATCGGGGATCGAATGCTTGAGCCTGGGGTGGTGCTTTTTGAGGTAGGTCTGAAGCATCCCTTGAGAGGTCCCGGCCTCTACTATGGCATAGCGGGAGTCCTCATTGACTTCGAGGATGCGGTTCATACGCTTCATGTCCATCAGGATGCCGCCTTTCAGGGCCCGGGTCAGGCCGGATAGCACCAGCCCGGCTCCCATAGGCACGATGGGGATGGCCTCCCGGTTGGCGAGCAAGACAATATCCCGGACTTCTTCGGTGGAATTGGGCAGTACCACCCAGTCGGGCCGGCAGGGCGCCATCGTACCTGGGTCACGGGCATAGATAAAAAGCTCTTCCGGTTGATTGGAAACATACTGGAGGCCGACTATGCCGGCCAGTTCTTCATAGATATTGTCCATGTTTCATTCTCCCGTCATGACCTTTTCGCCCAGGGCATACTGGCAAAGCTCGCTCATCAGGATGGGCATCAGACCACGGTTTGCCGCTGCCTCTCCCAGTGTAAAATAGCAGAAAGGGCAATTGAAGACGCACATGCCTGCGCCGGATGCCTGCATGTCGTCCAGGTTTCTTTTCTGAATATCATCCACCTGGTCATCCCGTTGCATGGCCTTCAGGACGCCGCCGCAGCAAAGGGCGTTCTTGCCATCGTACTGTCTTGGGACCCGCTCGACGCCGACCCTTCTGAAGATCTCATCCACCAGAGGGTCAGTCTCCGGGATCAGGCGGTTGGAACAGGGACGCTGGTACACGGCCGTCATGCCGATCGGTCGAATCCGGTCTTTAAGCGCGTCAAGTCTCTTGATAAGAAATTCGAAAAGGTGAACAGGCTTAAAGGGAACTTTAATACCGAAGGCCGGGGCCAGATGGGTATAGGCTGCGTAGCATTCATCGTGATAGCAGATCACTTCCTCCCGGTCGTTTTCCTTTAGATAGAATTCCCAGAGCGTTTCTATGGCCTCTGGCAGGCGCTCCCGAATAACGGAATTCCTGGCGAAATGGAGCCACATGATGTTGCAGAAGATATCGCTTCCCACAACGGTCGAAAGGCCTTCATAGAGACTTCCTCGGATGGTCTTTGTGAGCATGGGGAAATAGCAGAGGTCAATGATCGGTCCGGGAAGTTTCTCGGGCACTGCCCTTCGCTTGGGGGCCATCATGACCACCTGCTGCTTGGTCAGGGGAATGGGCACCGGCCAGATCCCTTGCTTTTCCTGCTGCTCCACGATCTGGTAGAAGGGATGATTGCCGTACGGACAATATTCCTCGCAGGCGTAGCAGGTCAGACACTCCTTAAGGACGTGCGAATCCCGGCCCTCCAGGATTCTCAGCCGCTCTTTGCGGGCCGATTCAAGGTCCAGGCGGATGTGTTGGCACTTCATCAGGCAGTCAACGGTGTGGCACTGCCTGCACAATTCGGGATCATAACTTAGTTCGTACATGAAACCCCTCCTCGGATTTTGAGTTTTCCTGGGCGGATATCCCTGAACAATATATGATATACTTGCAAGTTCCAAGAGCTGAAATCAACGTGTGCTGAAGAGAGGAAACCTTAAGCTATGCCGAGAATAAAGATTGACGGGATTTCGATTCACTACGAGATACATGGAGAGGGATTCCCCCTCATTCTCATACGCGGTTTTGGAAGCAACGCGGATCACTGGTACTGTCAAGTTCCGGCGTTTTCAAAGCGATTCAGGACAGTGGTCTTCGACAATCGTGGTATCGGGCGTTCAGATAAGCCCGGCGGCTTATATTCGATCGCGGATATGAGCGAAGATACCGTGGGCTTGATGGATGCATTAAATATAGAGTGCGCCCATGTACTGGGCATCTCCATGGGCGGCATGATCGCCCAGGAGGTGGCCTTAAGAAATCCCAGCCGCGTGAATGGGCTGGTTCTGGCCTGCACCCACTGTGGCGGGAGCCATACCATCCGGTCCAGGAAGGAGACGGCGGAAATCTTTTCCCGGTTTGCTTCAACCGGCTCCCCTGAGGACGGAACTAAGATGGCCGGGTGTCTTTTCACCCAGAAGACAATCAGGGAGCGACCCGAAATTGTATCAAGATATCGCGAGGTCTCTTCTCGGTTCCCGGTGGAACCGGATGTTCTAAGCAGGCAGCTTCAGGCTATCTACGGTCATGAAACGTGGAAAAGACTTCATGAAATAAAAAATCCCACCCTGATCATAACAGGAGGCGATGATGTGCTTATCCCCCCGGAGAACTCCAGGACTCTGGCGGAGCGAATTTCGGGAGCGAAACTCGAAGTGATTTCAGGGTGTGGTCATCAGCTTATTCTGGAGGAAGACGAAGTTTTCAACAACAGGGTGATTGAATTTCTGACGGCTGTTTCCCTCTAATCTCCCGCCATTATAGAGCGTAGAACGGACGCTGAGTATGACGTCATCAGAATGAACCAGGGGGGTTGTTTGATTGAGGCAAATTTGAGGTTAAAATATGTGTTGATTTGATGTATTATACTGAACCGATGAAAATATTTCTGGTATCCGCTGTCCGGGAAGGCAAAGCAAGGCTGCTGGCTTTTCAGGGTCTGTAGAGGGGAGGGTCATCATGATAGAGCGCATAACAGCAAACCCGAAGATACTGGGTGGAAAGCCGATTATTCGAGGAACGCGTATCTCTGTTGAGTTCGTTCTCGATCTGCTGGCTTCCAATGTGTCAGAGGAAGAGATCCTCGAAGATTATCCACACCTGACGAGAGAGGATATTAAGGCATGCCTTCGATATGCCGCACTTTCCTGTAAGAATGAGATATATGTGGCACTGGAGACAGTTGCCGCATGAAACTTGAGTCCATCCATGTCCTTACAGACGAAAATATTTCGCCAAAGGTGGTGAAATGCCTGCGAGGGCAGGGCCTTGATGTGTTCGATGTTAAAGAGGGGGTAAGGAAATTCCCTCTTTCAGGAAAGCAAGGAGGAAGATACCTTCCCCGATGCAGGAGGCCTGCTTTTTTCGGCTTAAGGTGGGCAATAAGGTGGGAAAAGATAAAACAGGCAATAAAAAAGGGGCTAGGTTTTTGACCTAACCCCTTATTATTGTTTGGCGGGGACGACGAGAATCGAACTCGCGACCTCCGGCGTGACAGATCTGTGCCCTCCCCCCCTAAAATAAAGTATTTCAGCCACTTAGACTTGCAAGAAAGTCACTGAAATACATTTCAGACATGCCATTTGGTGTCCGGTTTGGTGTCCACTTTTTCCATCTTAGATCAGTCAGATAGCAGGGGCCTACTATGGGATCGGAGGCATTCCTGAAGAATGGCTGGGGAAGCTTGCCCGGGTAGAACTCATTGAGGGATTGGCAGCGGCTCTCTACAAAAACAGCCGTAGTATATAAAAAGGAAAACTCGATTTTCTCCTGCATGGGTAATACCTGGCAATTTGACCCATACGAGTATTTCAAGTATAGTGTAATAGGGATTTGACTGCGATAGCAGGAGTTAGCCGATGCGCAACTGCGCGTGGGCTTTATCGACAAGGGAGTCGAGAGCATGGAACCTTCCAATATAGTTAGTGAAATAGCATCATTGCCGCCTGAAGCCCAAAGACAGCTAATTGATTTTGTAGCCTTTTTGAAAACTCGTTATGCCACTAGCCAGCCTGTCAAGAAACCAGGACGAACCAAATTGGCCGATGAACCGTTTATCGGAATGTGGCGGGATAGTGATGATAAGAAAGATAGCGCCGCTTGGGTACGCGGAGTGCGCCGGCGCGAATGGGAAAGTACTGCGTGAATGGCCTTGACCATAGTTGATACAGACATTCTCATTGATGCTGCACGTCAAGTGGCGGAGGCGGTTGATTGCCTGACTAGAATCGAACAACTGTAGGTGTTGGCCGTGAGCGTTATTTCCCAAAATGGAATTGTTGGTCGGGTGCAGGAACAAAGCCGAATTGCGTAACACGGAGCGTTTTATACAACGCTTCCTCGTCCTCAATATCAGCGAAGAGGTCTGCGATACTGCGCTTAACCTGTTGCGTCGTTATAGGTTAAGTCACGGTTTGATGATCCCAGATGCCCTGATTGCAGCAACGGCCATGACCACCAAACAACCTTATGAGGACAGAATATGTTATTCCGCTTCAAGGTAAGATCAAGGCACGCATGGAGCAATTGCCGGGTGACATCCTTGCGGCCACGTCCACACCTCACCGCAAGAAGCTCGAAAAGGAGCGCGATAAACTGGTCAAGCAGCAGACCGAGCTCCATGCTTTTGACGAAAAACTGCGGCATTACGCCGATCAGCGTATCAGCCTCGATCTGGATGTTGGTGTGAAGGTGAACTATGGCAAGTTTGGCGACCTTCTGGCCGAGGCCAAAGCCGTAACCGGAAAAGGGGAAGAGTGAGCCACAGCTCACACGGATGGCACCGATGAACGACGGTTTGGTGGAATGAGTGATGGATAATAAGGATTTGCTGCTTCCAACTATTTACGTGATTGCCGGGCCGAACGGGGCAGGAAAAACGACTTTTGCCACTGAATTCCTGCCGGACTTTGTGAACTGCCGCGAGTTTTTGAATGCAGACATGATCGCCGCCGGGCTGTCGCCGTTTGCCCCGGAGACACAGGATGTTCGAGCCGGACGTCTGCTTCTGACCAGGATCAAGGAACTGACCACATCAAAAGCAACCTTCGGGTTTGAAACGACCCTGTCGGGACGAGGATATGTGCGCCTTTTTAGGAAAATGAGGGCGAATGGATACCGGATTGTGATATTTTTTCTCTGGCTTCCGAGCGCGGATATGGCTGTCGCCCGCGTTAGAGCGCGAGCCCGACAGGGAGGGCATAATGTTCCCGAACCGGTAATACGGCGGCGTTATGGAAATGGGTTGTGCAATTTCTTTCAATTGTATCGGCCTATTGCCCACAGGGTATGGTTATTGGACGGGTCTGAGTACCCTCCAAGAAAAGTTGCTCATGAAAATGAAGGCAGACTCCAAGTCTTTCATTCACCTCTGTTCGAAAGAATTGAGAAAATCGCTAAGGAGAAGAACTGTGAATAGTGAGTCAGAGAAAGATACCCTCATGGTTGAAAAAGTGGATGGGGCCATCCGGCAGGCAGCAGAGAAGATCCTCCAAAGGGCAAAGCAGACACACACTTCCTTGGTCATCTGGGAGGATAACCAGATAAAGGAAGTTCCGCCGGAAACAGTGGAAATGCGGATTTCTGCCAGCCTACCGCTGGAAGCGAGCGCCTGATTCTTTCTTTTTTCGTGCTATCTTTTGGTCAGGGTTTTACCTTTTTCACTGCTGTGATTCGATTAATTTGTGAGGTCCGACATAATGGAAACAACAACAGTCTTGAGGTGTCTGCTTCCGGTTATGAAACGAGCAGGCAGTGGGTGGAGGTGGAAGAGGGGGAGGACAAGACTGTTGTTTTCAGGCTTTCAGCGGCACATGCGCCTTCTGCCAGTGAACCTGCATCCGGAGAGGGCGGTGCCGGAGCAAAGAAGACCTTCACCGTGAACGAAGTTTCCTTCACCATGATCCGTGTGCCTGCAGGTGAGTTCATGATGGGGAGCCCCGCAAGCGAAGCAAACCGGGGTAATGGCAAAACCCAGCACCGTGTGCGCATCACCAAGGACTACTGGATCGGGGAGACGGATGTGACGCAGGGGCTGTGGAAGGCGGTGATGGGGGGGGAACCCTTCCTACTTTTCCTCCTGCGGGGATGACTGCCCTGTTGAGCAGGTATCCTGGAACGACTCTCAGGAGTTCATAAGGAAGCTCAACAGCACGGTATCCGGGGGCGGGTTCCGTCTGCCCACAGAGGCCGAGAGTGGGAGTATGCGGCAAGGAGCGGGGGAAAGGCCGAGCTTTACAGCGGTGGAAGCGATCTTGATGCGCTTGGCTGGTATGATAAAAACAGCGGAAGCCGAACCCATCCGGCAAAACAGAAGAGGGCGAACGGTCTTGGCATATATGACATGAGCGGCAATGTCTGGGAGTGGTGCAGCGACTGGTATGGAGACTATCCCTCCGGGTCTGTATCTGATCCCGTTGGTCCCTCGTCGGGCTCGGGCCGGGTTCTCCGTGATGGTGGCTGGAGCAGCGGCGCCGGGAGCTGCCGCTCGGCCGGCCGTCACGGGTGCGTTCCCGGCCTCCGGGGCGACTACCTCGGCTTCCGTCTTGCCCGGCCTTGAGGTCAGGAGTTAAGCCAAGCAGGGGATTGTGGCCGGGACGCGACCCGTGCGGAGCCGGAGGTGCGGCTGGGACAAAATCTCAGGCAAGTCAATTAGTTGGTAGTTGTAAGGAGATGGTCATGTTGGGGTGGGCCGTCCGGTCGGTCCTTACTTAACGACGACAGGGGCTACTACTCCGCCGACCGCTTCGAAGGCGCGCCAGAGGCCCGTAGCAGC
>JBGSUA010000053.1:0-6107 GCA_041753575.1 Desulfatiglandaceae bacterium
GGGTTGAAGGGATGCCTTACTTTCTTAATCTTGCCGTCACGGACTGGACCACCAATCCGATCCAGATGACACTTAGGTATATTGGCCCTGGTACGTTGAGCGACAGTTACAAGTACGCGAGCTTTGATTTTCTGTCCAACACCCTTTTGGTTCCAGACTTCAAGGCTGGCGACAAATCTTACACTTTGAACCTCCGGCTTACAACCAGCGAGGCGCCATTTGTGTTCGAATTGGTCAAATCAACCCTGAATCCCTGATCAGCGCTCGCATTCTCATTTTTGTTCACAATCAGCCAGCACTGAAATATGTGCCGAGCTAAATAGACTTGGAATATCCAAGGCAAACCTCAACGCGCGTTTCGCTTAGCCGGGACAGGGAGTATAGAGGTGAAAATCATGGTGCGAAGGGACAGATCTCCGAGTTCAGGTTTTACGCTTTTGGAAATCCTCCTCAGCACGGTCGTTCTTGGAATCATTCTGATTGCCGTGGCCATGATGACACGTTCTTGCACGAACATGACCAAAGCCCTTGAAACGAATAGAAGAATAGAAAAAATTAAAACTTACTATATTGATTATTATAAGGAAAATGAAGGGATGTTCGGGACTGCCAATGATGACTCTCAGATAACAAATGAATTTCCAAAGGATATGCATAAATATCTCGAGGGCAAACTCCGAATGGATGGCTGGGGGGAGTTTTTTAGGTACTACTATCGAACCAAGCAGACCGATCTTAACCCGCAGGATACTAGAGTATACGAGATTACAGATATCGCAGGTCTCCTGGTGGATGGGACGATTGCGGCAGGGGTCCTGATTAGTTACGGTCCGAATCATCTGAAAGATTACACCAGTCAAACGAACACCCCGAGCTTCCCAGACCGGCCCTGGCAAGTGAGCCTGCAAACCCGAGGCGATGATATGCTTTTTCCGATTGTGGTTGTGGAAGAAGCGATAAATATAGCAAAAACAGAATTATATTGCGTACTTAGGGTTAGATTGAACTCCTATAACAACTTCTTCAGCAGCACGGACAATGACGGTGACGGCGTGCTAAACGAAGATGGCTGCGTTCCGGCGCTTGGCTCCGTCGGCTGCCCACCCTCCGGTGGTTTTATTAATGATCCAAATTGTGGTTGGGCAACGCTCAACAACATCGCCAGCTACGGATGTCCTCCACCGCGGACATTCCCTCTGGGATTCATCATTGCCAATTACGGGCTAAATGACCGGAAGTACCGGTATGATCCTTGGGGGCATGAATATATTTGGCAAGGATCCGCCAGTATGCGTTCCGGGGGCCCAAATCAGGCAGCAGGGGACATCGATGATGTGACTTCTCAGTTGCCGGAAGGGGGTTGTCCCTGACCGAGCCAGGCTGCCCCCCTTTCAGGAAAGAGCAGAGGATGGGTCCGTTCGTCATTTGAGCGAAATGCAGGCGGAGAAATCCTCACTGCCTCATTCACAGAAGTTCCAAGCATAATTGTACATGGTTTTGCTTTCACACCGGGTGGAACCTGTGACAGATCGTATAAGACCCTGGATTTCCTGGAACATAATGGATATTTTCTCCTGCTTCGCTGCTGGAAAACCCTCATTGGTCAAAAGAGACACCCACAGGTGCTGTGAGACCTCTTTTACACGGAAATCATCGGTCACCGGCCCTCCAAGCCCCATGAACTGTGGCAAGTAATCCCTTTCAGACCACCTGATAAATAGGGTGATGGTCCCATATCTGGTCCCATCACTCAACTTCTGCCATTGATAGTAGATTTCAGTACTGGGGCGCCCGGATGCTTCAGGGAGGCCAAGGGATCGATCATCAAAATTTGCGAGCGCTTCGTACTTGCCTTTAAGAGACCGTATCCCGGCGTGAATATCGTAAATGATCACGGCTTTAACGCGCTCTGTTTCTTCTGACTTAGGGGTCTCCTGAGCTTTCAAGTCTGACGGTATAACGATGCCGCAGCACATAAAAGCCAGGAAGACCAACAAAAGCAACTTGCTGGGAACGGTATGCTCCATGGGCTTCCTCCTTTGAAGCAATGATTGACCGAAAGGCGCCTGATAGCCAAGGAAGGGGAAATCGATTCAAGTCATTATTATTTAATGTTTTTTTGGTCAGCGCTCAGGCTTGAATGCTCATTGCTAATTTCGCAAATCTGCGAATGGTCATCCCCGCGTACAATCTTCATGATTTTACCAACCTTTTAATCATTTTTCTATGGAATATTTTTTCGAATTGTGTCATACCCTGTTTTCAAATGACATCCCCTTAGCTGGCCTCTCAGGTTCAACCAATGAGGGCAAGCCACTGGCAGGTGAAAGGAGCGTTAGGGAAGGGGGATTCCAGCCGTCAACCGCGCGTTTGAAAGCCTGGGATCTTATATCGTCGAGAACCTTCAGACGTTTGGAGGTAACTGAAAAGGGAACGTGGCGTTCGGTTAAGTAGTGCCCATCCATAAATCGGGGATTTCTGGATGGAGCTTTCAGCGGTCAGCTTTCAGCATTCAGCTAACTTATTGTTATCATTAGCCGTGGCTGACAGCTGAGAGCTGATGGCTGATCGCGTCCATCAAAAAACAGTCGTTTTTGGATGGACACTAAGTTGCCTTTTAAACTGGGGACTTTTTCATGGATAATCGATCCGAGGTCATTCGGCAGCGATTGGCAGCCTTGAGGTTCCGCCTCGAACAAGTGATTCACGCTTGGACGGTCGAAGACTATTGGTCTTTACTGGGGTTTTATGTCGAGATCTTGCCCGTGATTGTGCCTTCGGAACGCTGTACGATCTTCGTGATCGAACTGGGGACAGAGAGGATTTGCTCTATTATCGGAACAGGGCTTCAGAAAATCCGAATCGAGCCTCCAAAGGACAAGAGCATCGCCGGAAGGGTCATCACGACAGGAATGCCGATCATCGCAAATGATCTGGACAAGACCTATGGGTATCATACCGAGGTGGATAGCCGGACGGGGTTCGTGACCCGCAATATGGTGTGCGCTCCCATCAAGAGTTTGACAGGACATGGCGTCACCGGCGCGATTCAGGTGTTGAATCGCAAGGACAAAGAAGGTTTTTCATCCGAGGATTTGGCTCGGATTAATGAAGTGGCCGGCTTTGTTTCGCTCTCTATTGAAAGTATCTTGCTGAATCAGGAGATTTTGAAGATCTCCGGCGAACTGAGCCGTGAGGTGGAGCGCATACACACTGGGTATTTCCGCGAAACGCCCTTTATCGCTGAAAGCCTTCCGATGAAGGGTGTCTTGGAGCAGATTCGTCTTGCGAGGGCAACCCCGGTCAACGTGGTGATTCAAGGAGAGAATGACATCGGTAAGGAACTGATTGCCAGGATGATCCACGAGGAATCCAATCGAAGGGATCAACCATTCCTGCCGGTAAATTGCGCGTTGACGCCGGAAGCCCTCCTTGAAGCGGAGTTCTTCGGGTATGAGAGGGGTGCGGTCCCCGGAGCAGAGTGGGGACGCCGTGGCGTTTTTGAGGAAGCCCAGGGAGGCACCCTGTTTTTGGACGAAGTCTCAGAAATGCCGATGAGCTTTCAGCCCAAATTCCTGCGGGCAATTCAGGATGGGACAGGGCACCGTCTTGGAGGTAGCCGGCCGATCAGGTATGATTTTCGGATAGTCAGCACCACAACCAAAAATTTGAAAGCGGAAGTCGACGCGGGACGGTTCAGAGAGGATTTGTTCTTCCGTCTGTGTCCTATGGAAATCCGTGTTCCGCCTTTAAGGGAACGCAAAGGTGATATTTTGTCGATGGCCGCCGTTTTTCTGGAGGAAGTCAGCCGGCGTTTCCAAAAAAAGGTAGCCGGTTTTTCTCCGGAAGTCCTTCAACTCATTGATTCATACGGGTGGCCGGGGAATATCGGGCAACTGAGACAGGAAATTGAACGTATGGTTGTTCTGACTCCTGAAGGCAAACCGGTTGGATTGGAAAGTTGTTCCAGAGAATTGATAGAATCATCCGCCGGATCGATCAAAGTCGGGTCAAATTAAAAATATTGACATTATGTGTGCGCACAATTACTTTGGCATCCCTGAAATCGGTACATGTGTTTGCATAAAAACCGATTGATCCCCGGACTGAAAAGGCCCGGTGGGTGACAGAGAGAAATCTTGAGATCCAGTTGGGTTGAGAGCTGGAGGCTGCTGTGCCGAAATCTAAAAGAATTCTGAGCGTCAGCTTCAAGGAAACCCAATTTGAATGGATTGAATGCGAAGAGCGATCCGGTAGGCTTTCATGTCAAACTATTTCGTCATCCAGGACTGATCGAGATTTCCTGTCTGCCTGCAAACGTGCCTCTTCGATCTACGTTACCGCCCATTTCCCTTCACTCATTCATTCCTTCGCTACCATCCCTAAGGTCTCGAAGCGAGACATCGCCAAGCTGGTGGCGCAAGAAGCCCTGGAAAAAACCATCCTCTCAGAGAAGCTGCACACCGGATACATACACGTGAGGGACTTCGCAGGGGCTGACGGCCCTAAAAGGGAAGTCGCTTATGTGGCCGTGCCGGAGCAGGATCTCATGGGTTTGTGGCACAAGCTTAAGGAATTTAGCAGTAAAATAAGACACATAATATCGCTGCCTGCCGCTTTGGTCACGTGCATCAGCCAGGTTGAAGCCCATGATTGGATGGCGGTGGAAGACTTCGTACTGGTTTGGGTGGGAGAGCGTTCAAGCTTGATTGCGGTCAGTGCCCCGAATAGCCTCGTTAAGGTGTCACGGCACATGCCATTTGGACTCGAACGGGGCAATCAATTCTCAACCGAGAAGGCCGCAGGGTACTTCAAGGACCTCGCAAAGGACATCAGCGGAAGTGTTAAGTCGTATGAGAGTGAGTTCAGGGGCACCAGGCTCAAACATCTCTATTTTGTCGGCGACTCGAGAGCGGAGGTAGAGTCGCTTTTTAGACAGGCTGTGGACGACTCCGGCATTGGGCTTAATGTTCATGCGGGGGTCCAGCGGTCACCTATCGAAGGGTGGACGCCGGCACAGGCCAACGAGCATATCGACCTGATCGGGAATTTTTTTATAAAGCAAACCGGAATCAATCTCGTCCCAAAGGAGGAGAAAATCAGGCGGGGATTGAATTACTGGTTCGAGGCCTCTTTTGCCGGTCTTGGCGTTCTGATTCTAATCCTTTTTGTGATCGCCTTCCGGATTGAACCTGTCAGTCAGGACAGGCTTGACGCATACAACCGTCTTCGTCAGGATTGGGAAACGACGCATCAGGAATTGACCATCATTAAAAAAGAGATGAACGTCTTAACGTCTTTTCAGGGTTGGAAAAGATTTTACGACGATACTTACAAAAACCAGCCCGCGTGGGATGGGCTGATTTCGGAAGTAGCCACTCTTATTCCTCACAATGTCATCGTTGAAAGTGTCCAGATCCTTCCGGTTCAAAGTGGAGGCAGCCTGATATGGGAGGGTCAAATGGCGGGAAAGATCAAGGCTGAAAACTGGCAAAATGGTCTAAATTTATTACGCCAATTCGGGATTAAACTTGAACGATCTTCATTTGTCCATGTAACCAACGTGCATTACGCGCCACAGAACCCAGGCAACGCTGGCGATGGCGACCAGTACTTCGGATACCAGATCACCTTGCGACTGAGCCCAAGGGGGCAGGGGTCATGAAAGCCAGGATCATTCTTTTGTTCGTGTGTATTGTGGTGGTGGCGCAGATTGGCATTTATATCCATGCCAGAAGAAGCGGCATGGCTGATCTGGATAGCCGCACCGTTTGGCTGGAGAACCGGTTAAGGGATTTGAAGTCAGAACGGAACAGGCTGATCCAGGACCAGCAAAAATTATGGAATGACATCCAATCGGTACCAGAGAAAATCCTTCAGGGATTTGAGGACCCGGAGGCCATTTATTTGGAGTTCCTGGATTATTTGGAAAATCTGGATCTGAAGGATATGGATGGCCAGATTAAGTTGCTGGAGGCCCAGTCGTTCAAGGCGGAACCGGTTCCCCTTTACGAAACGAGCTTCCAAATTGATTGCAGGTTCGTTGATGTTCACCAGGTAGAAGGTCTTTTAAAGAGATTGCTTTTGCAGGAGAAGTATCCGCTTCA
>JBGSUA010000054.1:0-3497 GCA_041753575.1 Desulfatiglandaceae bacterium
GGCATGGCCAGACCCGGCGCTGTTCTTGTATCCGGGAATACCCACAGGCTTGTCAGAAATTTCTTTGAATTTGAGTCTCTGGGACAAGTGGAGGTGAAAGGTAAGAAGGAGCCGCAGGAGGCATTTGAGCTGATCAAGGCGGGTGAGGTGGGGACTCGGATAGGGGCCTCTGTGGCCAAGGGCCTAACGCGGTTCGTGGGCCGGAAGAACTCTATGTCCGCCCTGCTGGATGCCTTTGAAAAGGTGAAATCAGGGTCAGGCCGGGTGGTCGGGCTTTTAGGAGAGGCCGGGGTTGGAAAATCCAGGCTGCTCCTTGAGATGAGGAACATGCTGCCCCAGGGTGAATACCATTATCTTGAAGGGCGTTGCCTCCAATACGGCGGTTCCATGGCCTATCTGCCCGTGCTGGATATCCTGAGATCCTATTTGGATATCAAGGAGGGGGACAGGGAGTTTCTGATCAAGAAAAAGACGGAGGAGAGGATCCTTGATCTTGACGAGAAGCTCAAGGGGGTGATCCCACCCTTTCAGTCCCTCTTGTCCCTCAAGGTGGATGATGAAGCGTTTTCAAAACTCGAACCCAAGGAGAAGAGGGAACGGACCTTTGAGGCCCTTCGGGACCTGCTGCTTCGGGTGAGTCAGAAAAAGCCCCTGGTCCTCGTAGTGGAGGACATCCACTGGATCGACAAGACCTCAGAGGAGTTCCTGGGCTATCTTACGGGTTGGCTGGCCAACACCTCCATCATGTTGCTGCTTCTCTATCGTCCCGAATATAACCATCCCTGGGGGAGCAAGTCCTATTACACCAAGATCGGCCTGGATCAACTGGGTACAGAGTCAAGCAGCGAACTGGTTAAGGCCATCCTGGAGGAGGGGGAAGCGGCCCCGGAGCTGACGCAGCTCATCCTCAATCGTGCAGCAGGGAACCCCCTGTTTATGGAAGAGTTCACTCATACCCTGCTCGAAAACGGCTCCATCGAGAGAAAAGACGAGAAATATGTCCTGAGCGGAAAGGCATCTGACATCCAGGTCCCCGACACCATCCAGGGGATCATCGCGGCCCGCATGGACCGTCTGGAGGACAATCTCAAGCGGACCATGCAGGTGGCATCCGTCATCGGCAGGGACTTTGCCTTTCGCATCCTCCAGACCATCACCGGCATGCGAGAGGAACTCAAATCCTATCTTCTCAATCTCCAGGGACTGGAGTTCATCTATGAGAAAAACCTATTCCCGGAGCTGGAATATATCTTCAAGCACGCCCTCACCCAGGAGGTGGCCTACAACAGCCTGCTTTTAAAGAGAAGGAAGGAGATTCACGCCAGGATAGGAGGGGCCATAGAAGAGCTCTACGCCGAGCGACTGGAAGAGTTCTACGAGATGCTGACCTATCACTATTCCAGGAGCGACAGCCTTGAAAAGGCCTGCCGGTATTCCAGGTTATCCGGAGAAAAGGCAGAAGGAAACTATTCCCACAGGGAGGCCTGTGATTTTTACAAAGGCGCCATAGACCTGCTCAACCAGTTGCCTGAAACCGTGGAGAACAAGAGGGAAAAGATGGAGATCCTCTATTTAATGGGACTACCTTTGGCATTCTTGGGATTCCCAGAGGGCTCCCTCGGTCTGTTCCAGCAGGGGGAGCAGCTCTCAAAAGAGCTGGGTGATGAGAGGAGTCTTGCAAGGTTCTACAACTCGATGGGCTTGTATTATTCCCACACGGGAGATCCTCAATTGGGGATGAAGTATTCAGAGGATGCCTTTGAAAAGGCCCGAAAGAGCCGGGATATTGAATTGATGGCGCCTCTTGCATTTGGTCTTTCTGTTTCCTACATCCAGGCAGGGGAATATTACAAAATAGTCGATATGGCGCCGGACGTCATTGACCTGATTGAAAAGACAGGAAGAGAATCCGACTCTTTTTCGGTAGGAACGAATGCATATCCACTGCTCTGCTCGTATTGCGGCCAGGCCATGGGTTGCTTAGGGGCCTTTGATGAAGGAAAAGTCTTCCTGGAAAAGGGCCTTCGTAATGCATCCGAAATCAATGACCTGATAGCTTTGGGATTTGTTGAAATGCAATACGGCTTTTTTTGCATTGCCAAAGGGGACTGGGAACCTTCAAAAGAGCATTTTGAAAAAAGTATCAAGCACAGTGAAGAGGCAAAATTAGCCGGGATGTCCGCCCTGTCCTGGAGCTGCTTGGGATATGCGTGCGCTATGCTTGGAGATCGTGAGACCGGCAAAAGGCATGCGGAAAAGGGCCTTAAGATCCACCGTGACAGCGGCGTTGAGGCTTTTTTGTCCATGGCTCATGGTTTCTTAGGTTGGATTCACCTGGACTTGGGCGATCTGAAAAATGCCCGAAGCCTTGCCGAAGAGGCATTGAGGCTGTCCCAAAAGAACAATGAAAAGGTATTAGAAGGGCAGTCCTGGCTCTTGCTTGGGGTGATATTGGGTAAAGCAGGGCATCTGGAAATCGATAAAGCCGAGGAGTGTATCCTGAAGGGGATCGAGATTTTCAGGAAACTAAGGATGAAAGCATATTATTCTCGAGGGTATCTGTACCTTGGCGAATTATATCGGAATGGGAGCAAAAAGGAAAAGGCCTTTGAAAACCTCAAAGAGGCGGAAGGGATGTTCCGGGAGATGGGAATGGATTATTGGCTTGGCAGGGCGCAGGAGGTTTTGGCGGTGCTGTAGAATCTGACAGGTTTTTTCCATATCTTGTGGTTTCTACTGATCAAACAAAAGTGCAGCTTTCCTATATGATCCGTGACTTGGCCGCTTTTCAGGGTTACTTTTGGTAACCTTCAATAAATTGACTACCTCAAAGGTGAAGAATACGATACTTATGCTGAAGTCCATCAATGCTCATGGATTATCCTATCTTTGAGCGGCCAATGACACAAAAGACTCAAGGATGCTGAAACCATCTTTGAGAAGATGTCATCCTCTCGAATCCACAAATTATGAAAATGTCCTGAATCCAAAGATCCATCTGCCGACCTCGTTATCCGCGCGTTTCTGAGATAGGCCGCAGCTTGATAGTACCTTTTGATATCTTATACCGGCGACGGGTTGGTATATAGCCACGTACCCTCTGGCGGCACAAGATCATGAGGTTTCCTTCTAACGGCAAGGACGCCTTCTTGGTCAGAATGGATATCCCAAACAATTTCTCGCAGCCCAATGGTTGGGATATCATCTCTCGGGAAGGCCAATTGAGGCCCGAGGTATGCCATGAGAACGATGCTTCTCTTAGGAACTCCCGCTGTGACCTTACTTCTTAATATCACACGACTTTTTGTGGTTGATATATGAGCCACGTACCTGGTTCGTTGCATGATTCAAATTGCCCTCCACATTATGACAAAAGACACTACATATTGTGGTTGCTCCCTAATGGGCCGTGATTCGGAGATGCAGGGCTACCTATATGAAAAGCAAGTTTGGGAAGGCTGAAAAATGCAACAATTCCAGAGCAATACTTCACTTGA
>JBGSUA010000055.1:0-4329 GCA_041753575.1 Desulfatiglandaceae bacterium
TAAGCCCTGAGATGCAGCAATCGTCCTTTTCAGGTGGAGGAACCTTAGACTTGAGCCAGCACTTGGCCTGCTCTCCCTGTATGCCTGGCTTGACCATTGTCCAGGCCTTGCATTCAGCTTCTTCAGCACAGGCCTCTGCGCATAACTGCGGATCTGCGACAGGGATGTCGAAATCCCTGTAATCCTCCCCATACCTGTTAGTGTTCATCTCAAAGCCGTATTTTTGAGCCCTTGTTTCATTAGATACGCCGGATTTGACTTTTTCGGAGGCCGACTTTACCGGTGTGCCTCTTGTTACGGACTCAAGCCCTGCCTTGGAGGAATAATCTCCCGGTGAAGAACCTGCATCTGAAAAGGTGCAGATTGACAGCACAAAAACAACTGTGAAAAGAATCAATGATGATGAAAACGCTGCTGTGTCTTTCATTGAATTTACTCCTCGTTTGCCCGGTTGGTTCTCCCGGTTTGACGCCTTTCTGACAAAAAAAGCCGCCAAGGATAGATATTACCTCATCCCAGAAACACTCAAACACCTTAATCCTGATGCCGTTATGAGTCGGTTGCCTTGACCCGACAATCATGGATATATCCCAGGATGCATGAGGCCTTCGGTTTCATCAAGGCCGCACATGAGATTAACGTTCTGCACCGCGCTCCCTGCCTGACCCTTTACCAGATTGTCAATGAGGCTTACCACTATGAGCTTGTTTGTCCTCTCATCAACATTGAGGGAGAGATTGCAGAAGTTGGTACCCCTCATATAGACGCTCATCTGAGGTTTGCCCGGGCCGAATACCCTTACGAATCTGTCTTTGCGGTAAAAGTTCCGGTATGCCTCCTCTATGGTCTTGATCGTCAGTCCCGGTTTGAGATCCGCGTAGATGGTTGACAATATTCCACGGCAAAGCGGTATGGCATGAGGGGTAAAGGTTATGGTTATGGCCCTGCCGGCTACCCTTGAAAGCTCCATTTCGATTTCATAGACGTGCTGGTGGCCTGAGATCTTATAGGCGTTCATGGTCTCGTATCTGGCCGGAAAGTGCCAGGTGGGTTTTGGATTTTTTCCAGCCCCTGATATCCCCGTCTTGGCATCGCAGATTATGGAGTCCGGTTCTATGATTCTTTCGGCAACGGCAGGAGTAAGCGCCAGGATGCAACTTACGGCAAAACACCCTGGATTACCGACAAGTCTTGATTTCTTGATTTCCTCGCGGTGCAGTTCCGCTAGACCATAGACAGACTCAGGTAGCAGTTGAGGCGAGGCATGTTCCTGTGTCCTTCCGATGCGGGATGCGTAACCCTTATATATATCAGGGTCATTGAAGCGAAAATCTCCGCTGTAATCAACCACCTTAGTACCATTTTCAAGCCAGAAAGGCGCTCCTTTCTGGCCGACACCGTCCGGAGTTGCGAACAGTACGACATCAAGATCCTTCGGTATCTCCGGATCATCAGGGCTCTTGATCGCCATGTCGCAGAATCCGTTAAGATGCGGATACATTTCGCTCATGGCTTTACCCACGTCCTGGGTATCCACAAGGACCGCTACCTCTGCCTCGGGGTGTCTTGTTAACAGCTCAACAGCGCCGCAGCCGCCATATCCCCCAGCGCCGACTATGCCGACTCTTACCTTTCTCATAAGATACCTCTCGAATACCTTAGATGTTAAATCTGAAAGTTATTATATCGCCATCCTTGACGATGTAGTCTTTTCCTTCGAGGCGAACCTTGCCGGCCTTCTTGGCCTCCTGAAATCCGCCCAATGTTATAAAATCCTCGTAGGCCAACACCTCCGCTCTTATGAACCCCTTTTTCATATCAGTGTGGACGGCGCCGGCGGCGTCCACAGCAGGGGTGCCGGCGGCTATAGGCCAGGCCCTGACCTCATCGGGGCCAACGGTAAAAAAGGAGATGCGGTCAAGAAGTTTGTAAGAGCCGCTTATAATCCTGTCAACAGCTGATGTCTCTATGCCGTAAGCCGTTCGGAATTCGGCTGATTCCTCCGGCGTCATGGCGGCAATCTCCATCTCAAGCCTCCCTCTTACGGCCAGTATGTCAACCATATCGGGAATGCGGTTCCATGCCTTGAACTGAGTGGTTTCATCGTCATTGTTCACGAGTATCAGCATGGGCTTGGCCGTAAGGAAAGTGAATCCCCTGAGAGCCTGGTGCAAGGCAAGTTCAGGAACGGATCTGAGGGGTTCGCCTTTTTCAAGGCGCTCGTGAGCCTTCATTATCAGATCGAACTCTTCGCCTTCAGGCTTCTTGCCTCTCTTCCTGTCAAGCTCGATGCGCTCAATTCTCTTTTCCGCGACAAGCAGGTCGCTTAAGACCATCTCCTCCTCAAGGGACCAGAAATCTGATTCGGGGGAGGGAAGGCCTGTGGAGGTGAAATTACGCACCACGTGTATAAGAGCGTCACAGGTGCGCAACTGATTCCAGACAGCGCTTTCTGCCTTGGATTCCTGCTGTGCGTGGGCTGAAAAAGGCAGCAGGTATTCTATTCTGGCAAAGGTGATTTTTTTTGGTTTATATCTATCTGAGAGAAGGGGAATCCTTTCGTCAAAGACCATGAGGGTAGTCCTTAGGGGTTCGGTTCGCGAGGAGACGTTCTGAATCTTATCTCCCCTTGCTCCTGACAGAGCTGAAAAAATGGTTGATCTACCCGATCCGGGGAGTCCTATTATGCCTAGATACATGGTGGTTTAATGTCCTTGAGATAGAGAATGTGGAAACAGTAACAGCTTTTCTGGGATAAATCAATGAGACATGCTTGCTTTACTGCCTTGCCCGCTGTCTTCTGATGAGCACATAAACGGCACCTGTTCCTCCGTCGTAGGGCTTGGCTGTTGAGAATGCCAGAACGATTTTTCTTACCGGACCCCTCGCCAGCCATACAGGTATCCGTTCCTTGAGAACAGGGATATTGTTGGCAGAATTGAGACCTCTGCCGTGAACTATCAGGACGCATCGCCTTCCAATTCGGTAGCTACCGATAAGAAAGTCCCTTACCCTCAATTCAGCTTCCTGTTTGGTGAGACCATGCAGATCCATGTAGGCCTGGATAGGAAACTGGCCGGTTCTAAGCCGCCTCATCAAATCCCGGCTGAAGCCCTTTACGCAGCCCTCGACGTATTCATCGCTGAAAGTTATGTCCATCTCCGCCTGGCCGCTGATGAGATCGGAGAGATGCGTCATTGCCTCAAGCTCATCGTCTGGGGCAGGACGCGGCGGCCTCATATCCATCCGCGGGGAACGCACGAAGCGCCCTGCGGTTTCACCGATGGGGCGTACGCCTTTCATGGTGGCAAGAAACAAAGAACAATCATCATCCTCGGCATGCTCGCAAGCCGGCGGCTCAGGCTTGGCAACAATTTTATTTGTTTCGCTGTTCTTTAACGCCACGGAAGATTCCATTGCCGGGTTAAAGACAGCCTCAGTCTTCTTTGGCAAATCTTTTCCGCTGAAAGAATCCCGCCTTTTTCTCTTTTTTCTCTTCATTGGAAGGACCTCTTTCCAGTGGATTTAGGTAGGAGATAGGTCTTGCAATCTGACCTCACTTACAATTATAAGCAATAAAAATGGGATAGTAAACCGCAGAGGGGAAGTCTCATTGCAGGGATTGCCGACTGCGAGAAGACGATCCAAACGCTTATTGCTGATAGCGTAAGGCCACCCCCAGCCATGAAAATTCATCGGGGGTCGGCATCGCTATCGGAATAGGTATGGGATTTTGACAATAGGCCTATGCTGCCCTTCTCGATTGCGATCCCGACCCCGGCCCGACTCGTAGAAAACGGATGGTGAATTTTCATGGCAACAACATCTGACAAGGAAAACTTGGAGTCGGAGAAGACCCGGGGGCGGTTCCCAGGATCATTTTACATAAAGGATAAGGGGTAGGGTATGGTAAAAAGGAAACCGATTGTGGCGGTTCTAATGGGAAGCATCTCAGATGCTGCGGCAATGAAGGCGTGCATAGAGACGCTCAAGGCCATGGATATTCCTTGCGAGGTCAAGATACTCTCTGCACATCGGACGCCAGAGCTTACAGGCGAATACGCCGGTTCGGCTGCCGAGCGCGGAATAGAGGTGATTATCGCTGGCGCAGGATGGGCCGCGCATCTTGCCGGAGCGATCGCGGGGAGGACTCTTCTGCCAGTGATAGGAGTGCCGCTTGATTCATCACCCCTTTCAGGGATGGACGCGCTTCTCTCCACGGTTCAGATGCCGCCCGGTATCCCGGTCGCGACAGTAGCCGTAGGGAGCGGAGGGGCAAGAAACGCAGCTATCCTGGCAGCTCAGATCCTGGCCCTGAAATACAGAGAA
>JBGSUA010000056.1:0-5517 GCA_041753575.1 Desulfatiglandaceae bacterium
GCCGGATTTTTCATTGTGCCGGCTATCGTCATCGCATGACCCGATCCAAGGCTTGTCCATGTCATTGAGCCATCGTCGCTTACCGCATAGGAAAGATCCCCGCCAGGGGTTGAAACCTTTCCTTGCGAGTGCTGAGCCGAAGCAAAGTTTTGAGGCGTCCAGTTTTCAGGTATCATGCCTCCGGATTTAA
Organism: Desulfatiglandaceae bacterium; assembly: GCA_041753575.1. Lineage (GTDB taxonomy): Bacteria > Desulfobacterota > DSM-4660 > Desulfatiglandales > Desulfatiglandaceae > CG2-30-51-40. The sequence goes on from JBGSUA010000056.1 coordinate 191, forward strand.
GAGCGTTAAAGGACCTATAGAATCCTGTCATTCCGCCCATGTCTTGAATGGCCTTTAGCTGCCCCCGGCCTTCCGCTATGGCCGAGTAATTGCCGCCGCCTGCGCTTGCCATTTCTCTTAGGCCTGCCATCTGCTCTCGACCCTGTACCATGCTTCCTGTAAAGCCCATTTGGGAAGTTACGACAGATGAGCCACCATAATTTTCTCCACCAAAGCTTCTTGATCCGAGGCTCAGGTTTCCTTTTGCCTCCACTTCACTTCCAGCACTTGAAACCGCTGAAGCCCATCCACCAGCAGTAATCATGCCTAAAGCGTGGCTCATGGCATATTCCCCTCCTTTAAGAAGCCCCCAGGCCAGACTCGGAACCAGAGGCGCAAGACCTCCGACGTAGGCAAGGCTTATATCCGCCCTGTCGCTTATTTCATCAATGGTCTTTAGGGTCGGAAGACAGTCTCCTCCCCCAAGAGGCAAGGTATTACAGATTTGACTCATCGAATTTGCAAATTCAATATCGGCAAACGCGTTTAGAATCACATAGAACGGAATCCATAACTGTAGCCATACCAGGATCTTCGCAAAGCCTCCTATTGCCTTAAAGGACACAAATATAAAGGCAAGAGGCAGGAATATTGAAAGCCCGTAGGCAAGCCCCTCGAAGACCAGTCTCATGGTATTTACCAGGCTTCCGAAAAACTGTGCGGTCTGCCGCCAGCCCGATGATGCCGTGCGGGAGGCAAGGGTACTTGCTGTAAAAGAGGGAGTCCCTGTCATGGCAAGGTATTGTTGAAGCGAATCCCTCATAAGATTTGCTATGGCAAGATTGGTCATGCCGGTTGGATAGTCCAGCGAATCAAAATAGGCCTTAAAGACCGCTGAGGAGAAGTGCCCTGCCGTCATGTTTTCCTGTCCCGTAAGGCCGGGATTAGATAGAAGTCTTCTTTCCTGGTCCTGAATCCAGGCGTTTCTTAAAACTGTTGAAGTCCATTTGCCGTAGACGAGATCTATAGCGGTTCCACAATCGGCATAACCGCTTGGGTTAGGAGCAATTATAAAAATATTGGGGTCCCTGTAGAGGCTGTTTCCCCTGATCGTTGAAAGAATCGTTGTTGAGGTCATAAGATCATCAAGGGCTTCTGTCTTTACGCCGGCTTCTCCGTCAAGACTTGAAAAATTCGGAAACACACACCGCTGAAAAAACTCTCTTAGGCTCTGAGTGATAAGATGGTCTGATTTATCAAGGCCCTGAGAACTACTGTCGGGAGGGTATATCCTGGTAAGCATGTTCATGTAACGAAGGCCGAGGCTAACTGCGCCTGCGTTTTCACCGGGAGATTCAAGAGTTGTGTTAAAGACAGTTGAAAACTCATCCCCTATGGCTTTTCCAAGAGTACTGGTAAAGCCTGCGGTTAAGACCGTTATAAGAGGAACATTTCCAACTACGTTACTGTTTGCGGCGTTTGCCTCATCCTGAACTATTACGGTAGCCCTCGGAAGGGCGATTGCATAAACGGCAATAACACCCACGATGACGGTCCTGATCATGTGTGTGATACTCTCGGTTCCTCCTTCGTTATTTTTCTGGCCCAGTTCCATAAATATCCTTAGAACCCCTACAAGCATCATGGCTATTATCCCAAGCTTGAGGAGATCATAGAGAACATCGCTTAAGCCCCCGCCCTGATAGAAAAGCATACTGAGGCCTTCAAAAACCGCTGTCAGAAACTGCCCGCCTCCATAGGTATAGACCGTGAAAGTGTCGGCAAAGGCAATTCCCGTAAGAATCTGTATCGAGACAGCAAGAAGAGTAACTATCGTTAAAACTCTGCGCATTTTATCGCCCCCCGCTATCCATCGAAGTTGAGTTCTTTGAGGCCGCCTGAGTTACCCCTTTATTAAGAAACATCTGTGTCTGAAGCATGGTCATCTTCACTTGTAACTCGTTATAGGCCTGTTGATAGAGCTGTTGTCTTTCCTCTCTTACGTTTCTTACCTGCTCCATGAGGTCTTCCTTCTTCAGACCGCAGGCAGTTACCTTATCGATTGTCCGCAGAACCAGCTTTACGTATTCTTCTGTAGCGTGCCATGCGACCATCACGGCAATTGTCGGGGCAAGGTCAGCTACCATCGCGTCAGCAAGGTTTTCATCATACTGAAGGGCGGTCTGCAGCATTAGAAGAAGCGGAACAGGAACCTGATTTATGAACCTTTGTTGGATTTCAGTTATGGCTATTCTGTTTTTAAGGTTTGCAAGAATTCCGGTCATCATATTTTGGCTTTTGACCAGAAATCCCTCGATTGTAACTGTTTCAGCTTCCACGTCTTCACAGAGGCTTGTTCCGGTAAGATCGCCTGTCCCGCATTTGAGCATATCCACATCCCCGCCGTTAATAAGCTCTCTTAAGCCCATGGTTGGAGGATAGAACTCACAGCTACCCACGCCGGGGGAAGATGTATCGGAGAGAGAGTAGTAGGTTCCAAGGAGACTCATGATAAGCCTCTTTGTTTCCTCATCCATGGCAGAGCCGTTTACGGTTATGCCTCTAAGCATCTGGTGCATGGTTGCTCCACGGCTGCCTTTCTTTTCATTGCTTGTAAGGCCATCCTCGCTTTCAGCCCTGGTGGAATCACTGATTCTCTGACTGATATTGGGTTCGCTGTCAGCGGCGCATTTGATCCATCCGAGGGTACTATCAACGTAGTTACCGCCTCCAAAAAGCTTCGGAGTGTTTCCTTCCGTGCTTTTGCACTTTTCAAGCTCCCAGGCTCCGACGGCGGTGCCCGCCGTATTGACAAGGGCCTCTGCCGCCATACAGGAATCAAGCCCAAATTTGTTAAGTGAGTTCATAACGTCTCTGAGCCATTTGATTACGCCGTTACACGTAGGGCAGGTAACTTCAAGCGCAAGGCTGAAGGCGTAGCCCACAGCATTTTGTCCCACAGCCTCAAGCCATGCCTTGAATTCATCTCCGTTTATGAAGTTGAACGCTCCGCCGAATAGATCTATTCCGCCGCAGCCTGCCTTGACCGAAGGCATCTTTAGAGAAACCGGCTGAATGGTTTTGCTCCGGGTCCGGGCCTTTACCGTGCCTCCCACAAGGAAGCCGCGGCTCTGGCTCCAATAGGCTCCGCCATCAGTGCTTGTGGATCTGAAGCCGTAGTTTTCAAACATCTCTTGAAGCTCGCCTGCGGCATCGGCGTAGACCGTAGCCGTGACGAGGAGGGTAAGCAGCAGGATGGCCAGCAATTGTAATCGTTTCATCTCAGTTCTCCGCAAAAATACCTAATTCTGTGAAGATCATTTCCCGGTATTCCTTCATCTTCTTCCGGCCCTCGTGGGTATAGTAGAAGATGCGTTTTTCAAGCTCGACAGAGGAAACCGGATAGTCGGTTATCTTCTTGAAGCGATCTTCGCGTGGAAAGGCAAGTATCAGGGTCGGAGTCTGTGTAACTCCCATACGAAGAGAGGTTCCGTTATCAAGCCGTGAATTGGGCCATAAAGAGTTTGCGTATCCGTCAATAGAAACAGGAATTATCGCCATCTCAGGATAGGTCATGGCAAAATCTTTGAGTTCCTTATCCATGTAACTGCATCCTTCGCACTCCGAGTCATAGAAATACATGAGACCGGCGGAGTTGCTCAGTTCCTTTATTGCTGTAAGCATTTGAGCTTTGACATCGGTTCTTGCCCCAAGCTCCGGGTTTTGCATCAAAGCTATCTGCCAGGTCTCCGAGAACTCCTGCGCCATAGTCATCATGAGCTTCTGATACTCAACGTATTTTTTGACCTTATCAGGAGTCGGGCTTACCACTGCGTCACTTAAGAGTTTGTCGCCGTAGATTTTCATCTTTTCGGTTGCAAGAGGCTCTCCCGGAAGAGGCAGCAGGCTCATTGGAGGAGTAGGTTCAGGCAGTTGCTCTGGTTCTGTCTCAGGCTCCGGCTCAGGATACACTTCTGGCTCGTTATACCAGAACCAGCCTTCCTCTCCTTTTTGCCACCAAAAGTCAGAGGCAAAAGCAATGGGAGAGAAAAGGAACAGCCCGATAACGGCAATTGCGATTTTTTTCATTTTCAAACCTCCTTGTAATGAATTACTTCCCGAGTGAATTGACAGAAGCAGAAAAACAAAAAAGCCGGAAACCTTTGATGAGGCCTCCGGCTTCTCTTAACACTCAGAGAAGTCTTATCTTACGATGTCCACTGCTGTCTCCATCACGGTTTCCCCGCTGTAGAGATCCTTCAAGTCATCCCTCTGTCCAGTATATCTATGGTAGGTGCAAAAAAAACCTTCGGAGGACAAAAAAAAAGGATGTTTGAATACAAAACGATCATAACCGGGATTCTTACAAGAACGATGGATGACATTATTCGTCTGACAGACGCGGATTCTGACGAGATTGCCCAAGAACTCTTCGGGTTCATAGAAAAGCTCTACTTAACTGAGCTTGCCTCAAAGGAGACCAGACTCTCTCTCGATGATTACCTCCGCCAGGAGATCTCTTACGTTGAGCCTGCAATCCAACACCTTAAACAGCTTCTTGCAGGCAAGTCTTCCTGTGAAGCCTGGCATATCGAAATGCTGTTTCTCTGGACGGCAAATGGAAATCTGGAGCTTTTCTTAGAGGAGACACCTGATTTTGACTCCCTTAAAGAACGGATCGAATACTGGGTAATCTACAAGCATTTACTTAGAAAATATGCGGCGTAGGAGAACAAAAAATCGTCAACTGTCGTGTTATCCTTTGGTATCCTTTCCTGGAAATTACGGGGGCTATGCTGTCTGCCTGGCCTTTTTGTTGATCTGACATATATCTTGGTATAGTTTGTATATGGAGGGTCAAGCCATGCAAACGGCAAGGTTGTTTCAAAATGGAAGATCACAGGCGGTCCGTCTCCCGAAGGAATTTCAGTTTACGGGAGACGAGGTATTTATCCAAAAACATGGTAATGCCGTCATACTGGTTTCTCGTGAAAAGCAATGGGAAGTTTTTATGGAGGGACTTACCTCTTTTTCAGAAGATTTTATGAGCGACGGAAGAGAACAAGGGGTGGAGGACGAACGGGCATCGCAGTGATACCCCTGGATACCTTACACGTCCACGGCAACTGTGTTCGTGTATGTATCCAGGGCAGGGCATTTAACTTACGGAGACAAATCCATGATTTTCTGTTTTACGGCATCCTTTATATCGCCCTGTTCTCCTTCCTCAATGGCCAATTTTTGACTCAGATACTGCATGTATTCCGTCATGTTGACCTGGCCGAAATCTATGGTCGACATCTCATCGGGCGTAAAACCTCTGCAACCATGGCCCCAGGGGTTACTCC
>JBGSUA010000057.1:0-20640 GCA_041753575.1 Desulfatiglandaceae bacterium
AGGATTTCAGGGAATGAAATGCGTTATAGGAGGATTGAAAAGACATTATGCCTCCGGAAAGCCGCATGGCGGGAGTGGGTTTCGGTTGAAAGAAAGGGAAGGTTAATGTAATGATTGACAATTCAAATAATGAAATGCGGGAGGAAATTCTGAAATGAGGACGATCAAGATCGTGCCCTGTCTGGATATGAAAGATGGAAGGGTGGTAAAGTCCACTTCCGGACCCTCACAATAAAAGGGGTTAAGGAGTATCTGAAGGGAAAGGGACTGAGTGTTACTGTTTAAAATCATTGGGTTGGCACATATGGAATCGGAGCCTGGCCATCTGTAAAGTTTGACGCCGGTACTTGAGGGAGAATAATGGCGTTATCCCGAGACCCAACCTGTGGAGAGGATCTTGAAATGGCAACCGATAAGGAACAGCGGAATGCTATGGCACAGGGGCCAAGATTTTTTCGGGGGTTCTTATCGAAGACTAAATCGAATGAAAGGATAGAGCTGCCATGATTGAAATCGACTACCCCGTACGAGGCGACGCCAGCCCTCTTCCCGCCGGATCGTGTCTTCTGGAGGGATTTTTGGCGCCCTGCGCGCTTGTGATAATGGGCGCCTCAGGGGATCTCACGGCAAGGAAAATAATGCCTTCCCTCTTCAGCCTTTACAAAAAAAGGCTTCTCCCTGATCCGTGCGTGATCGTTGGATGCGCCCGCACTGCCTATGGCGACGATGAGTTCAGGGCTGTCATGAAAGAGGCCCTTTTTGCATCATCCAAGGATGCCGAAGGATGGGAGGACTTTGCCTCCAGGCTTTACTACAGGCAGATTTTTTATGATGATCTATCCTCCTACGAGGGCCTAGCCACAGGGCTTTCCGAGTTGGAGAAGAAAGCAGGAACTGCCGGAAGAAGGATTTTCTATCTTGCCGTTCCTCCATCCCTCTACGAGCCCGTAGCCCTTATGCTGGGGGAGGCGGGTCTATCCAGGGAGCCCGAAGGCGGAGATGTCTGGACAAGGATCGTGGTTGAAAAGCCCTTTGGAAGGGATCTTGGAACAGCCAGGCACCTTGACGGGGCCCTTCACAAACATTTTTCCGAACATCAGATCTTCAGGATTGATCATTATCTAGCCAAGGAGACGGTTCAAAACATCCTGATCCTGCGTTTTGCCAACGCCGTCTTTGAACCTATCTGGAACAGAAGGTACGTGGATCATGTTTCCATAACGGCTGCCGAATCGCTCGGAGTAGGGCACAGGTCCGGTTACTACGAGGAGGCCGGAGTCTTAAGGGACATGTTCCAGAATCACATGATGCAGCTTCTGAGCCTCACGGCAATGGACCCTCCGTCTCAATTTGATGCGGATATGGTTAGAGACGAAAAGACAAGGGTATATAGATCTCTCAGGCCGTTTCCTGTGGATGACCTGGAAAACCATCTAATACTTGGGCAGTACGCGGCAGGAGTTGTTGACGGAAAAATTGTGCCGGGATATCGCGAGGAACCAGCGGTGTCTCCCGACTCCCTGACACCTACCTTTGCCGCCATGAAGGTGTTCATTGACAACTGGCGCTGGCAGGGAGTGTCTTTTTACCTTACATCAGGAAAGAGCCTGGCTAAGAAGGTAACTGAAATCAGGATACAGTTCAAAGAGGTGCCCCATTCCATGCTTAGGAGCATTATAGGGGAGCATATCACGGCCAACACCCTTACAATCGGTATCTACCCGGAGGAAAAGATCACCCTCTCGTTTCAGACTAAAAACCCCGGTATGAGGATATGTCTGAGATCCGCCGACATGGAGTTTCACTACGAAGGCCCGGGAGAGGCGCCTTCCGGGGACGCCTATGAAAAGGTGCTTATGGATGTTATGCTGGGAGACCAGATGCTTTTCTGGAGACAGGATGGGGTGGAGCTTTGCTGGTCTTTTCTCACGCCCATCATTGCCGAGTGCGAGGCATGCAGCGGGAGGGCTGAGATGCTGAGGTTCTATGAGGCAGGGTCAAAAGGGCCGGGGATGTTTCGACAAATCAGTGAAACAGCCGGGCCGGTATCACCTTTTTCGGACTACAGAGGGGTAAGGCTTCCTTGAGTGCGTCGGGCAGTGATATTAGGATACCGGAGGCAGAGCTATCCTTTGAGTTCATGAGGTCGTCCGGACCGGGGGGCCAGAATGTGAACAAGGTCGAAACGGCGGTTCGGCTCCTGTTCAACGCGCGTGAAAGCCCTTCCATCCCCGATGATATGCGGGACAGACTCATCAGGCTTGCGGGCAGGAAGGCAGGGGAAGATGGAGTCATCAGGATCCAGGCCCGCAGGTTCAGGACCCAGGAGGCAAACAGGCGGGATGCCCTTGAGAGGCTCTCCGACCTGATAAAGCAGGCGAGCGCGGCACCGAAGATAAGACGCAGGACTCGTCCGCCCAGGTCTGTTAATGAGCGAAGGCTGGAATACAAGCGGCGGGCATCGCGTATAAAGGAAAAAAGGCGAAGGCCTGATGTGGAGGGGACCCTATGACATCGGCAGATGTCCGGGCCGGTCACGAATTTGATGCTGTAATTGTAGGATCTGGACCCGGCGGGGCTACTGTTGCAAGGGAGCTTGCGAGGAAAGGCAAAGACGTCCTCATCCTTGAATGGGGTGACATGGAACCTGTGCGAGGTAAGGTCTTCGAGACCGTGAGGAGGGCGCTTATCCCGGGAAAGGGCCTTCTCATGACAGACGGTTTTCTTGGGATGATCCGGGCCATCACGACAGGCGGAAGCTCTGTGATCTACTGCGCGACCGCCTTTGATCCTCCTTCTGCGATGTTTTTGCGCAGGGGGGTTGATCTGGGAAAAGAAATCGCAGAGCTTAGAAGGGAGATCCCAATCGCTCCCCTTGAGGATCGGCTTATCGGCCCCGGTCCCAGGCGCTTCTTTGAAAGCGCGTCGAGTCTGGGCTATGACGCGAGACGCCTCAATAAGTTCATCTACCAGGAAAGATGCAGGGCGAGCTGCCAGCTCTGCTCCTACGGCTGCCCTTACGGCGCCAAATGGAACGCGAGATTCTTTGTTGAGGATGCGATAAAGGCGGGAGCGACCATTATAAACCACGCAAGGGTTACCAGGGTCCTCTGCGAGGGCGGCAGGGCAGCAGGCGTGGTTTACAGGAAAGAGGGCCTGGAGAAAAATGCCTACGCAAGAAAGGTGGTCATTTCCGCGGGCGGAATCGGAACACCCTTGATACTTAAGGAAAGCGGTATTCCCGAGGCCGGCCGGGATTTCTTTTTCGATCCCCTCGTCTTCGTTTTTGGAAAGATAAAAGGCCTTGATGAGGGCCGTGCTGTGCCTATGACAACCGGAGTACACCTTGAGGAAGATGGAATCGTCATGACGGATTTCAATATGCCCAAGATCCTCAAGATCGGTTTTGACGCGGAGGTCTTAGGTATCAGACAGGCCCTTTCCTACAAAGACGTACTCCCTGTGATGATAAAGATCAGGGATGACCTGGGGGGCCGACTCACCGGACGGGGCGCGATAAAAAAGCCCCTTACTCGGGGAGATAAAATGAGGTTAAAAAAGGGCTCGGAACACGCCTCCCGTATCCTTAGAAAAGCAGGGGCGAAAGAGATATACAAGTCCTGGGTCTTTGCCGCGCATCCGGGGGGCACGGCCAAGATGGGGGAGCTTGTGGATTCGGATCTCAAAACGCGCTTTGAAAACCTCTACGTGTGCGACTGCTCTGTCATGCCGCAGGAAATGGGCATTCCTCCGACCTTTTCGATCCTTGCCCTGGCAAAGCGGCTCTCCGCGCATCTTCTGGGAAAAGAGGGACCGGGAGGTATTGCACGGGAGGCAGGCACGGACGGGATAAAGGAAAGGCCATGAAAAAGGAAATCCTCAAGCGGCTTCTTGAAACAAAGGAATTCCGCTCCGTTGCCGCAGAGGCGGCTCCGGCACTTCTTGACCTGTGGGCCGGAAACAGGGCCGTTCGCGGCATCCTTTCGAGGGCCGCGGCAGGCCGGATAAAAAAGGGCCTGCTTGCGGGATATGCCCAAGGCTTATCTGATCTTTTTTCTGATCCTGACATTGTCAGGGAGCTATTAAAGGAGGCGGCCCCTATACTTCCAGGGCTTGCCAAGAAAGTGTCGGAGGTCTTCTCCGCCCTGGAAAAGCTGACTCCCCAGGCCCAGGCGGAAGTCATATCAGAGTTTATCGAGAGGGCGCAAATTCATGATCCGGGAAGGCTCATCACGGAGGCTGTCCGGATCTTGAACAGGGTCCTTGATGTAGATCCTGCCTTTTTCACAGAAAGGCTTGCTGCGGCCTTGAAGGGCATCGTAAGACAGACCGACTTCGGAGAGATAAGGGAGGCAATCGAAAAATCAAAGCCGGATCTGGCCTCCATCATGTCCCAAATCCTTGATGAACTCTTTGCCTATCCGGGGAAGGTATTGATATTACTTTCTGTCATCCCTGACATGGCAGCGGCGGCGATCGAGGTCTTACGGGGTTTTCTATGCCGCATCAACGAGATGCCGCCTGATCTCGTGTGCGACATCGCAGCCTCCTACTGCGAGAGGCTTGATCCGTCCGCAATCTCGGATCTGGTCAACCAGGTCGCGGAAATTATCCGAAAGCTCCAAACAGGCTCGGCGCTTCTGGGAGAGGTGGGCGCGCCAAGGCTCTCTATCCTCTTTTCAAACTTCATTGGGAGACTATACGACGATATTGACAAAGAAGTGCTTTTGAAGGCCGCAGGAGCGGCAAATGAGATAAGCGCCGCATGGCATGAGGCAGAGGTGTACGCGCGACTGAGAAATCCGGATCTCAGGGCAGGCGTTGCCGCTTCAAGAGCCCGCGCCTTTTCTCACAGGATGAAAGGCGTTTCCCGCTCCTTTGCCGCAGATGAAGATATGGCACCTCAGGAGCGGGAGGTCCTTGCCGAGGCAGTGCTAGCTTCGCTTGATCTAAGGGATGCCGCGGAGGCTGCCAATGGGGCTTTTCGGCGCATGTTATTTCTGTGGGATAAGAGACCGGAACTCTGCGGGAAGGTCTTGGTAGAGGGAATCGAGGCCATTGATGAGACAAGCCTTCTTTCCTGGGTGGATCGCTTACTGGATGCGGCCGGCCCTTCTTTGACGGAGAAGTTTTGTCCGATTATAGAGCTGATTGGAGAAAGACTTTCCCGGGGCCGGGATCATGGCGGGAAAGATGACGGCGGCTCAGAAGACAACCGGGAAAAACCATGAAACAGCAATACGCCATGGCGCTTCTACAGGATGCCGCATCGAGGATTGATCCTCCGGCTGTGATGAGATGGCGGGAGCAGGGAAGGCCTGTCGTGGGTATCACATGCTCATTTGTGCCTGCCGAGATCCTCTACGCGGCAAGTGTGCTCCCGATCCGCCTGAGAGGGCTTGCGGCGAGGGGAAGCTCGATAGGCGATGCCTATTTCGGCCCCTTTATATGCAGTTTCCCAAAATGTCTTCTTGAGCTTGCCGGCTCCGGTGCCTTCCGTTTCCTTGACGGGGCCGTGATAACCCCCGGTTGCGATGCCATGCGGAGGCTTCATGAGTGCTGGAGAAAGGCAGGGGAGGACATACCCGGCATAGTGCCCTTGTTTTTCCACTATTTTGATGTCCCCCACAAGGTCGAGGGTCATGGGTTTTCATGGTTTCTTGACGAGATGAAGGTCATCGTGGAGAGGGTGTCTTCCCATTTCAATGTGAAGGTAACCGACGAAGATCTTAGAAGCGCTGTTGCCCTCTATGATGAGGGGCGAAGGCTCTATGAGGCGCTGGAGGGGTTTCTCATCGAAGAGTGCCCGAGGGTTACAGGGACAGAGGTTTTTGCCTCGGCCATCGCGGGGTCGGTCCTTCCCAGGGAGGACTACAATCAGATTATGAGGCAGGCCATAGAAGAGGCCAGGTTCGGGCCCCCAGTGAATGAAGGCCTTATAAGGCTTGTTGTGGCAGGTTCTGTTGATGACACTCTGGAGCTTTTCCGCCTTATTGAAAGCCGCGGAAAGGCCATGGTTGTCGGGGAGACGCTTTGTTTCGGCTCCCGCTTTGCCTCGAATACAATTCAGGCCTCCGAAGATCCCTTGCGTGGCATTGCCCGCCGGTATCTCAATGCCTCCACATGTCCGAGGATGTTCGGTGGGTATGCTGAGAGACTTGAAAGGCTCCTTGATCTTGTCAGAACAAGGCGTGCCCATGGGGTTGTTTTGCAGAACATAAGGTTCTGCGATATGCACGGGTCGGAAAACGGTCTTATGGCCAGGGATCTTAAGAGGATGGGGATCCCCGCGATTCGTATCGAGCGGGAATACGGTCCCCTGGCGGACACGGGAAGGATCAAGCTGAGGGTGGATGCATTTCTGGAGCAGATCGCGGCTAAAAGGCTGACTATAAAGCGCTTTGAATCAACAGCATTAGCAGCCTCAAAGGCCGAGGCTGAGGTCTGACCCATGCGTCCTGAGATAAGGCAATACAACTACGACTGGCTAATGGGAAGGACCCTGAAGGCTGCCGCGGCCCTTGGGAGGGGGACGGAAAAGGAGGCCAGTGCCGCTTTTGAATATATGCCCTATTTCAGGGGGGTGGCATCGAGCTTCCTGAGGGAAGGAGAGCCGGGAAAAATTTTTCTCGAACTCCTGGCGCAATACTATGACAACATCCTCACAGCCCACAGGAGGGGAAAGAAGCTTGTCGCAACGACCTTCTGCAAGTCTCCTGTGATCTTCTTTGCCGCGGATATGGTTCCGGTCACCTTCGAAATCCTGACTGCTATAGGAGGCCTCGTCTGGAAAAGGGGCATGTTCGAGTACATGGATTTTTGCTGCGAGGCTGGAATGACAGAGACCTCCTGTTCCTCCCAGCGGGGGGCCATGGGGGCTTATCTGGCAGGACTTGGGGAGAGGATTGATCTTGTGGTATGCGACACACCTGGTGTCTGCGACACCAATGCCACGGCATTTGCCTTCACGGCCGCCTACCTCGGCATACCCTTTTTTCAGCTCAATTACCCCAGCAGTATAGGCGATGAAAGGAGCCAAAGGTACCACATGGCAGACTACCTGGAGCTTGTCAGGTTCTTGGAAGAAAACAGCGGCAAACCTATGGACTTCGACCGCCTGGCAGGGCTACTTTCTGAGGTTGAAAGGCAGGATTATCTTACGGCGGAGCTGGAGGATCTCATGGCGCTCGTGCCTTCGCCTGTGCCTCCCATCTATTCCCTCATGCTCTACGCTGGAAGGTTCTGCTTTGCCGGGGACGCCATATTCACAAGGCTTCTTTCATCCATGCTTGAAAGCGCTCAGGAAAACGCGGGCAAGGGGAAAGCAGGCATCCCGCAAGAGCGGCTGCGAATGTTTACCTGCTACATTGACCACTATACGGTTGATCTCAATTTCTGGAGATACCTGGAAGATCGCGGGATCGCCCACATAGGCTCCATCCTTTCCAGAAACTTTAGGGACAACAATGCCTACTGCGCTGATCTGCCCGGTTCGTGCTATTCCATAGACACATCCGATAAGGAGGCAATGCTTGAGAGCATCGCCCAGATGAACGCGAGGCTTCCCATGGTGAGATCCATCCGCGGACCCTACGACCAGCCGGGGATGTGGCTTGCTGAGACACTGGCGCTTGCAAAGCGTTACAGGGCCGATTGCATTGTCTATAACGGCACTCCCGGCTGCCGCAATACCTGGGGCATGGTCAAGCCCTTTGCGAGAGAGCTTGAGAAACACGGCTTTCCTGTCCACATCATGTATGATGATGCCTTTGACGACAGGGTGGAGTCCTGGGAAGCGACAAGGGAGAGGCTGGATGAATTCTTTCAGGTAAGGGGGCTTCTGTGAAGTTTGTTTGCGGCTGCGATGTGGGTTCCCTTACAACCAAGGCGGTCATAATGGAAGATGGCCGGATAAGAGCCTCGGCTATAATTAAATCAAAACCCGTTCCGGCAGATTCCGCTTCCGCAGTGCTCGAGGAGGTTTTGAAGCCCGCCGAACTCGGATTGGAGAAGATCTCCTGCACGGTCGGGACAGGATATGGACGGGAGAAGATACCCTTCGCGGATAAGGCTGTCTCTGAGATTCAGTGCCACGCAAGGGCCGCACGATGGGCGCTTACCGGAGCAAGGACAGTTATAGATATAGGCGGTCAGGATGCAAAGGTGATCCTTATGGATTCCGACGGCTCTATTCTTCAGTTTGTAACCAACGACAAGTGCGCGGCAGGCACGGGCCGATTCCTTGAGGTGATGGCAAAGGTCCTGGGAGTATCCCTCTCAGATCTTGGAGCAATGAGCAGGAGGGCAAGATCCCCGGTGGTTCTCGCATCCACCTGCACAGTATGGGCACAGGCGGATGTGATACAATACATCCATTCAGGAAAGGACCAGGCCGATATCGGGGGTGGGATAAACTCCGCCATGGCCAAGAGGGTTGCAACCCTGGCAGGCTCAGTCAAACCCGTTCCTGAGATATGCCTTACGGGAGGGGTAGCCAAGAACCAGGGGGTCGCAATGGTGCTTGAGCGGCTCATGGGCATGAGGGTCACTCCTTTCAGAAAAGCCGACCCGCAGCTTGCCGGTGCAATAGGTGCGGCCCTCCTGGCGCGGGAGGCCATATCCGGGTCCAGGCAGGCAGGAATCTGAAGGGGGGATTATGTTCTACGGTGGCTGCGATGTCGGGTCACGCACTGCCAAGGCCGTGATCATCGAGGAAGACAAGATAGCCTCTTCGGCTGTGCTTGATACAGGGAGCAGCCCCGAGGCGGTGGCAGAAAATGTGATGGATGCAGCCCTGAATGAGGCTGGAATCCGCATGGAAGACCTTTCCCGAATTGTCGGGACAGGGTACGGAAGGAGGAGGATACCCTTTGCCCATGCCATGGAATCTGAGATCTCCTGCCACGGACTGGCAGCGTGGTGGAGCAATCCCTCAGCGAGGGCGGTTATAGACATCGGGGGCCAGGATGCCAAGGCAATCAGGCTTTCTCCCGACGGAAGCGTAGTGCGCTACATGTACAATGACAAGTGCGCATCGGGTACGGGCCGTTTCCTCGAGATAATGGCGGAGGCCCTTGGGCTCCCTCTTTCGGCCCTTGAGGAGACAGGCGATAAGGCCTTTGACAGGTGCGTCCTCTCAAGCCAGTGCGTGATATTTGCAGAGACCGAGGTGATATCTCTTTTGAACGCAGGTCGTTCCCTTCCGGATGTAGTGGCAGGACTTCACTTCGCCCTGGCAGGCCGTGTCGCCGCCCTTGCAAGGGGCATAGGGGTTGAGGCCCCCGTGGTCATGACCGGAGGGGTTGCAAAGAACAAAGGAGTATTCAAGGCCCTTTCCGAGACGCTGGGCCTTGAGCTTGTTCCTATGTCAGGTGTTGACCCGCAGCTTGCAGGCGCGCTTGGTGCGGCCCTCAAGGCTAGAGAGTATGCGAATTGACATTAACAGGCCGTTGAAAAACGCCAATCTGCTGCGTTTTGCTCATCCCTCGTCACTGCGGAGTACTTCTAAGTACTCCTCATTCCTAGGGATATCGCAGGCCTTGCATCTCGGCATTTTTCCTCGGTCTGACAACAGCGGTTATTCAACACGCTGTTAAGGGGGATGCGTATTTTTAGCAGCGCTGGCCATGGGGATTTTTGACAGGGATATATCGGAGGTTAGAGAGCTGCTTGGGCAGATCGCCTCAAAGAGAGGATACAAGGCATGGCGACCAGGCGAAATCAACCCCTGGCCCGGGGGAAAGGGAAACCTGCATATTCCGGCTTCCGATACCTCGGTGGAACTTGGACCTCCTGAACTTCCTTCCATTTTGATGACCCTCATCACGGATAACCCCGGCTCGATTCAAGACGGGCTCGTCAGCCTCATGGGCCCGAACATAGATGATCTTGCGGGCCGGAAGGCGCCCCTTGCAAAGATCATTTTCATCGAAGCATCCGGGATAGCGGAAGAGGACCTCTGGGACTTCTATCTTGGCGTCAATCTCGCAAGGCTTGATGTGTCTCTCTGGGGATGCATGACAAGGGCCTCATCCGGCATGAGGCGGGAGTGGTGCAGGATAAGCAGGGATGCCGTTAAAAAGGGGATGTCCATTGCACACATCGGGGCCGGGGAAATCGCCTGCGCAAAAAGGCTCCCCCCTGTAAGGGCGGTGGAGATGGCCGCTTTGACAGGTTCCAAGGAGGATGTATCGGCCTTTGCGGAGGTTGCCTTCAGGGTTGACAGGGTCGCATCCGCACTGTGCAAACTCTCAAAGGAGATCCTTCACGACTGTGAAACGTGCAGGTTTTCGGATCTCTGCTCGGCCCACCCCGATCTCAGGCGCCTCAGGGAAAGTAGGAGGGAGGGCGCGGGATGAATACCTCCCGAGAGAGCGCTTCAAGACCGGTGTTACTTTTCTGCGGCAAGGGAGGCGTGGGGAAGACAACCCTTTCTGCAATGACAATCCAGTTGCTTTGCGGCAGAGGAGATCGGCGCATCCTTGCCGTTGATGCTGATCCTGCGATGGGCCTTGCCCTGACGCTTGGTATATGGCCGGAGCGCTCCCTTGATGATGTACTGTCGGATGAAAATGCCCTTAAAGGAGGCAGGGATGAGGTCAGCGCCGCCCTCGACTATGAGATCAGCGGCTGCATAAAGGAATCCGGCAATGTATCTTTCATCGCCCTTGGAAGGCCTGAGGCGCAGGGTTGCTTCTGCGCGGTGAACCACTTGCTTAAGAAGGCAATAGAGAAATTGTCCCTTGCCTTTGATGCGGTAGTCATAGATGCCGAGGCCGGAGTTGAGCAGATAAACAGGAGAGTATTTGACGCGGTAAGCCATCTCTTTGTGGTGACAGACCCCACGAAAAAGGGTGCAATGGTCGCTGATACCATCCTTAGTCTTTCCCGCAGGACAATCCGGTCTGATTACTGCGCCCTTATCGTAAACAGGCTCAAGGTCGGGGATGAAATATCTTCCGATACCGCCGCAGGTTTTGATTCCTGGTGTCGTATTCCGGAAGATTCAGGGATACGCTTCTTTGATCTTCATGGCGGAGAGCCCCTGTTTCTTACCAGGACCTCTGCGGCCGCAAGCATTGCTTCGTATCTGGGGGATTTAAAGCTCATATAAAACATTTCGGGCTTATGCCCACAAAAATAGTATTGACAAATAGAGATTAAAGGCTACATTATGAGCAAATGCTCATAACAGGAGGTCTTATGCCAAGACCCAGGAAGATGCGATTTGTGCAGGGAAGTCCGGTTTCAAGTCTTTTCAACCCTGATCCGGTTCCGCCCTGGGGGAGTGTGGAAGCCGTTCTTTCCGTTGAAGGTCTCGAGGCCATAAGACTGAGCGATTTGATGGGCATGGACCAGGAATCCGCAGCCATGATGATGAATGTGTCGCGGCAGACCTTCGGAAGGATGCTGGCC
Source organism: Desulfatiglandaceae bacterium (assembly GCA_041753575.1). Taxonomy (GTDB): domain Bacteria; phylum Desulfobacterota; class DSM-4660; order Desulfatiglandales; family Desulfatiglandaceae; genus CG2-30-51-40. The sequence goes on from JBGSUA010000057.1 coordinate 11,416, forward strand.
GAGGCAAGAGCCGTCATTGCCGACGCCCTGGTCAACGGCAAGGTGTTGAGGATAGAAGGCGGAACCTTTGAGATGCCGCCCAGAGGCAGGCATCGCCGCGGCAGGTGCCGCGGATGTTAAGGCAAAGGAGGTGGATGTTATGCCTGGATTTGATGGAAGAGGACCAATGGGTGCCGGTCCTATGACCGGAGGAGGAAGAGGATTTTGCAGCCCCGCCCGAAACAATGCGGGCTTCGCAGGGGGAAGCAGGCTGGGTCGTGCCGCAGGTTTTGGACGCGGCCTTGGTTTGCGGAGGGGTTGCGGATTTGGTTTCGGCCGGGGGACAGGCTTTGGTAGAGGCCCGGGGCCTGCCGCGTACTACCCGACTGGGGGCTATGCGCCTTATTATGGGGGATATGCCGCTAATCCGCAGGATGAGGCCACAACATTAAGGAGAGAGGCCGAATCCCTCAAGCAGAACCTGGATGCCATAAACAGCCGCATCGAGGAGCTTGAGGGCAAGACCGCCCAGGCCTGAAACACAGCCCCCGGCCATTCGGCCGGGGGCCTCGGAAGAAGTAAATCTTCATAACCTTCCCTGGAAATCTCCCTTCCTGTTTAACATACGGGCGGATTGGCGTAATACATTAACCTCGCGCCTGATAGCCTTGCCAAAATCCCTTTCTCCCACTTCCAGTTAGTAACGCATCTGGAGCCGCAGTCACACCTCCGGCCTTGTGCCGAAGTATCCGGACGCTCCCAGGAGTAGGGTAAAGGTTTTTATTGAAATCCAGATTTAGTTTTGGAAGAATATCAAACGTCTCAAGAAAGATGCCTGGAACTATTGGCCCGCTTGTTGAAAGAAACCACCGAGCGGCGTGGATCGTTAAGGAGGATTTCAATGAGAAAGAGGTGCGTGTTATTCGGCTTGATCGTATGGTTGATCGTTCTTCTTGTTTCCCCCGTCTTTGCCCAGCCTGTGCCCGACACGGGCCAGACCAAATGCTATGATAACACCAAAGAAATCCCCTGCCCCCCTGAGGGCGAGCCCTTTTACGGCCAGGACGCCAATTACAATATCAATCCTCCTTCTTATACCAAGCTTGATGCAAACGGAAATGTTGTTTCCGATTCAGCCGCCTCCTGGGTCATGGTCAGAGACAATGTTACAGGACCTATCTGGGAGGTGAAGACCAACAAAGACGGGGTAAAGAACTACAATGACCCCCACGACGCGGACAACACCTACACCTGGTACGATCCTGATCCGGGCACCAACGGAGGCGATGCCGGCACTCCTGGGAACGGAACAGACACCAAGGACTTTATAGATGCTTTGAATACTGCCAGATTCGGGGGGTTTGAGGACTGACGCCTTCCCACGATAAAGGAGTTGGGATATCTGGTGGATAACAGCATTCCTTACCCGGGGCCAACCATTACAGCTAACTACTTCCCTAATACCGTGGCGTCCTATTACTGGTCATCTACCACCTTTTCCTACACTACTTACTACGCCTGGTACATCGATTTCAAAGATGGCCCCAACTACCGCAACTCTAAGTCGCTCGACTATCATGTCCGGGCGGTGAGGGGCGGACAGGCTGAGAATAATCTCGTTGACAATGGCAATCAAACAGTCACGGATACCTCCACCGGGCTCATGTGGGAGAAGGATACGGCCAGGGATGAGGGGGGCAACTATGACCTTATGACCTGGCAGGAGGCCTTGGTCTATTGCAAAGGGCTTCCACTGGCAGGTTATTCGGACTGGAGACTTCCGACCGTAAAGGAATTTAGGTCAATCGCTAACTATGCAACATTCAATCCCTCTGTCAACCTAACCTTTTTCCCCAATACCTTGACGTCCAATTACTGGTCTTCTACCACCTATCCCTACTATCCTAACGACGCCTGGTACAAGCATTTCCACTATGGCTATGAAGACCACCACCATAAGTCGAGCACCCACTATGTGCGGGCGGTGCGTGGCGGAAAGTCTGTGTCATTCGGAAAGCTGACGGTGAATATTGAACCAGAGGGCGTGAGGACGGCGGGAGCACAGTGGAGGCGTGTGGGGACCGCGACATGGATGGATTCGGGATTTATAGAAAGTGGTGTTCCATCTGGCGTGAGCACAGTGGAGTTCAAGCATTTTGCTGGCTGGGTGAATCCATCCAATGCCGCGGTTACTGTAAGTGAAGGTCAAGAAACGACCACTACCGGCACCTATTTAGAGCAGGATGTCCTCTTTGTCAGTAAAGGTGATGCGGCTTGCGGAGGGAATACCCCGTGCTACCAGACTATCCAGGAGCCCCTGGAAGTGCCCGGGGATGCCAAGCTGATCAAAGTTACCGGGGAGCATTACAATGAAGACATGGAGCTTGCGGAAAACCACCTGGTCACGATCCAGGGGGATACAGCCAGGGCTTTACCTCGATTACCGGAACCACGTCGGTTAAAAGCCTCACCGTAACAGAAGGAAGCCTCACGGTGGAAAATATGGCAGTACAGGGGAGTTCCCTTGGGGCCATAGCCATGGGAAGTGCTGAGAAGACGGATAGATACGTTGCAAGACCCATTATTTCATCCGGGGTGGAGAAAGTGGGGCCCGCACTGGAAGTGATCCAGGAGAGAGTAATGGCTGGGATGGTTGAGGATTATCTTTTCAGAACCCGGAGCTTCAAGGATAAGGGTTACGTCTTGAGCGACCGGGAATCAGAGCTTCTTGCGGAGTTCACAAGAAACCTATATCTGGAGGCTCTGGGGAGAGAACCTCGGCAGTGGGCGGTTGATCTATGGGAGCTCTACGTGTCTTATCTGCTTGAGACCCTCCGCATCGAAATGAACCAGGCCCTCTGGGATGTGGCCCTGATCTTTTTCGGTTCAGAGGAGTATGTCACAAAGAACAAGGGCATGGAAGCTGTTTTAACGGATGCCTTCAGGGGGCTTCTAGGGAGAGACGGAACACCTGAGGAGAAGACCTGTCTTCTTGAAAGAGAATTTGCAACAGGCCAGCTTCTGCATGAAATCGCGGCATCTCAGGAATTCTTATTGATGATCCAAGGGGCCTTTTCAGGGGTTGGGTACGACTCCATCAGTGCGACAATAGCGGAGATCTACATCGTGATGCTGGATAGGCTTTCCTTAGCTGAAGAACTCAACGGAATTGTCTGGAGCCATCTTGAACCGGATGCGTATTACGACGCGATTGATAGCCTGGTTAGGGAGTTGGCTGACTCCGATGAGTTCAAAGCTGTTGCAGCCACCCCTGAACATGCCTCCTGGAGGATTGGCAGGGCCTTAAAAAGATAAGTTAACGTCGCCAGCGAGCGCAGCCCTGACTTGACCAGACAAGAATGTGTATGTCTGGCATCTGCCGAGGCAGGGCGTGCCGCAGGTTTTGGACGCGGCCTTGGTTTGCGGAGGGGTTGCGGATTTGGTTTCGGCCGGGGAGGCTCTAAGTTATTAAATTTTATTTCAAATGATGTTGCCGTTCCAGAGTTCTTTACAGAAATACTGCCAGGGCAACACAGTAATAATTGAGTTGATTTTTTCCGGAAGAATATCTCGAGATACGATAAGGCATTTCTTCGGTTTGAATTCCTCAGCGAACAGGTGAAGTCCCTTGACTCTCGTTTGAGCCGCATGTGTGCTTGATTTGACTTCGATCGCAACCTCCCGTTCGCCCAGAATCAAATCTACTTCAGAACCACCTGCAGTTCGCCAAAAGGATATCGGGAATTCTTTACGGCTATAATGGCTGTAGGCCCAACACTCCTGAAGAATGAAATGCTCAAATAGCCTCCCGTATTCTTGTGTGCCGGGAGTCACTCGCTGATAATCAAGGAGGGCTGAAACGATGCCGGTATCGAAGAAATAAAATTTCGGGGTCTCGATCAGCCGTCTCTTCGTTGCCATTTTCCATGGGACCAGCAATCTTCCAATAAGGGTATCTTGAAGGATCTGGTAATACTCGCGTATGGTCTTCACCGAAACGCCAGATTCTCTGGCCGCATTGGAGTAGTTTAGCAACATACCGTTGGTAGTCGCGGCTGACCTGAGAAACATGGAAAACGCAGGTAGATTTCTGGTCAGGGCCTCGGCTTGGATCTCTTCTTTGAGATAATCGTTTACATATGCCTTGAGATCCATGCTGCTGTCGGGGGATAGGTAATGGGATGGTAGGAATCCAGATACCAACGCCTTTTCCAGTTCGAAGTCACCTAGTTCGCCGGATACCAGGGGAAATAATTCAAAGCGCCACGCTCGACCGCCAAGCAGGCTGACCTCTCCCCGCTTCAGTTTCCTGGCACTTGAGCCAGACAGCACAAAACGATATCCCCGGTTCTCAATGAGCCAGTGGATTTCGTCCATCAGATGAGGGATCTTCTGAACCTCGTCTATGACTACGGTCTGAGACGGCTGGGCATCCAGCATTCGTCGTAAACGTTTCGGTTCACGACTTAATGCCAGGAACAGCTCATAATCAAGCAGGTCCACCCAAAAAGCATGAGGGAAATGGGACTTTAGGAACGTTGTCTTACCGGTCTTTCTTGGTCCCCAAAGAAAAGCCGAACGGCTCTCAGGCAGATTTAACTTAAGTAGTCTGGGTATCAGGTTTTTCTGTTCCATGCGGGCCTTATATGATAATTTGGACTGAAGGTCAAGCTATTTGCGATAGATTGGAGCATAGGTAAAAATATCAGTTATTGCGGCCTATACAAGTGCGAGTCCATTTCCCAATAACACTACGCTGCCATGGTGTGATTGGTGCCATCAGGCGTAACCGCGAGCAAAAGGCATAGGTATCCGGTATTCTGAATAAACGGCTTGTCTTGCAGTATGTGTTCTTAATGCTCTAGGGTGGCATTAATGCTTAATGGCTGGCTGACAACAAGAAAGAGCTTGTAATCAAAGCCGCTCTCCCAACTATCCTGAATCACGGTCGAGCGCCCGGCCGAGGGGTGCGAAAAAAGTGTGCCCGCCTTATGGTTCATTAAGATTCTGACTCAATGGCTCAAAGAGGGGATCGGAAGTTCAATAAAGGATTTACGTTCCTTGTCTTTCAGTAGATGGACTTGCGGAGCCGGAGAAATGACCTTTGTATCGAAATTATCAGCATCCGCGAATGTGATCGCCAGGCGGATGCGCTTTCCCTTTGAGAACTCAAATGCAATGGGCAGAAGGTCAAAGACCAGCTCGAATGCTTCTCCTGCATGGATCGGTTCGAGCTCGCTCTCAAAGTGATTATGCCACGGCAAACCCAGATTATCGAAGGCCGCTTTTCCAAGTGCACGATGGGAGGCCCTGAGATTGCCTTCGGTGACGTAAATTGAATTCCCGTCCTCATCAACCTCTTCAAGATAGGCGAAGACATCCAGGTCTGGGGCATCCGTTTTTAGGATGACACGGACTACAGGATGCCCGATCACCTGCACGGATGATTCCAGGGGCTTAGTGGTATAAGTCAAGGCCTTAGCGTCATTGGTCTTCATGTCGGGATACTTGTGGCTCCAGTTGACGGAGCTCCATCTTGAAAGGGTTCCTGTGGTTGCGCAGTAGTCCACAATATAGGTGTCCGCGGATCCGGGGGCGGATGGAGGTTCACTCTGAAGGTCGTTGTCGAAATAGAGCTTCTTCCTCTCAAGGCCTCTTACCGGCCAGGAATCAGCACTCTGCCACGCCTCTTTCCGGGTCCTGCCTGAGAGATAGTAATGGATTGGCGGCTCGCCCATGATGCCGTTGTCTATCCCCTTCAGCCAGTAATCGAACCACCGATGGGCTTCCGATCCAAAGTCCAGATCGAATTGCTTCTTTTCAATCCCGCTGTGGTCAAGCGGTCGCACGAGGAGACGCCTGGGCACCGAGAGATTGGTATAGAGGATGAACATGTCCCGGACAAAGAGGTCATACCAACCCGCGACCAGATACGCAGGAACACAGGCTAGGTTGACTTTTTCAAGAAAGGAAGGATCGCTCATGGAATCGAGCCAGATCTTGTATCCTTCCGGGGTTGTGCTGTCACGATAGCGGTATTTCCTGAATACCTGCGTGAACCTCTCTCCGACTGTCGCATCGCCCCTTTCCGCACGAGCCTGGGCCAGCAATTGCCCGTCCTTATCCTCATCTACAGGAGTGATGACCTCCGAGTTGAGGAACTTCTGGGACCAGGTGAAAAAATCCCCGAACGCTTTGTTATAGACTCCGCCGGGATAGAGAGACCCTGTATAGTTATCGAGCCATGTGGAGGCAGGCAAAATCGCTTTCAAATGCGGGTTGCCCGAGGCTGCGGCCGAGAATTGGATCTGCCCCTGCCAGGAGTCCCCGTACATCCCTATATTGCCGTCGCACCAATTCTGGGCCGCGATCCAGTTCAGTATTTCGCTAACTTCCCTCGCCCCTGGCTCAAAAGATGGGTTAAGTTTTCCGAAGGATGCTCCCGTGCCGGGCCGCTCGACAACGATGACAGCATAACCGTGCATGACCATGTTCTTGAGCCATCTGGTTCTAAACAAAGGATCCATGAAACGCCCTTCCTTTGAGATCCAGTATCGTATTCTCAGCATGAGCCTCTCTTTCCAACCGAGGTCATAAAGATCAGCAATTATGTTTTTTCCCTTGGTGTCGAAGATGGTAAGGGTTCGGAGATAGGGCGTATATTTGAAGAGTACGGGGAGGGGCGAGGCGGCTGGGACTCCATTTTTCGTCGGGAGAATAAGGTCGTATGCCAGTCTTGTTCCGTTTGCGAGCTTCAGGTAAGCGGAGGTTCGGCTGTATCCGTTATAGATTGCTCTGCTGTAACCTTCGTACTCTCCAAGCCGCGATACCTTTTCATTTGCCGCACTTCTCCCGGTATAGATCAACCAGACCCCCATCATGATTGCCAGGAGAACAAGGCCGTATGACAATTTTATAAGCGTATGCATTTCCCTTATCTCCACTTTCCCCCTGACCGCGATTAATTCCGCCCGAAGTCTCTTTCCCTTGAAGTTCGAATTCGGGCTTCTTGCCATTTAGATAAGCTTGAAACATGCCAAATATCTTAATCCAGTCAAATCAACATATTGACCTTCACAGCGTTTACACAGTTGCAGATATTCGCAAAAGAAGTTGCTGTATTTTGCGATTCAGTTCAAAATTACCCAATACCGCATGAATTTTGATTATGTAAATTTAAGGGCTGGATTTCATACCTGGAGGGGACCATGGATGTTGACGAAAACAGCTTCTTCCGAAACGCCACCATGAAAATTTGCAGCTCGCTGGATCTCGAAATAGCCATGTGGCGTGCGATGCAGTTTCTGAGGGATTTCATCCCGGCGGAGGAAATGTACATGCATCTTTATGAGAAGGGGCTGGGCGCGATGCGGACGATCGCAGGGGCTACGGTTTCAGGAGGAAGAAGGATGGACCGCATAACTCCTCTGCCTCAGGAAGTCCGGGCCAGGGTGGAGGAATTCACGGGCACCACCGTCATCAACCATCCTGAGCTGGAGGCCGGCTTTCAGTTCATGCTCGGTTATTACGGAAGACCGGATACCTCGGCACTGGTCCAGTTGCTGGAGGTGGAGGGTCAGAAACTTGGAGCCCTCGTATTGCTGGCACAGGGCAGGGGCAGGTTTTCCGAGACACACAAAAAATTATTCTCCCTCCTTAAAGAGCCTTTTGCAATGGCCCTTTCCAACACGCTGAGGCATCAGGAAGCACTGAAGCTGAAAGATATGCTGGCGGACGACAACCGTTATCTCCAGCGGGAGCTTCTGAACTTGACCGGTAATGAAATCGTGGGGGAGGAGTTCGGTCTAAAGAAGGTCATGAACATGGTCCGCCAGGTAGCGCCCCGGAACAGCCCTGTTCTGCTCCTGGGAGAAACCGGGGCAGGCAAGGATGTTATTGCCAACGCTATCCATTATTCCTCCCCCCGCAAGGACGGCCCCTTTGTAAAAGTGAACTGCGGCGCCGTTCCGGAAACCCTGCTTGACAGCGAACTCTTCGGCCATGAGAAGGGGGCCTTCACCGGCGCTCTGTCTCAGAAACGCGGCCGCTTTGAGAGGGCTGACAGGGGGACGATCTTCCTGGATGAGATCGGAGAACTGCCGGCCCAAGCCCAGGTGAGGATGCTGAGGGTGCTTCAGTACGGGGAACTTGAGAGAGTCGGAGGCACTCGTCCCATGCTTGTAGATATCAGAGTCATAGCCGCCACAAACCGTAATTTGGAAGAGATGGTGAAAGAAAAGAAGTTCCGCGAGGATCTCTGGTTTCGTCTCAATGTTTTTCCCATCAGGATTCCTTCCCTCCGGGAGAGGAGGGAGGATATCCCTGCCCTGGTTCATTACTTCGTGAAGCGGAAGTGCCGGGAGCTGAAGATTCAAAGCCTTCCGCACCTCGGGCCGGGAGTTATTGATCGCCTTATGGCTTACGATTGGCCCGGGAATGTGAGGGAACTTGAAAACCTGGTGGAGAGGGCCCTGATCCTGAGCAATGGAGCTGAATTGACTTTTGATGATTTGCCGGGGCTAAGAGAGGAAGGCAGGACTTGCGTTTCTGCCGGGTCACGCGACAGTATCCCGGCCATGGATGCCGTTATCTCCGGCCACATCCGCTGTGTCCTTGAAGTCACCAATGGCCGGGTCCACGGCAAAGGCGGGGCTGCGGAGATTCTGGGGATGAATCCGAGTACCCTGAGATACAGGATGGACCGATTAGGGATAACCTACGGCAGGAAGTTCGAGCATTAGACCAAATTGAAGTAGAATGGTAATCCACGGGTTTCCGTCGGGTATGGCGCAAAGGCCTGGCTCAAATCCTGAAGGGGCCCGGGGAGGATTCATCGTATGATGTCAGCAAAGCTCGTGAGTTAGTCCTATCTTTGTTATATTGTGACAGTCTCATTCCTGCAGCAAGCACCCAGCTTTAAGTTCTCTTTAGTTATATGACAGTTAGGCTGTCACCTGAACTGAAGCAGAACCCCATACAGTCGGCTTTTGATGAAACCAGATGTCTATTTGTATTGTAATTTATATAGGTTTTACCGCCAACTGCGTGGGCATTGGTCGATTCATTGGTATAAAGGACTTTGATTGGAAGAAAAACATCGTTACCACTAGTATATCGTTCCTAAAATAGTATTGCATATAAACAAGGGTAGTGATATAGTCGGAAAAAACTAAAGGAGCCGATTATGTCACGACAGAGAACACGTAGCGCCCTGGTATTGGAAGACAAGGATGTAAAGGAACTGGA
>JBGSUA010000058.1:0-5277 GCA_041753575.1 Desulfatiglandaceae bacterium
GAGTAGTGGAATCCGTAACGCAATAGGACATTGATAAACAGGGCTATCAAAGCGGCCATGGTTGCCAGGAAAAGTGACCAGTCTTCGATGAAACTCAAAATCTTGTCAATAACATATAGGAATTTTTGCATCAAATATCCCTCGCTCGAACTCCCTGGAAGGGAGGGTTTCCCCCCCTTCCATTTTCGGCATTTAATAATACGGGATTAGTTATATCCCAGGAGCTTCTGAACGTCCTTGAGGTAATCGTCGAGACGATACTTATCCGCAGGATAAAGCTTGTTTATCTCCTGAGCGTAGGCCTTATGAACAGCGTCGCCTTTTTTCTTCAGGATGGCCATTTCGTCGGCTGAAAGCTTGAAGAATTCGATTCCGGCGGCCTTTGCTTTTGCTATCTCCTCGTCTTCCTGTGTTACGGTCTCCTTGCGGATCTTGGCGGCTACTTCGTGTACTACTTCAACAAAGGTCTTCTGGAGATCGGGAGGAAGGGTGTTGAACCACGCCTTGTTGAAAAGCCATATAAAAAGCCCCTGGGCATAGTTGATCTGTGTGAAGTATTTGGCAACCTCAAACTTCTTTGTGATGTTACACACACTCGGTGTATGATCCAGTCCGCTGATTACCCCCTGTTTCAGAGCTACAGGGACATCGGGCCAGGGCATTACGACGGGGTTGAACCCCCACTCGCCGTATATCATCTTGTTGACGGCGGCTTCTGCGATTCTGAACTTAACCTTCTTTGCGTCATCAATGTTCTTCACCGGGGTGGTGGTTGCCCATCCGTAGTTGCCGTATCCGGTTATGTCTATAGCCATAATGCCCTGGTGATCCATGGCCATCAGAAAATGATCGAACAATTTCCCGCTGTCTATGAACTTGTCCAGCTTTTCAAAGGAATCAACCAGGAAGGGCAGGTTTATCAGGCCGAACCTGGGCCCCAGGTTTGTGGAGGCCACTGAGCTGCAGCTCATGCCCTGGATGGCTCCCATCTGAAGCTGATTGAGGACCTCCACCTCGCCTCCCAGCATCGAGAAGGGCTTATAGTCAAGGTATATCTGGCCGTTGGTCCTCTTCCACAGTTCGTCACGGATGGCGAATCCCGCATATACGCCCTTCAGTACCGGGTGAGAGACGTTTGAGACAATGCATCTATATTTTGCGGTGGAAGGATCAAAGGCAGGTTTCCACTTATCAAGTGATGGGGCCTGGGCCCAGGCGAACCCGCTTGCCAGAACAAAAGCCAAAAAACACGCTGCAAAACAAAGCAATCCCTTCTTCATACCCATTTACTCCTTTCTAAGACGTTAATGTTGCGATAAAAAACACACCTACGCCATACGGTAAGCCGCATCACCTTTGGCAGGGTCAGATCACAATGCCGGAGCGAAGAGGCTTAACCGTCTTATTTACCATCCTATATCCCTTTCGATGAAAGCCTTTCATCATGGCTCAGCCTGCTCTGAATCCCCTTTCCTATCTGGTAGGTCCTGCTGAAATCCGACCAAAACTCCTTATCCTTTTCTCTCCATCCCTTGCCGAACTTCTGATCAAAGAAATCGCCCAATTTTTCAAAAAGCAAATTCCATGTGGGCCTTCCTTTGTGCATGGCCTCAAGCAGTTCAGTCAGGATGGAATCAAGGTCGGCCAGTTTCTCTTTGGGGAGATAGGAGAGGGCTCCCTTTCTGATAGAAGCCATAAGTGTCTGAGCATTGAGCGCGTGGGCCGTGAGCATTACAGTGGGAATACCTTTTTCCACGGTCTTTTCAAGAAGGGTGAGTCCGTCAACGCCCATGATATCGAGGATAGCCAGGTCGTAACGGCGGGTATTTATTAGATCAACAGCAGTTTTGAAATCGAGGGCTTTGTCAACTTGCGATTCTTCAAGCGCCTCCTCAATGGTATCCAGCACGTCCTTTTCGTCATCAACGGCCAGGATTTTTTTACCATCAAGGTAAGGATTCTTGCCAGACATTGATTGGCCTCCTTCTCAGCATTCGGGCAAGGTGCTTATTCCAAGACTGAATATCGGATGTGATTTTGGTCCGCCTTGGATTTCTCCACCCCAAAGGCCCAGTGGATTTTTCATTGGCGCCAATATAGAGGAAAGCCTTCCAGAGTGTCAAGCTCAATCGGGCCGATACGCAGCAAAAAAAAATTGACACATCGAACTGGCCAGTGTATGAATGAATGAATAGTCACTCATAATTGAGCTAAGAATATGGCCAGAAACAGAAGTCAAGACAAATATTTGAGGATAATCCTGGCTGCAACCAGGGTCTTTGCCAGAAAAGGCTTCTTCCATTCACGGATATCGGATATAGCCAAAGAGGCAAAGGTCGCTGACGGCACTATCTATATTTATTTTGATAATAAGGACGCTATTCTCATTGCCCTCTTTGAGGAGCAGATGAAGTCTGTCATCGAGAATATGGTCTCACATCTCGGGAGGGAAAGGGACTGCCTGAGAAAATTGGAGATTTTTGCCTTAACACACTTGGAGCTGATCGAGCAGAACCCGGATATGGCCGAGATCATTCAGGTTGAATTGAGACAGAGCGGGAAGTTCATGAAGGAATACAAAAACGAGGGCTTCGCAAAATACCTCGACCTCATTGCCGACATCGTAAAACAGGGACAGTTGGAGAGTATATTTAAGGATGATGTCATCCCGAATGTTTTTAAGAGGGCATTTTTCGGTGCCCTTGATGAAATATCCAGGTTCTGGGTATTGTCAAGCAGGAGGCAGTATGATATTAGGACGGCAGCAAAGCAGGTAAGCGATTATTTTATAAACGGTATAAGGCGTTAGGCAGGCTGTTCAACGGGCATGCCGTTTGGCCGGCAGCACAGATCCCGTATTTGAGCGGGTGAAATCTTTCAGCATGACAAGGAGGACAGGGGGAGTGAAGATCATTGTATGCATAAAACAGGTCCCGGACACAGAGACTCAGATCAAGATCGCCCCGGGCGGTGAGAAGATTGTTACCGACGACATCAAGTGGGTCATGAATCCTTATGATGAATTCGGCGTGGAAGAGGCATTGAGACTCAAGGAGAAGTTTGGCGGCGACGTTACGGTGGTGGGTCTGGGACCCAAGCGGGTCACTGAGTCCATCAGAACAGCCTTGGCAATGGGAGCAGATAAGGGTATTCTTATCTCTGACTCGGCACTTGAGGGAAGTGATTCCCTGGGAGCGGCAAAGGCGCTTGCCAGTGTCATAAAGGGGCTCCAGTTCGACGTCATCTTTGCCGGACAGAGAGGAATTGATGAGGATCAGGGACTTGTAGGCGCATGTCTTGCGGATCTTCTCGGAATCCCTCAGGTATCGCTTGCCGTTAAGTTAGAGGTTGCGGCCGATGCTAAGTCCGTCAAGGTCAATCGTCCCGTGGAAGGGCAGACCCTCGTTGTGGAGGCGCAGCTTCCGGTTTTGATCACTACTCAGAAGGGCCTTAATGAGCCAAGATATGCGAGCCTTCCAGGTATTATGAAGGCCAAGAAGAAACCCCTTGAGGAAAAGACCATGAAGGATCTGGGGCTCGACCCTGCGGCAGTAGGACCTAATGGGCGAAAGTTGAAGATCCTCAAGATAACTCCTCCGCCGGCAAGGGCGGCGGGTAAGATCGTTCAGGGGGAGACGCCGCAGGAAAAGGCTGTTGAATTGGCGAGGCTCCTTCATGAAGAGGCTAAGCTGATATAGGTCCAGTCAAAGGATTACCAATCCGGAAACTAGATTGAGGAGATATGATATGGCACAGGGAGTTTGGGCAGTTACAGAGCAAAGAGATGGAAATTTAAGAAAGATTTCATACGAATTAGTGAGCGAAGGAAGAAGACTGGCAGATAAGCTTGGACAGAAACTCACGGCAGTGGTGATCGGGTCATCAATGAAGGAAAAGGCGCAAGAGCTTGCCCAGTACGGGGCGGACAGGATTATGGTTGCGGATGATCCAAGACTTGGCCAGTACACCACTGATGCCTATGTTGAGGTCCTCGGCCAGTTGGCCAAGGCAGAGGAGCCGTCAGTGCTTCTGATGGGTGCGTCCGTACAAGGCAAGGATTTTTCTGCCCGCCTCGCGGGAAGACTTGGCGTGGGGATGGCCCAGGACTGTACGGCATTTGATATAGAAAATGGTGGCCTCATAGCCATAAGGCCCATTTACGCAGGCAAGGCCTATGCAAGAGTTGGTTTTGAGAATAGCTTTCCCCAGATGGCCACGGCAAGGCCTAATGTCATGAGTGTCCTTGCCCCCGATTCCGGAAGGTCGGCCGAGGTGGTAGATGCCAAGTTCACGCTTAATGACGCCGAACTGAAGACAAAGGTCGCCGATACAATTCAGGATGCATCGGGAAAGGTTGACCTTACGGAAGCGGATAAAATAGTCTCAGGCGGCAGGGGCATGAAGGGACCGGAGAATTTCAAGATTCTGGAGGATTTCGCCGCGGTCATCGGTGCGAGCGTGGGCGCATCCCGCTCTGCCGTGGACGCCGGCTGGAGGCCGCACAGGGATCAGGTTGGTCAGACAGGCAAGGTTGTCTCGCCGAGCCTCTATGTTGCTTGCGGCATATCAGGGGCCATTCAGCATCTTGCCGGCATGAGCACGTCAAAGCTGATAGTTGCAATCAACAAGGACGCGGAGGCGCCTATATTCCAGAAGGCGGACTATGGTGTAGTGGGGGATCTTTTTGATATTGTCCCGGCACTCACTGAGGCGGTAAAGAAATATATGTAAACTGTCTTTGTGTCAGGAAGGGCCATTGTTAATTATATGGCTCATGGCCCTTCCTCCTGACTATTTTCATTGACAAAATCACCGAAAAATCTAGAGTAGGATTTCATTGAGGGCGGTGTAGCTCAGATGGTTAGAGCATACGGCTCATATCCGTAGAGTCACTGGTTCGAGTCCAGTCACCGCCACCAACACATTTTCCATCTAGCTACTTTATCATCCATTAAAATAATCCTTTGAACAAGATAGAGGGATTTGCGTTGCGCTGTTTTTTGCCGGGCTCGGCGGTCAAACGGGCCGGCAGAGGAATGCGGGGACCGGCCCTGATAGCACGACATGGCGGCAAAATATGAGTTTATGGACTGATTTGCCCCAAAAAGTTAATAATTGCCCATAGTAATTCTACTCCGACAGATAAATTATTATGATCAGATCAACAACCTCATCAGGTACAAAGCGATTTGGTGCCGGACATCGGGCAGAGAGGATTTTTGTTTCAGCTCCCTTTGCCTGTCCCGCCAGCGCTCCGAGGAACGAACGGGGCATTGG
>JBGSUA010000059.1:0-25827 GCA_041753575.1 Desulfatiglandaceae bacterium
TAGATAATGTGGGAACATATCAGGAGACTGCGGAAAGGAGTGAGCCTATCCTCAGGGTGGATATCCCTGCTCCGGCTCTTTCATGGAGTCCATCGGCAGTGGAAGCCCTGCAAACAGGGGAAGGCTATGTCTGGTATGTTAAGGCGGTTGATTACGATGGTTATGGACAGTGGTCAGCCGGAAACCGCTTCAGGATAGAGGCCAATTTGGCCCTTAGCGGCATGGAGGAGGCGGTAAGAGAGAAGGTAAGGGAGTATGTGAGAACGGATACAGAGATCAGGGAGGCAATAAGGGAGATCAAGGAAGAAGGAAGCACCCAGGCCGGGGCGGGGGTCATTGCAGTGGGCACAGGAGAGAGCCCTGAAGCGGGAAAACTCAAGGGATTGGAAGGAGATACCAACACATTCTATGGAAAGGATGCTGGAAAGGATATAACCAGCGGAGCCCACAACTCCTTTTTTGGCATATGGGCAGGACGTTCCAATACAGCAGGCGTCAGCAACACATTTGTTGGTGATTGGGCTGGTCACTCTAATACTACGGGTTATTTTAACACATTTACAGGTGCTGGTGCCGGGGCACAGAATGCAGGAGCTTACGGTAATACCTTCACAGGCGGTGACGCTGGGCATAATAACACCGACGGTCAATATAACGCTTTTATGGGCTATAGGACAGGTAGTTCGAACATCAATGGCTCTTATAACACTTTCCTTGGTGGTTCTGCCGGCGCCTCCAATACGAGCGGCTCCTATAACACATTTATTGGCTATGAAGCCGGTCGTGACAATCAGACCGGTATAAGAAATGTTTTCATGGGATACAAAGCCGGATACAAAGAAAAGTCTTCAAACAGGCTCTATATACACAACTCAGACTCCTCAAGTCCTCTCATTTACGGCGAGTTCGACAACCGTGTGCTCAAGATAAACGGGAGCCTTAGTATAGCCGATGTCTCATCTCCATCCGACATTTCACTTAAAAGAAACATCCAGCCGCTCGATAGCGCTCTATGGAAGATCGCAACCCTCACAGGCGTAAGCTACAACTGGCGCACTGAGGAATATCCGGACAGGGGGTTTACTGAAGACAGACAGATCGGCCTCATCGCCCAGGATGTTGAAAAGGTCCTTCCTGAGCTTGTCCGAACAGGCAATGACGGCAAGAAATCCCTTTCTTACGACAAGCTCACGGCAGTACTTGTTGAGGCTATAAAGGCCCAGCAGGGAGAGATCAAAACTCAGGAGAAACAGATAGCATCCCAGAGCGTGAAACTCGCAAAACAGCAGTCAGAACTTGATGCCCAGGCCACACGTATTAAGGGACTTGAAAACATGATGAGGAAGCTGGCTTCAAAGGCGATATGATAGACCTTACAGATCCACCGGCGGGGGGAGCCGCTGCTAGTGAGGCTCCCCGTTTTCCAGCGGCAATTTGACACCCCTGTCCTATCCGCGTGTGCCCCTGAAAGCAGAAACGATATACGACAATGTTCAATGTATTAGAAGACTCCCCTATCTTATTTCAATAGTGCCCTGATCCACGGCCGGAGTTCCTCTCAATTCTGATACCTGCGAAATACCCAGGCCATCCAAGTGATTTATAAGATATCAGAGCGATTCGGGATTGTAACCAGTAAACCATAACTGATAGAGTGCAATGGAGATCCTGCCGAAACTTATTTGGCTGAATCGAAAATTCATACAGAGTGGAGGAAAAGGGGATGAAAAAGGCAGCGATATCTTGTTTGGTTATGGTCAGTATCTTTGGTTTCCTGGCTCATGCCATGTCTTCAGGCCCGGTTGGGGTATCTCCCGGCGGAGGAACCGGAGATGCGGTGGTGGGAAGTGCCTTTCCAACCTTCAGTTGGTCGGCCGTTGAAGGGGCTGTTGGATACAGGCTGGAGATATTCAAGGGGGTAGAGGGCGCTCCAAGTCATGAGGAGATGACTGAGAAGGGGGAACTTGTAATGCGGGTGGAGATCTCTGCCCCGGCCCTTTCATGGACCCCCTCTGCGATGGAGGCCCTGCAAACAGGGGAGAGCTATGTCTGGTACATAAAGGCATCCGACTCAAACGAGGAAGGACAGTGGTCCCCAGGGAACCGTTTCAGGATAGATGCATCCTTTGCCCTATCCGGCATGGATGAGGCGGTAAAGGAGAAAGTCAGGGAATATGTTAAGACTGACACCGAGATAAGGACTACCATAAGGGAGATCAAGGAGGAAGGAAGCACCCAGGCCGGGGCGGGGGCCATTGCAGTGGGCACAGGGGAGAGCCCTGAAGCGGTAAAACTAAAGGGTACGGAAGGAGAGGAAATCACCTCCTACGGAAAAGACGCCGGGACAACAGGTTCAAACAACACCTTTATCGGCAGGTCGGCCGGTTTATCAAACACCACCGGCTACTGGAACACCTTCCTGGGACGCTATGCCGGTGCATTAAACACCACTGGCTACCACAACACATTCTTGGGAAGCAATGCCGGTTACTCAAACACCACCGGCTACAGAAACACCTTCCTGGGAAGCAATGCCGGTGCATTAAACACCATAGGCAACACAAACACATTCCTGGGATACTATGCCGGTTACTCAAACACCACCGCCTGCAACAACACATTCGTGGGATACTATGCTGGCAACTTAAACACCACCGGCACCTGGAACACCTTCCTGGGACGCTATGCCGGTGCATTAAACACCACTGGCTACCACAACACGTTCCTGGGACACGATGCCGGTCACTCAAACACCACCGGCTATTACAACACATTCATGGGAAGCAATGCCGGTCCCTCAAACACCACCGGCTACTACAACACATTCCTGGGATTCAATGCCGGTTACTCAAACACCACCGGCTACAGAAACACATTCCTGGGATACTATGCCGGTTACTCGAACACCGAAGGCGGTAATAACGTCTTTGTGGGTTATAAAGCAGGATACAACGAGACTGGAGCACACAGACTTTACATACACAACTCAGACTCCTCAAGTCCTCTAATTTACGGTGAGTTCGACAACTGCATTGTCAAGATAAACGGAAGCCTCAACATAGCCGATGTCTCCTCCCCATCTGATATATCCCTCAAGAAAGATATCCAGCCCCTCGATAGATCCCTTGAGAAAATCACAAGCCTCAGGGGAGTATCCTTCAGATGGAAAACCGATGAAAACCCGGACAGGGGATTGAGCAAGGAGAGACAGATCGGCCTTGTTGCCCAGGATGTTGAAAAGGTCCTGCCTGAGCTTGTTAGAACCGACAAGGACGGCAAGAAATCTTTGGCTTACGATAAGC
The DNA here is from genome assembly GCA_041753575.1 of Desulfatiglandaceae bacterium. GTDB lineage: Bacteria > Desulfobacterota > DSM-4660 > Desulfatiglandales > Desulfatiglandaceae > CG2-30-51-40. The sequence continues at coordinate 3,303 of JBGSUA010000059.1, forward strand.
TGACTTCAGTTCTCGTTGAAGCAATAAAGGCCCAGCAGGTCAGGATGGAAAACCAGCAGGCAGAGATCCAGGAACTCAAGGCCATGATAACGAAACTGGCTGCAAAGGCTCTGTGACTCTCATTACTAAGGAGGATATGGGGACCAGATAGGTAAATGATTGTTACTGCCATAGGCCCTCTGTCCATTTGTTCCCGGGTTAAGAGAACAGGCTTTCATCCTGGGGGAATACTTAAGCATAGGCCAGGCTGGAATAGCCCCTGATTTTTATCTTGGAGCGTCGTCATTCTCAAGCTGAATCGGCGACATGTTAACGAATCTAAACGTGTGATAGCGGCCGAAAGCATAGCGAATATGAAGAGAGGATTCTCACGCGGAATATGATCCGGTTCCCGATATGGGACCGGGTTTTTTGTTCGCGCGATAGGTGATGGACCCGGACCGGTTGCCTTAAAAAAATGGACCCAGAGTGGATCCAACACGACAAGCCAAAAAAAAAGGAGTTACGATTTATCACCGCAACCCCTTGATTTTACTGGTGCCGAGAGACGGAATTGAACCGCCGACACAGGGATTTTCAGTCCCCTGCTCTACCGACTGAGCTATCTCGGCAACTGCTCAGTGACTATAGCTCGCAAATGACTCGAGGTCAAGCCCATTTCAAAGGCATAAAAAAATCATATCCTCCAAACACACGGTTCGGCCGGGATCGTTCATGGAGCTGGAGGATCAGATATCGAGCACCAGCTTCAACTCAGCATCAGAGTCAGATAGTTCTTCGGCGGTCTTGTTGGTCTTGGGTGCTTCGGTTTTCGCGTCATGGTGTTTAATCTCCAAAGCTATACCTGGAAGCTCGAAATCAATCTCAGGACCTTCATTATCGAGATTAATCTCCCTTTCCAGTGCCTGGGCATCCTTGGCCTTGAGCAGTGCCATATCGAGATCAGATGCCGCTGCCTCGGGCTTAAGATGACCGAGGAGGGAAGGGGGATTAGGTTTGAAAGGAGGAAGGTTGATCCATTCCCTCTCCTGAGTGAGGTCTTTGTTGCACTTAGGGCAGCGTTGATTATAGTCAAAACTTGTATATCCGCACTTACTGCACTTCATGGCATCCTCCTTTTAACTGAGTTACACACTTTTTTCCTTGGTACATCTTTTTATAGCCTCTTTAGCCTCCTTATCGCATAACTCATTCTCTATATGTCCGTTATGCCCTCTTATCCACTGCCATTCTATCTTGTGCCTATTGCTTAGCTCCAAGAGCGTTTCCCAGAGATCCCGGTTTAAAACCGGTTTGCCGTCGGCATTTGTCCATTTATTATTCAGCCAGCGATGTATCCATAAGGTAATACCTTTTACAACATAAGATGAGTCGGTGGTTATCTTGATAGGGCAAGGCCTTTTAAGCTCCCGCAAGGCTGCAATCACCGCCATCAGCTCCATTCTGTTATTGGTCGTGGCGTTTTCGCAGCCGGTTATCTTCTTCTCAGATTGCCCGTAACGCAGCAGGGCGCAGAATCCCCCTGGCCCAGGGTTCCCGCTGCATGACCCGTCGGCAAATATCTCAACGACTTTTTGGCCCGATGATCCTCTCATCTGAGCTAGGCCGGGCCTCGCCTCATCTGTAAATAGCCCCTTATGGGGATGGTTATTTCAGGCTTTTCCTCATAGTTGGTCTTGAGCCGCAGGTGACCGCTGAAGTTCTGTCCTGCCTGCAAAACACCGGCAAACCTTATGTGGAATACTCGTCCCTTTTCAATTTCTTCTATACTGTAAGCCACTTTTCCTCCGAGAGAGAAATCATCGGCCTCTATGGTAAGGGGTTTGTCTTTCTCAGCCCTTATCTCCACAAGGCTTGTTACGTTCTGACCGGCCGGCCCGGTGAGGGTTATATATCTGGGGGATACATTTATGGCTACCTTAACAAAGACCCTTACCGAAATGGTCATGGAAGGCCTTTTCGGATCATTGCTGTCAACAACGGCAGTCTTTGTTATGTTGCCTTGGTATCCTTTTGTATTTAATTGGAGGTTGATCTTTCCTTGCCCGCCCGGGGCAATGGCCTTGTCAAAAAAGGCCACCGAACAACCTCAACCGGGTCTTACGGCCGTGATCTGAAGGGTTTCCTGCCCTTCATTGAGGACGGTGAATTCGTGTTTTACTGTATCTCCCTCCATTGCCTCCTTCAAAGTGACAGAGGGTTCTGGAATATTTATTTTGGATGAATTGCTCTCCTCGCCCCAGGCTGTAAGTGAAGGCAACAGGAATAAAATCATCGTGAAAAGCACTTTCTTCAATTGACACCTCGCATGATAGAAGGATACTGAATTTCAAAACTACATAATTCTATACATACCATACAAAAGTATAAGAATTCTCAGTTCAGATCTTGGTGAGTCAATCTGTAAGTAAGAATATCCAGTTTGATCGTAAAGTCTATATTTTCCACAAGGCAGCAGTCAGGAACATAAATCCTTGTGGGAGAAAAATTGAGAAGGGCGTTCACTTTGCCGCGGATAAACATATCCGCTATCCTTTGGGCCTCTGCAGAAGGGGTTGTTATGACGCCCATATCCACATGCAGTTCCTTTACCGCCTTCGGAAGTTCGCGTATGTGTCTGATATGAAGCCCTGCCGATGTAAGTTTGCCTATCTTGGCCGGGTCGTTGTCAAAGGCAGCGACGCAGTTAAAGCCCTTTAAGGCGAAACCGGGACTCCTTAACAAGGCCGACCCGAGATTGCCTATTCCAACCATTGCAAGGTTCCATACCCTGTTAATCGCCAAAATCTCTCTGATATGGGCCTGGAGTTCCAGCACATCATATCCAACGCCGCGCACCCCAAATCCGCCAAAATATCCCAGGTCCTTGCGCACTTGGGCAGGGCTTACCTGGCACAGCCAGGCAAGCTTATCTGATGATACCTGCCGGTAACCGTCAAACTCGAGCAGTTCAAGCTGTCTGTGATAAATGGAAAGTCTGGTTATCGTGGCCCTGGGGATGCTCTTAGTTCTTGTCATAACGGCATTTCCTTATCTTCGGTAAGGCACCGAGGCATCGTGCTAACTATTTAATTTCAGGTTTATAATCGCCTGCTTATCTTTCTTCACTTAGCATGTTTTAAGCCATTATAGCCTTGCGTTATTTTTCGTGCAAATCCTTACTACCGGTCACGGGAGCGGTCAAGAATTATGGTGACATTGATCAGTGTGATGGGATATATATCTGTAAGCAGTATAATTGTAAAGTCTGTGAGTCTTTGAATATCCGTTTCCTGGAGATCAGATGACAACAAAGATTAGTGATGATTCCGCCATCATGGCCGAAGGGATTTTTTCTGCCTGCGACAGGCTCTCCAGCGAAAGGTACAGGGCATTTGTAGAAAACATCGAGGAAGGTGTATATGAAGTTGATATCCATGGCAATTTCGTTTATTTCAATGCTTCTCTCTGCATAATGTTAGGTTATCCCAGGGAGGAAATTCAATTCCAGAGTTTTACCAAGTTCCTGCATGAAGATAATGTTAACGAGGCCTTTGAGGCTTTTAGAAAGGTCCACGACACGGGCCAGGGTATATCCGATCTTGTCTGGAAGGTAAAGACCTCAAGCGGTAATGTAAGAATGGTTGAGTTTTCAGTCAATCTCATTACAAACAGGGAAGGGGAGAGGATAGGATTTCGCGGTATCGCCAGAGATGTCACCGAGCGCTTCAAGACGATAGACAGCCTCCGGAAATCACAGCGCCGATACAGAACCCTGCTCGATTTTGTCCCGTATCCGATGGTCGTGTTTGATCTTGCCGGCAGGGTTTCCTATATGAATCCGGCGTTCACAGAGGTTTTCGGTTGGACGCTTGAGGAACTGGAAGGTAAGCATATCCCTTATGTCCCCAAGGGCATGGAGGCAGAGATAAGTGATACCATAAGGAGACTCAAGGAGAAGGGCACTATCCATCGCCTCGAGACAAAGCGCCTCACAAAGGGTGGTGAGGTACTTGAAGTGGTTATGAGGGCAATTGTTTTTCCGGAGTACGGTGATGAGGAAGCCGGAGAGCTCGTAATACTGCGCGACATAACAAGAGAAAAGCGCATCGCGAGAAACAGCCAGGCCCTTTTTAGGATAAGCGCTGCGCTTCCTGAATATCCTGAACTGGAAGATATCCTGGATTTCATAAGCAATGAGGTCAAGCGTCTCCTTAATGTGGAAGGCGCTTTGGTGATACTGCTGGATGAGGAGAGGAATGAGCTTTTTTTTAAGTCGGGCGCACACGATGACTCAGCGGCCGAGAAAAGGATAAAGGAGATACGTTACCCCGCAGACAAGGGTGTCTCGGGAGAGGTCATAAGGACCGGCAAACCGGTTATCGTCCACGACACATCCAAAGACCCCAATTTCTATTCGGTGGTTGACACGCAGGCAGGCTTTAAGACCAGGGCGATCCTGGATGTCCCCTTGAGGAGCAAGGACAGGATAATTGGCGTTCTTTGTGCGGTGAATAAAAAGAACGGCCCTTTTGACAATACGGATGTCGAGTTCCTGAGCATGATAGCGGGCACTGTAGAGCTGTCCCTTGAAAACGCCAGGTTCTCTGACGAACTGAAGGCGGCTTATAAGGAACTTACCAGTTTAAACAAGGCTAAGGACAGGGTAATCAACCACCTTTCCCATGAGCTTAAAACGCCGGTGTCCGTGCTTGGCGCCTCCCTGAAGATCCTCGAAAAAAGGCTTTCCCTTTTGCCGACAAGGGACTGGGTTCCAACCATGGAGCGCGCCGTGCGAAATATTGGACGCATACTCGACCTTCAATACCAGGTGGAAGATATAATGCAGGCGAGGCACTATGAGGCAAGAAAGACTCTTGACCTTCTCCTGGACGAGTGCACCGACCTGATAGTATCCCTGGCTGAAGAGGCCGGTTGCGGTGATGTATCTGGAAGAATAAAGGCACGCATTGACGAACTCTATGAGAGGAAGGAAAATATCTCCCAACTGTTAGAACTGGATCAATTTGCTGCCCAGACATTGGAAGAGATCCGCCCTCTTTTCTCCTCCAGGAAAATTGATATTAAGTCTGACCTTCATCCGGGACCTGCCATCAGCATGCCTGTTGATCCTTTAAAAAAAGTCATTACAGGTGTTATTAGAAACGCGATAGAGAATACGCCTGATGAGGGCGATATTGACATATCCGTCCGGGGCAGGGGCGCTGGGATGGAATTCACGGTAAGGGACTACGGGGTCGGAATCACACAGGAGAACAAAAGAAGAATCTTTGAGGGCTTTTTTACCACCAGAGACACTATGGCCTATTCTTCACGGAGGCCTTATGATTTCAACGCAGGCGGGAAGGGAGCTGATCTCCTGCGCATGAAGATCTTCTCTGAGCGTTATAACTTTAAAATCTCCATGGAGTCGGTGAGATGCCCTCACATACCTTCCGACGCTGATGAATGTCCTGGAATGATTAGCAAGTGTCCTGTCTGCAAGACAACAGAGGACTGCCGAAAGTCCGGAGGCACCATTTTTACTGTTTTTTTCCCTGCCGCAACCGATAAGATACCGCCGCAACAACCCATTGGTGGAGGAGAAGGTGGAAAAGGAACTCCTTATCTCCAAGGAGATGATACAAAATAGGATCAAGGAACTGGCCTCTGAGATAGCTAGAGATCATCTGGGAAAAGACACTTTACTGGTAGGGATACTTAAAGGTGCTGTATTTTTTTTCTGCGATCTTGCTCGAGAGCTTAAGATACCGGTGGGAATTGATTTTCTGAGGGCCGCTAGCTATGGCTCTTCCAGCGCATCAAGCGGTTCAATTACACTCACAAAAGACGTTGAAACTCCTCTTGAGGGGAAATCTGTCGTATTGGTGGAAGATATCATTGATACCGGCTTTACGATGTCCCGCGTAATAGAGGAACTGAAGGGAAAGAATCCTTCAGACATAAAGGTCTGCGTCCTTCTGGATAAGCTTGAAAGAAGGAAGATAGAAATACCGATTGATTACTGTGGATTTCATGTTGAAACCGGATTTGTGGTCGGATATGGTCTTGATTATGACGAGCGATATCGTAATCTTTCTGAGATATATATCCTCAAAGGGATATAAAAGGAGTAAATGATGTTTGTCGAATGCGGTAAATGCGGGTCAATTTATGAGATTGATCAGGGCTTGGTTAAGCCGGAAGGCGCGAAGGCGCGGTGTTCGGTATGCGGTAATATTTTTGCGGTTGTCCATGAGACGCCGGCGCCTGGCCAGGAATCTCCCACACAAATTGAGGGGGTCTTTGAGGGGGAAGTAAAAGGCGACGATGCGGTAGCCCCTCTTTCAAACAATGACATTGACGACCTCCTGAAGGAACTCGATAAGCCCTCAAACACAGGTAAGATCTCATCGAAGGAAAGTCCTGCTGATTTAGAACTCAATGGAAAAACAGACAGGATCAAGGTGACTGATCATGCGGAGTCCATGCGCGCAAAGGGCGTCGCCGGTGCAGGATTGAGGCCCTACAGGTTCGAACAAAAGGTAAAAAGATCCTACGTCAGCACTATAATTCTCCTTATCCTGCTCTTTTTCGTGGGCGCGGCAGGATCGGTCATTTATTTTGCCCCGGAAATGATACCATGGAAAATCCCTTTCCTCGCTCCCACAGATAAGCCTGCCAAACAAGAATCGGCTGTCAAGCTTATATCATTTAATGACCTCAAGGGAGCCTTTATTGATTCTCAGCCGCTGGGTAAGCTCTTTGTTGTCAGGGGAATGGTGGGCAATCGTTCCGGCAGACCCAGGGGCCTTATTCTTGTCAGAGTCACCATACTCGATGACAAGGGAAAATCGGTAAGAAGCGCTCAGGCATATGCTGGAAACAACCTCGAAAACCACGAGCTGGCATCAATGGATATGTCCGGCATCCAGTCAGTGATGGAAAATAGAACCGGCAAAGAAAATCTCAATGTAAGTGTGGCACCGGGAGCGGCGATACCTTTCATGGTAGTGTTTGATAGGCTGCCCGAAAATCTAGGCGAGTTTATCGTGGAGCCGCTTAGCTCCGTTGAGGTCAGCAACTAGGCGTGCCGGCCTCAAGCTGGTTGGACCGCATGATTGCAAAGGCATCCTGAGCTGTCTTGAGGGCTGTTAGATCGTCCACACCCATGACCTCCAGTTCGTCTGAAGCCTTGATGTAGCCTACGGGGTGTCCGTTTCTGTTCAGGATTTCCACAAGGTCGGTTATAAAGTACTCCTTTATTTCCTTTTGAACTCCTTCATATACCTTTATGACCTTATGCGCTCTTGATTCAAGGGCCGTGAGGTACTTTAGAATCAGCTCACGGCGCGCCGCGTAAATGCCGGCGTTTGCAAGAGTCAATGCGTCTTGCCCCTCTTTACTCAGCTTTGACCAGTAATTGTATTCAAGGATTCCACTGACGCGGCCATCCGCTATTTGAAGAAGGCCGTATTGCTTCTTTTCTGCCGGTGAAAAAGCAAGAATTACGAGGTCGCTTCTTTCCAGAGCTCGGCAAAGAGCCAGATATGAGGACGGTTTTACGAGCGGGACATCCCCCATAGTTACTATCAGCTTATCAAAAGTTCCCTTTTCCAGAAATTGCCTTGCGGCGATCAGCGCTCCGCCTGTTCCGTTTGTCTGGGGCTGAACCACGTATTGAAGTCTCATGTCCTTTGTCGCGTGAATAACCTCTTCACGCCTGTAATTTACAACCGCTGCCTTGGGACCGGGAGGCAGGTTAGAGATAATGTGTGTGAGTATGGGCAGATCCCCCTCAAAAGGGGATTGGTGTGGAATCAGTGGCAGGAGGGTCTTATTTCCCTCGAATCCCTTCATTCTGCTCCCACGGCCTGCTGCAAATATCAATGATCCGACAGCTCCTTTATTAGAAAACTCCATATTGTGCCAGCGATCTCCCCTCGCTCCTGTGGGTTTGCGCGTCTTAAATCAAGGCGTTTACCTTGCAGTGCCAATTCCGAATTCTTGCGAGTTCGTCATAGTTGCTTTTGAATGACATATACATTATAAGAAAAAGGCCTGCAAGCCCCGAGGCTGCAAAGACAAGCTTTCCATGGAGTTTAATATGATATCGCGGCGGGGAAGGATCGTGCTGGGAGTATTTGGTGAAGGCCAGAAGGAGTCAGTCCTCAAGCTTGCCAAGGGATTGAGCGAGGCCGGGTTCGAGGTCATCTATACTGATCTGACCGAGCCACAGGCGATTGTTGCTTCGGCAATACAGGAGTGCGCGGATCATATCGGCATCACCATGCTTCAGGGGGCGTGCAGTAAACAGACTGCTGAAATACTGAGGCTTCTTAAAGAGGAGGGCGCCAAAGGCATCGGCGTGTCCGCAGGCGGATATCTGAATGAGGCAGAGGCTCATGAACTCCGGTCCATGGGAGTGATGGAGGTCTTTCCGCCGGGAACTGCTTCTGAGGAATTGATTGACTGGTCCCGCAGAAATATTCTGCCGGTTGATGTTGACAATTAGTTTTATAAACATAAAAAGATGCGAAATATAAGGTGTGAGTTATGAAAGAGGCGGACCCGTTCATAAACGCTTATCAGGTATTCAGGAATTCGATTGATTCCAAGACCGGGGGCAGACTTCCCGCTGTTGACGACCTAGTGTGGTGCATGCTCGCGGGGGTCCCGGTAGTGCCCGCGGATGGGGATGATTCCGAAGATGGCGCCATAAAAGCAGTCGCGCAGAGGGTTGCGATTCTTAAGGCTGTGTTTGTTGAAACAAATGGTGAGGAATCAGACGAATTCCTGGATAAGGGCCTCACGGTTTATGATGAGGCTGCTGATGTTGCAAAGAGGCTTTTGAAGGATTCAAAGTCACAAAACCGATAATCCGTACCGCTCTATAGAGCGGTTTTATTCATTGGCAGAGAGTTTTTTGATTGACGAGACCAATCTAAGCTGATAGGCTCTGAAAATAGGAGACGGGAGTGTTCCTTTAACGGCCGGTTTGACGCCTTATCCCTTAATTACCCCCATAGGCTTGAGAAGTGCGACTTTGCGGGCGAGACCGGCATCGTGGACGACTTGGACCACCTGAGAAACATCCTTATAAGCTTCGGGCATTTCCTCTTTAAGTGTGCTTCGGCCCCTGGAGTGGACATATATCCCTTTGGCCTCGAGTTCGCGGTCAATAGCGCGGCCCTTTGCCATTTTTATTGCCTGGGTGCGGCTCAAGACGCGGCCGGCGCCGTGGCAAGATGAGCAAAAACTGCCGGTAACGGCGCCTTTATTGCCGGCCATAACATAAGAGCTAGTGCCCATGTCACCAGGAATAAGTACCGGCTGCCCCCAGTCGCGGTAGACCGCAGGTAGAAGGGGATGCCCCGCAGGGAGAGATCTGGTTGCACCCTTTCTGTGGACGCACAGCCTGACTGTCTTACCCTCCAATGGGTGATTCTCGATCTTGGCTATGTTGTGGCATACATCGTAGAGAAGGCGCATCCCCATTTCCCTTGGAGCGATAGAGAGTACATTAAGAAGAGTCTCCCTTGTCCAGTGCATCAGAATCTGCCTGTTGGCCCACGCGTAGTTCGCTGCACAGGCCATCGCGGCAAAGTATCTGCGCCCCAGGGGTGACTTTAGTGGAGCGCATGCAAGCTGCCTGTCGGGCAGTCTTATGGAATTTTTGGAGACATAGGCATTCATCTCTTTAAGGAAATCATCACATATCTGATGACCGAATCCACGGGAGCCGGAGTGAATAAGTATAGTGACCTGCCCTTTGAACAGGCCGAAGGCCGAAGCGATATCGGAATCGTAGATATGTTCAACAGTCTGTATCTCGAGGAAATGATTGCCTGATCCCAGGGTACCCAATTGATCACTTCCTCTTTTTATCGCCCTTTCGCTAAGAACGGACGGGTCGGAGCCTTCCAGCAGGCCTCCGTCTTCAGTGCGGTCGAGATCTTCGAGAGAGCCGAATCCCTTTTTTACGGCCCAGGCCGCTCCCTCAGAGGCAACCTTTGTCTCCTCTGCCTTTGTGAGACGAATTGTCCCTGTGGATCCGACGCCGGTTGGGATGTTTGCGAAAAGCGCGGAAACCAATTCTTTGATTCTTGGCCTGACATCCTCCTCGGTCAGCAGAGTGGTCATAAGCCTGCAGCCGCAGTTGATGTCATAGCCTACACCGCCGGGGGAAATAATGCCTTCTTCGGTATCAAAGGCGGCCACACCTCCGATTGGGAAGCCGTAACCCCAGTGAATGTCAGGCATGGCGAGCGAATGGCCCACGATGCCGGGAAGAGCGGCCACATTGGAGACCTGAACCAGACTTTGGTCGGATTGCAGCATTTTGATGAGTTCATCGTTTGAAAAGATAAGTCCAGGCACCCTCATGGCGCCGGTCTTGGGAACAAGCCAGCGGCACTTGTCTATTCGTTTGAGCTTTATCTCCATGCTGACACCCCCGAGTAATGGGTTTTATTGATATGTTCCGTGATTCTTCGGATAATTATTGTCTTTTCTCACATGTCAAAGATTATCCTGGTTTTCCAGCTTTCGATATCGCTGGAGACAAGGCTTTGATGGTATGTCACCGCCTTGATCTCATGTCTGATTTCGTGGATGCCGGCTTCGAATGGCACAGCATGGGCGGTTGCTCTGAGCCTGACCGAAGTGAGATCTTCGATTTCTATGTCCGTAACCACAAGACCTTCTCCCTGGAGGAGATAGAGTATCTCCCCGAGCCACCGCACCATAAGATCAGTGAGATCGGATCCCTCCAACGAGACCCGTATCTTCCTCCCTTTTCCTTTGGGGGGACTTACAAAGATTATGTCCAACATTGCAGCAGCGGCCTCTATAAAAAGTTCTTCACGTCCACTGCTGTTTACCACCATGCCCATATCAGCGGTATGGTCCAATAGCTTATAGAGAGGTTTTTTTATTGCCATGGTTAAGATAGTACGTGCCAGAAGTCCCCTTGTCAAAAAGTCGTTTTTGCTGGAGGAAAAGGAAATGAACTGCGCTTTTTGCGGAAAGAAAATCGAAATGGAGGATAAGGTAGGAAGAAACGATCTTTGCCGTCACTGCGGCAGGGACCTCCGATGCTGCAGACAGTGCAAGTTTTTTGATTCCAGATCCTACAATGAATGTCGTGAAGTGATGGCTGAGCGCATTGTGGATAAAGAGAGGGCAAATGCCTGTGAGTTTTATGCGCCGCGCGGCTCAAATCAGACAAACGCCCATAGGGTTGCCACCGCGCGAACCGCGCTTGAGGCTTTGTTTAAGAAATAGATCTGCCTGGAGCCGGGAAGGAAGCAAATGATCGGCTTTATCAATAGCCTTTGGCTATTGCGTCCATGATATCGTCTATGTTCAGCAGTGATTTTTCCAGGAATATTGCAAAATACTCCAGCCCTTTGCCGGGCCGGTGAATATACCCGGCTCTTGCCTGAATGCTCCTCAGGGTACCGCTTTTGTAAAAAATCTCGTCTCTGCGTTTAAGGATGCCTTTGTATGGCTCAAAGGCATTGAGAAGTTTCACCATATCTGCAGAGCTGATTTGATTCCCGCGAGAGATGCCCGAGCCTTCCTGCACCTTGAGGGAAGTGAGGCCTAACTCGCCTTTTCCGAAAGAAGACAGTACTCTTGAGGCCTTCTCAATTGTTCCGGGCGTGCCATACAGCCTGGCTCCAAGCGTTACCGCCAGTTGATTAGCTATGAAGTTATTGGAAAACTCCATCATCTTATGAAGCACTTCTATCAAGGTGAACTTTGAAGAATGCACATATACCGGCGGGATTGAAGGCACAGTGCCTATTACGATCTTTCCCGTCACGGGGATGCCTCTGTTTTTCAGGAAATGAGCAAGGAGATGGCCGAAATACAGGGAGGGCTCACCGGAGTCGTTCATGAAGCTGTGGCGGCCCTGAGGCAACCGGGATTTCTTTATCCTTTTCCTGGCGAAATCCACAATCGGGGTCTGAGGCTCCGCGCTTATGATTTGACCCATTTCTCCTGTTTCGAAAAATACCGTATTGAAATTGGCGCAAAGAGCGCCGAGCGGCGCGTCATAGGGATTTGTGGAGCGCTCTGCTCCCGGCACCCTGACGCCTCTTTCAAAAAAGGTGTCATCCAGGATAATGTCCCTTATCATTGTTAGCCGTTTTGATAAGGCATGTGACATCTCCTCGATGACCTCCGAAATCAGCATCGGATCCCCCCAGCCCTTTAAATAGATATTCTTGGAGTCGTCCAGATATGCCGTGGTCTCGAACCTGAAGGATTCGCCCCAATTGCGCAGGGCTGCAAGCGCGGTCAGAATCTTTAATGTGGAGGCTGGGATTCGCGGCTCCTTCTCGTTTAAGGAATAAAGGGCTCGGCCCTTTCCGTCAGCGACGAAAAGGCTGTCACGCGGGCTGAGGCCGGCGATACTTATTCCTTTTTCCGAGCCTTCCGTAATGCCCGCCTCAGCAAGTATCGCCAGGAGAGACAGGGCAACAAGCAGAGATCTTGCATAACAGTATCTCGGTGAAGCATGTTGACTTTTGTGTATAGCTCTGTTGGCCATATTACCTATCCCGCCTTAAAACCCCCTGCCGTAAGCCTTGTCAAAAAATATCCCAAGATTCAAGGCATTACTTGGCGACAGCCGCGGCACTGATTCATCGCGCCCGCTCCTCTAATAGCACAGCAGGCGCGGATTAAACAATGGCCGGTATATTTCAGGATTAAACTGAAAGATTTCTCTAAGGAGTATTCTTATGAGCAGAGTTTTTGCTTCGGTTGGCCAGGTGATAGAGCAGCTTGCGGAGAAAGATTACGTTGCCGACAGGGCGCTTGCAGCAGTTTTATTTGTGTCTCATCGCCTTGAAAAGCCTATCTTCCTTTAGGGAGAACCAGGTGTTGGAAGGACAGAGGTGGCGCTCGTAATGGCCCGCATATTCAATACCGATCTTATAAGATTGCAGTGCTACGAGGACCTTGATGCATCGAGTGCCCTTTATGAATGGAATTATCCCAAGCAACTGCTTCATATACGCCTCATGGAGAAAAGGGACGCTAATATCTCCGAAATGGAGCAGTTGCTTATCCATGACGCCAGATTCATCATCAAAAGGCCTCTTCTGGAGGCAATACTGAGATCAAAAGAAGAGGCTCCCGTGCTCCTGATTGATGAAATAGACAGATCCGACGAGGAGTTCGAAGCTTTTTTGCTTGAGGTTCTCTCAGATTTTCAGATAACCATCCCGGAGATCGGAACGATAAATGCGGTAAAAAGACCAAAGGTCCACCGTGTCGTATGGCTTAACCCTATTGAATCAGACCCTGATCTACAGTCTGTTTGCCGGGGTATGAGGACGGCGCTTCCACACATAGACCACGTCCTTCCAGCCGACAGCCTGCAAAGCCTCAGAAGGGTGGGCCGTGTTCTCTCAAGACTTATGGTTCATTGATCGCCCTCGTGAACGACTTTAGCTCCTTGAGGGATATTCAGTGTGAAAAAGCCATCAGGAAAATCATCTTGAACCTTCAGCTCTCCAAGCTCAAAACGGGTGATCCCGCCAATCACATTGTGAATTGTAACGATGGTGATCCTGAAATCCCTTGATATTGTAAGTACAATTCTATCAATATCCTCCCAGGGAGGCTCCGGCCTGAGTTCCAGTCCATAGGCATCCTTCCCTGCCTCTGAGGGGACAAGTGCGGTCAAAAACCTCTCCCCCACCTCGCTTAAACCCCTCAGCACATCGCTCAGCAATATGAATTCCCTTCCAAACTTTCCGAAGGGATATATTGTGACAAGACTCTTCAAGGGCACAAACCACCATATCTTTTCACCGTTTGAGACAAGGACTTCCTGCTCGGGCGTTTGCTGATCCAGCTTAAAATAGAAGGGAGGCTTGAAATGAAGGGTTCCGGAAGCTGTATCTCCTCGAAGTTTTCCGGGCAGCATAGTCATGGTTCGAGTTATCACTTCCCTGGTATACGGTACGGTTATACCTGCAAGGCTTCCGTATCTACTCTTAAGACCAGAAAGTATGTCGGAAATGTCTTCTGCGCATTCACTGTTTTCGTTTAAAGATATCAGGAGAAGCGCTCCGGCAAATATTCTCCACCACATAATCAGTCTCCTCTTCTTCCATAGACCTCCCGGGGCCTCACCCCGTCGGATGGTCCCACTATGCCTGCCTTTTCCATTGCCTCAATCATCCTGGCCGCCCTGTTGTAACCTACGCGCAGCTTTCGCTGTAGCATGGAAATGGATGCCTGTCCGCTCTGAACCACGAAGTCAACGGCCTGATCGTATTTTTCGTCAAGCTCTATGTCGTCTTCTTGAGCTTCCTCTTCCCTTGCCATGTGGTTCATTATCTCCGGATCATAGTCAGGCTTGCTCTGTTTCTTGAGAAAATCCACCACCGCTTTTATCTCATCCTCAGAAACAAATGCGCCGTGGAGTCTTGTTATCCGCCCCACTCCCGGCGGCATGAAAAGCATATCGCCGTCACCGAGCAACGCTTCAGCGCCCATCGCGTCAAGAATGGTCCTGGAATCAACCTTCGAGGAGACCTGAAAAGAGATGCGTGCCGGAAAATTGGCCTTTATTATGCCGGTAAGGACATCCACCGAGGGCCGCTGGGTGGCAATTATGAGGTGCATTCCGGCAGCCCTTGCCATCTGGGCAAGCCTGGTAATGCTCTCTTCCACCTCCCTTGAGGAAGCCATCATAAGATCTGCCAGTTCATCAATGATTATGATTAGATAGGGAAGGGGCTTGGGATCTTCTTTAGCTGATCCTTCCTCATCCTTTCTAACCTGAGGCTTTGGCAGTTTCTTGTTGTAAGTTTCAATGTTTCGTGCCCCGCGGTCGGAAAGCAGCATGTATCTTCTCTCCATCTCGTTAACAGCCCATTTCAGGGCCTTTGTCGCATCCTTTGGCTGAGTAACGACGGGATGAAGCAGATGAGGGATATCTTGATAAACGGACAATTCTATCCTCTTGGGATCAATCATCAGGAACCTGACCATGTCAGGAGACAATTTGTAAAGAAGGCTTATGATCATCGAGTTTATTGAAACACTCTTCCCGCTTCCTGTAGCACCGGCGACCAAAAGATGCGGCATCCTGCTTAGATCCGAGATCACCGGGCCTCCGGTTATGTCCTTGCCCAAGGCAAGGGGGAGCTTCAGCTTTGAATCCCTGAAGGCCGAGCTTGTGATTATCTCCTTGAGGAAAACCATCTCCCTCATGTTGTTAGGTATCTCAATTCCTATGGCGGCCTTGCCCGGTATGGGTGCTACGATCCTTATGCTCTGCGCCCTTAGTGCCAGCGCGAGGTCGTCGGAGAGGGAAGCGACTTTGCTTATCTTTACACCGGGAGCCGGGCGATATTCGTACATGGTTATGACAGGGCCGGGAAATATCTCAACCACCTCTCCCTGGACGCCGAAATCAGCAAGCTTTCTTTCAAGCCTTCTGGCGTTCATCTCAAGACTCTCTTTCTGGAGTTCTGCCGCCTTGGGCTGCTCAGGGTCGCTTAAAAGATCCAGCGGAGGAATGGTAAATGTGCCCTGGGCGTTCATAAAGGGAAAGGCCCCCTGCTCAGGAGCAGGGGAAGGTTCAGGCTGAGGTGCTGTTATTGTTACTTTTGGTCTTGATTTCATCTCATTGTGGGCGGCAATGGTCTTTCGGACGCGTTTTTTTCTCTCCCGCCGTTTTATCAGGTAGTCAGCCGCAAGCGAATACAAGGCACTGAAGAGATTAGCCGCCCTTGAAAAGCTTGCGCTCATGGACACCCTGGTGAGCGCCATTAAAGAGACAATCCAGAAAGATGAAAGCAATACGGCGGCTCCTATCCTGTTGAGGAATCTTATCAAGATGCCTGAGAGCCAAACCCCGGAAGCTCCTCCTGCCGCCAATCTCACGCCCATGGCCCTGAAAGCTCCAGGAAAATAAAGCTCCAGGAGGGCCGATGTTGAAAGAACGAGGACGATAAGAGCGAGGATTTTTTTAGGCATTTCGCCCTTTGCTCTCTCTGAAAAGCAAAGAACAGTTGATTGAAGAAGGAACAAGGCCAGCCAGTAGGCCGAAAAGCCGACAGCTTTGAAGAGACCGGCAGCAATATGGGCGCCCACGGTCCCGAAGAGGTTTTGAACGCGTCCCGGAGCCTCCCCCCAGATAAGCGGGTCGGACGGGTTATAGGCGATAAGACTTCCGCCGACAAATATGGCGAATATGAAAAGGGATATTGCCTTGATCTCCCTTCTCATTGGCTTATTAGGCGAACCGGTTGTAACGGCCGCACTCCTGTGCCTTTTTACTGTCTGTTCTTCCTTCAAGACCGATGCCTCATTGGACACTCAAAATCCCGCACTTGGAACGTCTAGACCGCAATAATCATGGGCATAATGATGGGGCTTTTCTCCATTACATCAAAGAAAAACCTCTTAAGCTTTCTCTGTATCTCTGATTCAAGATCGCTCCAGCCTATCGCTGGAGCTCTTTCGATCTCATCAAGAGCCTCAAGCACAAGGCACTTCGCATCCTCAAGCAGATGCCCGGAAAGGGCCTCATAAACAAATCCCCTCGAAATTATGTCCGGCCCGTAAACCGTCTCTCCCGTCATCTCATCAAGGACAAGAAGCACGATAACTACTCCATTGCTGCTGAGTCTCCTCCTGTCCCTGAGCACTATCTCTCCGACATCGCCCACACCTTTTCCGTCCACAAGTATCCGGCCGGCATGGACTCCTCCGCATATCTCAGCCGAACCTCCTTGGAAGCCTATGATCGCTCCGTCTTCTATCAGCAATATCCTTTCGGGAGCAAGACCCATTTCCTCAGCTACATGTGCGTGTTTGATCAAATGGCGGTATTCCCCGTGTATCGGAACAAAATACCTTGGCTTCACAAGGCTCAACATCAATTTCAATTCCTCTTTTCTCGCGTGTCCCGACGTATGGATCTCCGATACCTTTTCATAGACCACCTCAGCCCCCATCCTGTATAGGCTGTTTATTACCATCGTGATGGCCTTTTCATTCCCTGGAATAAAACGGGATGAAAGAATAATAGTGTCTCCCTTTCTGATTTTTATGGCCTTGTGCTGACCCTGTGCCATCCTTGCCAGGGCCGACATGGGCTCTCCCTGGCTTCCTGTAGTGATAACAGCAAGTTCACTGTCATGGATGTTTCCCAGCTCTCTTTCAAAGATCTGTATGCCTTCACGGATCTTCAAGAACCCTTGATTCTTGGCAATTGCCGCGTTTGTGACAACGCTTTTACCGCTAAAGAAAACGCTGCGACCGAATTGAGATGCAAGATCAACTACCTGTTGAATTCTAGGAATGTTGGATGCAAATAGTGCTACGATCACCCGGCCGTGCGCGGAGGCAAAAAGGCTTTCCAGGGTCTTCTTGACTTCAGTCTCGCTCATGGTAAATCCATCGCGCTCAGCGTTAGTGGAATCAGAGAAGAGGGCCAGAACTCCTTCTTTTCCTATCTCCGCGAATCTCGTGAGATCCGTGTATTGACCGCCCACTGGTGTTAGATCTATCCTGAAATCCCCGGTATGGACTAGGACCCCCTCATCGGTTCTCAAGGCCAGGCCCACCCCGTCCACTATGCTGTGGTTCACCTTTATGTACTCAACTTGAAATGGTCCAAGAACGGATATGTCTCCCGAGGAAATCTCCCGAAGCTCAAATCCGTACGGAAAATGATGTTCTTTGAGCTTTTCCTTCAGAAGCGCAAGCGTGAATCGGGTGGCGTAAACAGGGGCCTGGAATTCCTTCAACAAGAATGGTACAGCCCCGATATGATCCTCATGGCCGTGGGTGAGGATTATCCATCTGACTTTTTCCTTGTTTTCTCTTAAGTAGTTGAAGTCGGGAATAACTATGTCAACCCCCGGCAGGTAGTTGTCCGGAAACATCAGCCCTGAGTCAACGACCAGTATCTGGTCATTGTATTCAAACGCCATCATGTTGAGACCGATTTCACCGAGTCCCCCTAAAGGAATCACTTTTAGCATCTGCTGTCCTTTCGCCCTTTCTATACCTCCTGTTTCGATTCCATGGCATCAAGGAAAAGGTTGAGGCATGCCCTATTTGAGCAAACTGATGTTAGCTTCCCCCAGTTGCTTGAGTCAACAGGTTATTAAATAGGGCAGCTTTAATATGTCAGGCTCTTGAAGTTACAGCAAGGTTATGATAGAAAAACCCTGATTCCAGAGTTAATTGTTTTTTGTAAGGTTGAGCGGCATGGACAATTGGATTCCTTCAGTGATCCAAAGAAGGGGGAAGGAGCAAGATTATGGCGGGAATAAACAAGGTTATTCTCATTGGAAATCTGGGCAGAGACCCGGAGATTCGTCTTACGAGTAGCTCAATGCAGGTGGCAACCTTCAGTATTGCTACCAGTGAGAAGTGGAAGGACAAGAATACCGGCTCGCCTCAGGAGCGTACTGAATGGCACAGGATAGTCGCATACGGGCAACTTGCCCAGATCTGCAACGACTATCTGAAAAAAGGAAAACAAGTTTTCGTTGAGGGAAGGCTCCAGACCAGGGAATGGGAAGATCGTCAGGGTAACAAAAGAAGCACTACCGAGATAGTAGCGCAGAATATTCAGATGCTTGGTACCTCGGATCGAGGAGGGAAGGGGGCAATGTCTGAAGATCGCCCTGCCTCGGAAGAGCAGCCTATCGCAGTTCCGGAGGACGAAATTCCTTTTTAATAATCGCTCCAAGCCCCTGCACCAATAAGGAATATTTATTTGCAGGGGTTTGGGATCTATGCTTTTTTGTCTTCACCATCCTTTTCTTCCTGCGGCTTTTCAAGTTCTTCGGGGTGTTCGGTTGCCTTCTTGAAGTTGCGAATCCCTTTTCCAATTCCGCTTCCTATCTCAGGAAGCTTCCCTGCCCCGAAAATGATAAGAATGATGATAAGTATTATTATAAGTTCCGGCATTCCTAAACCAAACATGATGAACCTCCAAGCCTTTAAGGCTATTTATTAACCTTGTCCGAAAAGCCGCCTAATTGAGTAGATTTCCTAAAAGAAAATAAGGCTTCCTGATAGGAAAGCCAAGCCGACCAAAACCTCAGCCAATCATCGTTGTGCCAGAAAAGCGGCTCTATCTGTTCTCCCTTCAGGGACCTGGAATAATCCTCAAATTCCGCCTTGCATCCAGGACAAAGGTTCAGAGTCTTATCTGCTGTTGTGCCCTGGCAGGAAGCGTTTCCCTGTGTTTCAAGTTGAGCCCCGCACATTGAGCATCTCAAGCAGCAAAGGGAACATTGCAGCACCCTGCGCAGGGACTCCACCCTTTGCGTATTGAGCTTTAACTGCTCTTTTCGCCTGCGATCCTCAAGGATAGTGCTAAGGTCGCGGATCTTGTTCAAAGCTGCCTCTCCTCCTAACGATTTAAAGCTGCCAATCAATTCCTCGCCGCTTATGTGAGAGGTTAACACCTGAGATGCCGGCGGTCAAGGAGGCTGTGACTCCATCGCAAAATTTATCCCATCACCCCAACAGCGGTCTTACCAATCGTTCCCAGGTTAAGTTGAACGGTTATGCCGGCCTTCTTGAGGGCATCTATTTTGTCCTGGGCCTTGCCCTGACCGCCTGATATGATGGCTCCGGCATGTCCCATACGCCTTCCGGGGGGAGCGCTCTGCCCGGCAATAAAGGCTATTACGGGCTTGGGGAAATCTGCCTTTATGTATTCCGCAGCCTCCTCTTCGGCGGTTCCTCCGATCTCTCCTATAAGAACTACCCCTTTGGTCTGGGGGTCATCCTTGAATTTCATGAGAAGATCAATGAAGGATGATCCGACTATGGGGTCGCCACCGATTCCGATGCAAGTGCTTTGACCCAGACCTGACTTCGTGAGCTGATCCACCACCTCATAGGTAAGGGTCCCACTTCTTGATAGTACACCGATACTGCCTTCCCTGTGTATACTGCCGGGCATGATTCCGACCTTTGCCTTTCCGGGCGATATGATGCCGGGGCAGTTAGGCCCTATAAGAACCACATCCAGACCCTTGAGGAAGGCCATTACCTTTACCATGTCCAGCACAGGGATTCCTTCGGTAATGCAGGCTATAAGCCTTATGCCCGCTGAGGCCGCCTCCATTATCGCATCGGCCGCGAAAGGAGGGGGAACAAATATGCAAGACACATCTGCCCCCTTCTCGCGAACCGCCATGTCAACGGTATTAAATACGGGCACACGCTCAAAATCCAGGCCGCCTTTTCCAGGTGTAACGCCAGCGACAACACTGGTGCCGTATGCAATCATCTGTTTTGTATGAAAGGCTCCCTCCCTGCCGGTAATGCCCTGAACTACGACCTTGCTTTCCTTATCAAGTAAAATGCTCATCTTCACTCCGTTTAGGAAACCTGTCGGGCAACAAGCTCCGCTGCCTCGGAAAGGTCCTTTGCAACAAGAAATTTAAGATCTGACTTCCGTAGAATCTCACGGCCTTCGTCAACATTGGTTCCCTCGAGGCGCACAATCAGAGGAACCCTTATGCTGGTCTTAGCGGCTGCGGCAACCACTCCACGGGAAAGGACGTCGCATCTGAGTATCCCGCCGAAGATATTGATGAGGATGGCCTTAACTCTTCTATCCTTCAAGATGATCTCGAAACCCTTGGTGATCATCTCTTCGTTGGCCCCGCCTCCGACATCAAGAAAATTGGCCGGCTCGGCACCGGCCATCTTTATGACGTCCATAGTAGCCATGGCAAGTCCCGCGCCGTTCACCATGGCTCCGATATTGCCGCCGAGACGGATGTAGTTGAGGTTGTATTTCTCCGCCATCTGCTCCAGCGGGTCCTTTTCCCTTGGATCATCCAGCTCAAGCATCTCTCTTTGTCTGAATAGCGCATTGTCGTCTATCGTCATCTTGGCATCCAGCGCAACAACCCTTCCATCCCTGGTAACAATGAGAGGATTTATCTCGACAAGAGAGCAGTCAAGAGCCGAAAAAAGTCTGCATAAGCCATCCATGACGGAGAGGAGTCCTTTTAGGGCATTCGGCGAAGGCAGAGGATCCAGCCTGTAAACGAGGTTTCTTCCGTTATAGGGCATCCATCCTGATGCTGGATCAACTCGCTCCTTAAATATCCGCTGGGGCGTTCTGGCCGCCACCTCCTCAATGTCCATGCCTCCAGCCTGGCTGAATATCATTGAAGGAATCCTTCCGGCCCTGTCAACTACCATGCTCAGATAGAGTTCCCTCTCTATATCGAGGCCTTCTTCTAAGAGCACCTGGTTGACGGTCACTCCATCAGCGCCTGTCTGACGGGTGACAATTTTCTTGCCCAGCATGGATTCAACCGCTGTTACCGCTTCATAGGGGTTATGGGCAAGCTTGACCCCTCCAGCCTTTCCCCGACCGCCCGCGTGAATCTGGGCCTTTATGACCCATGGCGGCCCCTGAATCGTCTGTATGGCTCTGGAAGTCTGATCTGATGATGCTATGATCTGGCCGTTCGGAACCGGTATCCCGTATTTCCTGAAGACATCTTTTGCCTGGTATTCATGCAGTTTCATTTTCCTGGAACCCCGCTTTCTGGATTCTGACACGGTATTTCGTGACCTTGACTATTATTCTGTTTAACAGTGCCTTGTCAAGAACCTCTCCTCCATTTCTGTATTTCCTGTTGACGCTGCTTGGGTGCATCCGTGATAATTATCCAGATTTCTATTTCACCGGGAGGAAAAGACCCAGCAATGAAAAGAGACGACTCGTTCGTATCAATCTTTACTCAGGACAGGCTTTCATCCGTCTTTCCACCGGATACAGCAGACAGGTTCTTTGAGGCATTATTCGGGGATTCTGCTGAGGGAGCCTATGACATGGGGCTTTTCTATTGCGGGAAGAACCGTGATAAACTTCTTTTTGAGATACGACTCAGGCAGCGCGCCGGCAGATGCCTTGCCTGTAACCTGACCTATGGACTTCCTCAGGTATTTGAAAAACACCCTGCTATAGACCTCAAGGGAGTTACGGAGAAGTTACGGAAGCTCCTTGAAGGGCGCGCAACGATCCTATCCTGGAAACTGGGGCCGACCAGGGAAATATCCAGAGAGCTTCATGCAATACCGCTTGTAATATCTCTTGAGGGAGAGAAATCATGAATCTGGACGCAGGCGCGGAAAAGACCGTTAAGGGCCATGACTCGCACCTGAAAAATAGGGACATTAAAGTCCCCGAGAGATCCGAGTTATCAAGCCGCGCCATGACGCTTATCCTCTCATGCAACACGATGACGCTTGCCACATCTTCAGGTTCTTCTGTCTGGACAGCGCCTGTCTATTATGTCTATGAAAGAGGAGGCTTTTATTTCTTTTCAAGCCCCAAATCCAGGCACGTTACTGAGGCCCTTTCAGCAGGACGCGCCGCGGGATCAATATACGCTGCAGGATCCGGATGGAAGGAGATCCGCGGAATCCAGATGAGGGGATCAATTAGCAAGATAATTTCTCCTGTGAAAGCTGCGAGGGCAGTTTCTGGCTATCTCAAGAAATTTCCCTTTAC
>JBGSUA010000060.1:0-3033 GCA_041753575.1 Desulfatiglandaceae bacterium
TCTCCTTTTTTTCAAGTCCACCACCTCGCTTACGCTGAGATAAAAAATCACACCATAGCCTTTTCTCTCAGCAACTCCACCTCCAAAGTGGCTCAATTCTTAACGACCATTTTTGGCTCAATTTATCACGACCAGGAACAATATTATTGTAACGAGGAATAAAGCATGAGAAATCGCAACTATTCCTACATCATTAACGGCTTACACTCTCTCATCGTTACATCTTCTCGGGAAGTTAGGAAGCCAGAGATGGTTCCTAAGACTACTTCTTTACAGAGGAAGGGCTCGTCGGTATTCTTTACAAATTAAGTTCTTCGTGTTCTATTTGGCTAACATATTGTTTTTTTATGGTTTTCAGATTAGTCGCAGGCCTATGTACTTTCCTCGATAATCGGAAGCGTCGGATTCTCTTTCAACTCCTGCTCTGGCATATGTTTTGCCATCCAACGTAGTCCATCCTTGGTCGGGAGTTATTGAATTGCTATTATTCATGCGATTAAATGATAATGACTTTTGATAAGTTTATATGCTTAACAATGTTAACAAATTTTTTTTTAATGTTATGTTCAGTACAATTTAGGAAACACTGTTTTGGTCATCTGCGCCACTGAATCCCTTCTAACCTTGGCGGAAAGCGACCATGCCCAAACCGCAGTCGCAGCTTCTTATGATAGACGACGATGAATCCATCCGCAGCCAGAGGGCCCCGTAAACGTGCAGTGGCTGCTAACAGTAAGCGCAGGTAAGAATGCAAGGACTTAGACGCCTCTCACGATGCCCACCTGGCAGAGTATCTTGGCGTCTGTTGAGAGCATCATTAGCTTTACCCTTGAAAGCCATTTCAAAGAACAAGGGCTTATCTACCTTCCAGAGTAAATACTGTAAATTTTAGGGCGTATCCTTATTACAGCGCAACCGTCATTTCGCAGTTCTTCGGCCAATTGACAAGAACTCCCAAGGGGCAGCTTGCTGAGTGGCAGAAATCTGCAAGTGTAAGGAACGCTTCGATAGGACATGTTCCCGGACCAGGAACCATGCTTCTCTTAGGCGTTGGCCTTGTAGGGCTGGATGGAGGCGAGTGAGAAGAGTTTCCAGCTGACCTGGCATCTGAAAAAGTGGATCATTTGGTATGAACCTTTCCAGATAACCTATAGCCCTACTTGAGTTACCAGAAAATTCGCAGGGAAGCAACATAGTGCTGCCTTATTTCTATCTTTCAAAAATAATTATTGTCGTTTCAAGGGTTGCGTAGAGATATTCTATCGATGCTTATTGCTCTGATGTCTCCTTTGCTCGACTTGACCTGTTTACCTAATGGGATTATGATGTAAAGCTTGAAAGGGCGGCTAGTTCTGAAAGTAGAGTCGTGTCATAGCGTCTCAACCAATGCATCCGTAGAGTATTTAGTTTATCTTCAAGAAATGGCTCTACGACGACTCCAAAAAAATCGACAGAAGACACGGCATCCTGCCTTAATAAATTTAGATTTGATCCAAGGAATTATCCATGACCAAAGCACAGCTTCTAATAATTGACGATGACGAATCCGTGAGGAGCCAGATGAAATGGGCGCTCCTTTCGGACTACGAGATCCTCGCGGCCGGGGACAGACCGGCCGGGCTGGAGTCGTTCAGGAAGCATCACCCATCGGTTGTGACCCTGGATCTGGGGCTTCCGCCCCAGCCTGCAGGCACAGATGAGGGCTTCAAGGCCCTGGCAGAGATCCTGGAGGATACTCCCGGGGCAAAGGTCATAGTCATCACAGGTCAGGACGACAGGAAAAACGCCCTCACCGCCATCGGCATGGGTGCATATGATTTCTTCTGTAAGCCCATAAGGATAGAGGAGCTCAAGATCGTCCTCACCCGCGCCTTCAACCTCGCAAACCTGGAAGCCGAAAACCGCAGGCTTCAAGCAGGCACCGGGGCCGATGCATTTGAAGGCATGATCGGCACAAGCCCCTCTATCCAAACCGTTTTTACCACCATCCGAAAGGTTGCCACAACCGATGTCCCTGTACTCATAATCGGAGAAAGCGGAACCGGAAAGGAGCTTGCCGCCAGGGCCATCCACAGGCTGAGCAGCCGGAGCAAAGGGCCGTTCATTGCCATCAACTGCGGGGCGATCCCGGAAAACCTCCTTGAAAGCGAACTCTTCGGCCATGAAAAGGGCTCCTTTACCGGCGCGCATGCACAGAGGAAGGGAAGGATTGAATCAGCTCAGGAAGGGACCCTTTTTCTTGATGAGGTGGGGGAACTCTCCCCTGCACTCCAGGTTAAACTCCTCCGCTATCTTCAGGAGCAAAAAATAGAAAGGGTTGGCGGAAGAGAGGAGATCGAGGTTGACGCGAGGGTCCTTGCAGCCACAAACAGAAACCCCAAGGAGGCCATAGCCGAGGGAAAGCTCAGGGAAGATCTTTACTACCGGCTTGGAGTGGTTGTGGTAACCCTCCCCCCGCTCAGGGAAAGGGGAGAGGACGTCGTGCTTCTCGCCACCGCCTTTCTCCAGAAATTTTCGCAGGAAAACAGGAAAAAGATCATTGGATTTACCAAAGGGGCAACCATGGCCCTTGAGAGCCATGCATGGCCTGGAAACATTCGGGAGATGGAAAACAGGGTCAGAAGGGCAGTTATTATGGCGGAGGGAAACCGAATAGCGCCGGCGGACCTGGAGCTTGAGGGGCCTGTCGCGCGGCTTGACGGACGGACTTTGAAGGAGGCAAGAGAGGAGCTTGAAAGAGAGCTTGTCCAGCGGGCCCTTGCCAGACACAAGGGAAACATCTCCCAGGCAGCCCAGCAGCTCGGCATAAGCCGCCCGACCCTCTATGAACTCATGGAAAAGCTCGGGATAAGGTAAATGGCGTGTCTTCTATATCATCAGTGTCATTCGCAGGGCATCTTCCAAATCAGCCATGCGATGGGCGGGCATTTTTCCCGCAAAGTTGGGCTGCCTGGTAACAGGGTCCATGAACCTGGAGTGGTCGAGGGATCGTAGTTGAAAGCAAAGAAAAACCGTATCCAAAGGAAGGCCGGT
>JBGSUA010000061.1:0-29090 GCA_041753575.1 Desulfatiglandaceae bacterium
TCCGTTTAAGAGAATCTCAAAGAGCACTACAGAGAGTGGATGTGCGCCCAACACAGCAATGGAGGCCAGCTTGATTACCATGGATATGAATATCTCTATGGGATGAAAACGGATGCCGGTGGTAAGATCAAAGTCAAGATCAGCGTGATGAACCATATGGAGACGCCATAGAACCGGAACGGAATGGAACATAACGTGCTGAAGATAAATGATGAAGTCCAGCACTACCACACAAAGAGCCACCTCCAGCCAGAAAGGGAGTTCAAGGATTGAAAAAAGTCCCCATCCTTTTTGGATTACCCACACGGATGCGGCCACTGCGCCGACAGGCATCGCGAGCCTCAGGGCCGCAGTGCTGATCGCCACAATGCCCAGGTTTTCAAACCATCTCTTAACTCTTGTGAG
This sequence comes from Desulfatiglandaceae bacterium, assembly GCA_041753575.1. Lineage (GTDB taxonomy): Bacteria > Desulfobacterota > DSM-4660 > Desulfatiglandales > Desulfatiglandaceae > CG2-30-51-40. The sequence goes on from JBGSUA010000061.1 coordinate 406, forward strand.
GCTTCTTTTTCTTCTGGGGATGAACAACTCAAGAAGGGCCACCGCGAAAAAGATCACAAGAAAGGCGAGCAGCCTTATCAAAACCTCGTATTGTGAAACAAGATCCATTCTTTTGCCGCTCTGATAAGAACCCCGATCGAAAAGCGGCAATAGCCGCTGTTAATTGAACCTCGAATCAAGACCGTATCTCTTTAGTTTAAGCCCCAGCGTCTTTCGGTTTATGCCCAGGAGATCCGCGGCCTCTGTTTTCTTGCCCTTTGTCCTCTTCAGCACGAATGAAATATATCTCTTTTCAAGTTCCTCGATGGTAATAGGCCCCTCTGAGAATATCTGGAAATCCCCGTGGGCCATGGAGATGGAAGCAGGCAGATGACCTGGCCTTATCATCTTCGCATCTTCAAGGACAAGTACTCTTTCTATCGCATGCTCAAGCTCCCTGACATTGCCGGGCCATGGATAGTTCTTAAGGATCTCCATTGCTTCATCTGATATCTCAGGCGCGGGTCTTTTAATCTTTCTGCTTATCCTCTCTATAAAATAATCGCTCAGAATGGGGATGTCTTCCTTTCTCTTTCGGAGTGGCGGGATATGGATAGGGACAACGCTCAGCCTGTAGTATAGATCTTCCCTGAATGTCCCGGTCTTGACTGATTCTTCAAGATTCTTGTTGGAGGCGGAAATGATTCGGATGTCCAGTTTTATCTTTTTCTGATCTCCGACCTTCATGCATTCCCTCTCCTGTATTACCCTGAGAAGCTTGGCCTGAATGTTAAGGCTTAGGTTTGCCACCTCGTCAAAAAAGAAAGTTCCGTTGTTTGCCAGCTCAAAAAGCCCGTGTTTTGTCTGGTGCGCTCCTGTGAAGGATCCCTTCACATGTCCGAAAAGCTCGCTTTCCAGCAGCGCCTCCACTAGCGCAGAACAGTCAACCGCCATAAAGACATTGGATTTTCTAACGCTGTTTGCATGTATGGCCCTTGCGACAAGCTCTTTTCCTGTTCCGCTCTCTCCCGTGATGAGCACACTGCTGTCCGTGGGGGCGACCCTGAGGATCTTTTCGAATATCTTTTGCATGGGTCGGCTCTGTCCTATGATTATGCCGTTATCCTGTCCAAACTTAAGTCCCTTTTCAATCAGGGATGGCGATCTCTTTGCTGCCTGCGCGCTGCCGGCATTTTTCTCCAGCGCTGCCTCCAGTTCGCTCAACCGGAAAGGCTTTACAAGGTAATCCGCCGCCCCCAGCTTGATGCAGTCCACAGCAGTCTCGATTGTCGGATAACCGGTTATCATTATGACTTCTGTGGATGGGTGCCTGGACTTGATTATCTGAAGAACTTCCATGCCGTCCATATCCGGCATGCGAATATCCAGCAAAACAAGGTCGAATCTGCCCCCCGCCAGAAAACCCAGGGCCTCCTTTCCGTTTGCGGCAGACTTGGGTGTGATTCCCCTGGTTTGAAGGGCCTTCTCTATGGCCCTCCTTACCACGGACTCATCGTCCACAATGAGTATCTCCCTCTTGTCCCGCATCAGCTCTGCTCTTGAGCGGCGGGCAGAAGTATCGTGAAGGTAGTTCCTTTTTCCATCTCGCTTTCAACTTGGATGGATCCATGATGGGCCTCGATGATACCCTTGACTATTGACAGCCCAAGTCCCGTTCCCGCGACTTTTCTGGTCCTGGGATTCTTGACTCGGTAAAACTTTTCAAATATCCTCGGTATCTCTTCTCTCGGTATCCCGACGCCCTGGTCCTTGATCTGGATTCCAACATGCTCACCCATATTGCTTGCAGTCACAAGGATCTCTCCGCCGTCTGGAGAGTAGTTTACGGCGTTTGTTATAAGGTTGTTTAATACTTCATCTATTTGACCGGAGTCTGCTGATATCTTCATCAGCGTGCCGTGCTGAGACACGAGTGTGACTCCGGCCTCTTTAACCCTCGGTTCCATCAGCTTTATAATTTCATCTATAATAGGCCCGACGTCGGTAGGTACCCTGCGCTGAGGAATGGCCGGCGACTCAAGCCTGGCCACGTTCAACAGGTCGTTAATGAGACCGAGGAGGGCATCGGCCTTTGCAATGCTTCTGCCTATGAAATCCTTCTGTTTTTCGTTGAGGGCACCGGCAAGACCTTCAAGTATGACGCTGTTTAGCTGGCGGATGGATACCACGGGGCTTCGCAGTTCATGGGCCACCATGTTTATGAAATCCGATTTCATCCTGTCCAGTTCCTTGAATGCGGTGATATCCTCAAGAACTGTTACAGTTCCGACTATATTAGCGTCAGGCCCCGCCACGGGGGCCGAAATGGCCCTTGCTACTGTTTTCTGGCAGGTGATCTCCTGGCCTATGGCCCCCATGGGCTGAAGATGGTTGGCGACGATGTCACTCAAGGCCTTGAGGATCGCTTCGTCGCATACGATGTCTTTAACCGAAGCAGGTTCGGGCAGTTCATGATCAATATTGAGTAACCTTAAGAGGGCCGGGTTATGAAGCACTACCTCAAGATTCCTGTTTGTAACCATTACACCGTTTGCCATGCAGTTGATGATGGTCTTGAGCCTGCTTTTCTCAAGCCTAAGATCGTAAAGGTTGCGGCTGCTTTCCTCCTCAAAGAGCCTGGCCTTTTTCTCAAGGGTGCTTTTTTCCGCTGCTCTTTTGACGGTAAGAAGAAATTCATCCATCTGAAACGGCTTGGTAATAAAGTCGTAGGCGCCTTTTTTCATGCACTCCACGGCCGTATCAATCGTGCCGTGTCCGGTTATGACTATGACAGGAATGCCTGGGCAGTCCCTTCGCGTGTGTTCAAGAACCTCTTCCCCGCTCATTCCCGGCATCTTCAAGTCGAGCAGTATGACGTCAGGAGGCTCGTTCCTTATAAGGGCAAGCGCGGCCTCGCCACCCTCAGCACAACTGACTTCAAAGCCTCTAGTGCAAAGCACCCGCTGGCAGCCATCCCTGACCACCTTTTCGTCATCAACCACCAACACCTTTGATATCTCATCCATAAGCTCTTCCTATCATGTGAACAGAGACTTTTCCTCAGGTTCCGCGACGAATCCAAGGGGTAGTTCGATAGTGAAAACGGTTCCTCCCTCAGGAGGACAATCCACCTTTATGGAACCGCCGTGGAGTTTAATGATGTTCTGGGAGATGCTCAGCCCCAGGCCTGTTCCCTTGCCGGGAGGTTTAGTGGTAAAGAAGATCTCGAAAATCTTGTCTTTCTGATCCGGGGGAATGCCGGGACCGGTGTCGGCAACAGTTACTACAAAACGGTTCGAAGAAAGATCAAACTGCGCAGCTATGCGCAGGTTGCCTTTTCTTTCCATCGCATCGGAGGCGTTTATGAAAAGGTTGGTAAAGACCTGCTGCAACTGAACGAGGTCGCCCACCATCTCGGGCATCCCGGGCTGAAAGGACTTTACTACTTCGATATTCTGAAATATTGCCTGGTTAATCAAAAGACGCAAGGATTTTTCTATCGCATCTTCTATCCTGAAGCTTGATATCTTCCCCACGCTCTTCCTGCTGAACTCGAGAAGCTCCGAGATGATCTTCTTGCAGCGCAAGGTTTGATCTACTATCTCCTGAAGATCGGCCACACAATCCGGCCGATCTCTAAGGCTTTCCTTCAGGAGTTCGGCATATAGCATGATGCCTGAGAGGGGATTGTTGATCTCGTGAGCTACCCCCGCCGCCATTCGACCTACGGAAGCAATTTTTTCAGATTGCATCAACTGAACCTGGGCATCCTCCAGGTCCCTTCGCATAGCTATGACCTCCCTCATGTCGGTGAAGACTCCTACGCTTCCCACTTCATTTTCGTCTATCGTTATGAGGGATGCGGAGAGGGTCACAGGGATGAGTTCGCCGCTTTTGGCCCTGATGGTCATGCTGGTGGGATTGAGCTTGCCGGGAGGTCCGTACTGATCGCTCCTCATCTTCTTCATATTCTCACGGGCAACGCCCATGTCGTAAAAACTGCTTACGTGACCGACCTCCATTATCTTAGAGCAAGAATATCCGGTAAGTCTCTCCATGCCTTCGTTGAACAGAAGAACTTTACCTTTTGTGTCTATCACTACGATTCCGTCAACCGTGCTCTGGATCACATTCTTGAGGAATATGGAGTATCGTTCCACCTGTTTTTCAAGGCCGATCCTTTCAGTGACGTCCCTTGACACCTCCAGGATCTGAGAAATCTCGCCGTGCTCATCGAGAATGGGCGACACTGTTATTACGTCGAATCGCTCCGAGCCGTCCTCAGCCGTGAAGCCATGGATGGTGCTTATGGTGTTGCCGCTTGTCTGGACCTCCTCGAAATAGCACCTTCTTCCGTATTCACCGCAAGGTTTGTCCAGCCCGTAGCGAACCTCATGGCAGTGCTTTCCAATGACAGCTTCCGAGCGAAGATTTCTATGCTTCAGGAATGTCTGATTGACCATGTTTATAGTCTTGTCTCTATTTACCACCATGAGTCTGTACGGCAGAGAATCGAGCACCATCTGGGTCCTCTGCCTTGTCTTCTTGTGATAAAGCAGAAGGGTCTCAAGTTGGCTTTCGGAGGCGTTCTTGAGCAGTGGAACCCAGATGGCCCTTGCGGTCTTGTGATCGAGAAAAAGCACATCTCGCGGCTTGGTCCTGAGGATATCATCCAGTATCTCTTCGTGGCCGGTCAGTTCCACAATGAGGTTCAGGCCCTCGATATCGTAAAGTCTGTGATGATCGGAGGTGGTAAATATTCCCATTGCCTTGGCATAGAGTAATCCAGGAGCGGCGGGGTTTCCCTCCGCTACTCCCACTATGCTTATGTTGAGGCTGTCGAGCCTGCCAAGATGAACATTGATGAGAAGGTCATGGCATGAACTCCCCCCGCCCACGATGCCTGCTCTCAGCGGGGAAAAGACATGGGATTCATCTGAAAAGGGGGAGCTTGTGAACTTGGCGCCGGTTTTGAGGGCTGGTTGAAAATTGAGAGTCATAATGCGGTTACCCCTCCTGCCTTGAGTCTTCTCATAACCCTCTTTTCCATATCCGCCGTAACGGCAGACATTGCTCCACTAACGGGGACCGGACCGGATGCATTCCATCCCCTGGCAAGGGCTTCAGCCTTCTTATGACGAAACTCCTCAATGCTCTTTGACATAGTCTCCCAGAGGAAAAGCTTCTGAAGGATATGCCTTTCCTCGGCGCTGAAGTCTCTTTCCGTGTCAAAGGCAATGCCTGTTTCTGTGGTAATCTGCATAGGGGAGAGCAAGCCCTTTCATTAAGGGAAATAATACATGCTCTTTCTACAGCAAGAAGAGGCCGTGTTTCAAGAAAAAACCCCGAAGGAGGCCTTCGGGGTCTATGGGCAAAAAATCAGATACTGAAACTCACAATGGCCCTTAAAACGTTGGCCTGGGGAGCATGCCTGCCAGTTTTGCTATCTCAGGAACCCTGTGTTCCCATTCAATGGCCATGAGGTGCACTCCTGCAACTCCCTGCATCTCCTTAAATTCCATGATCTGCTCAACGGCTATCTTAATGCCTTCTTCGCCCACCTTTCCTTTTGGGGCGCCCTTGAGGCGCTTAATCAGCGAATCAGGCACATCCATTCCAGGCACCTGTTTTGCCATATACTGGGCCATACCTACGCTCTTCATGGGGGTTACGCCTGCCAGTATGTAGCATTTTTCATGTAGTCCCATGTCAACAACGCGCTTCATGAAGTCCCGGAATAGAACCATGTTGTAAATGCACTGTGTCTGGATAAAGTCAGCCCCTGCCGCAATCTTCTTGGCCAGTCTGAAGACCCTGAATTCGTAAGGCTCTGCAAACGGATTGGATGCCGCTCCTATAAAAAGCTTGGGCGGAACGTCTATTTCCTGGCCGTTCATGAATTTTCCATCATCCCTCATGGTCTTGACGACATTTATGAGCTGGATGGAATCAATGTCAAAGACATTCTTGGCCTCAGGATGATTGCCGAATTTTTGATGATCCCCTGACAGGCACAGCATATTGCGGATGCCGTGGCTGTAAACCCCTAGGACATCGCTCTGAACTGCCAGTCTATTGCGGTCGCGGCATACCATCTGGAAGTTGGCCTCGATGCCCTCCTGCTGCACAAGCAAGGAAGCGGCCCAACTTGACATCCGCACCACCGCGGTCTGATTGTCGGTGATGTTGACTGCGTCCACGCAACCCTTCAGGTGGGAGGCCTTTTCTTTGAGCTTAACAATATTTGCGCCCTGAGGCGGCCCGCACTCGCCTGTGAAGGCGAATTGACCTGCCTTTAATACCTTTTCAAGATTACTTCCTGCCTTGTAGTCGCTCATTTCACCAGTTCCTCCCTTATCATGCGCCTCGGCCCTCCGTCTCTTGCAGTTGTCCAGCTCTTGGGAGGCCTGAACTCAAGGAGATCCTGCATTCGCCCCTGATCCATTGCCTTTCGAACTATCATATCCCAAATGCAGTCCACATCCTTGGAGATTTCGCATTTACCGTGGGATGAGCCTCCGCAGGGGCCGTTCATCAGGCTTTTGGAGCATCTGGCAATAGGGCATAGGCCCCCGAAATAATGGATAACGCATGAGCCGCATCCGGCGCAGCGCTCCGACCAGATTCCGTGGGCAACGGCTCCACCCATAAATTTAGTGTTTACGCCTGGGAAGATCCTGCTCTCCGGATAACGCTCGGAAAGGAATTGAGGCCCGACACCACAAGCTATGGATACCACCGCATCATAAAGCGGGACTAGGTCCTTGACTTCATCTATGTATTCGGGGTCGCACTGTCTTTCGAGCGTATGCTCCCCGACTTCCACAATAGAACCTTCCTTTCTTCCTGCTATTCTGATGGATGATGCCAGTATGCCTGCCTCCTTGGCACCGCCCACGTTGCATACGGTCACGCAGCCCTTGCATCCCAACACAAGGACCTTCTTGAGACCCTTCACCATCGTCAAGATCTCACTTATCGGTTTTGCTTCAGCAACAATCATTGCTTCACCTCTCGAAATCGCTAAGAGTTCACGCTTAAGGAAGCGGGTCCCATCCGCCTGATCTTTTCCGTCATTTCCCAGGCGATGTCAACAAATCTGTATCCCATGGCGGCAGAAAGACTGAAAACCTCTACCCGCCCTGGATCAATTCCCAGTTGTTCAAGGATTTTCTTGACCTGCAAAACCCTCTTTTCTGCCTTTGCTATTCCTCCGATATACTGGCAACTGTCATGCTGGCAACCTGCCACATAAACTCCGTCCGCCCCCTCTTCGAAGGGCTTAAGCAGATGAAGGGTCTCGATGCGTCCTGTGCAAGGCACATGTACCATGTGGACATTGGATGGCATGGTCTTGGACATGCCGTGGGAGACCTTGGCTGCTGACGTTGCGCAATTGGAGCAGTAAAAGGCCATGATCTTTGGTACAAATTCGCTCATAGTAGCAGTCTCCTTATCTTACTGCATCGGCAAAGAAAACGGCGGGAGCCTCTTTAAGAGTCTCATCGCTGATGCACGACATAACGATTGCCTTGCCGGGACATTCCGCGACACACATGCCGCATCCTCGGCAGAGGGCTGGATCAATATAGGCCGCACCCTTTTCGTAATCAATGCGGGGCACTCCAAAGGGGCATGTGCGCACGCAGGTGCAGCATTCGGCGCATCGTGCCGGGTTCACTTCAGCAATAAGACCACCGAGCTGAACCTCATCCTGGGCAAGGACCTCGGCTGCCCTGGCCGAAGCGCCTCTGGCCTGAGCTATGGTCTCCGTAACGTCCTTGGGATAAACCGCGAGTCCGGCCATGAAAAGCCCTCTCATTGTGGTATCCAGAGGTCTGAGCTTTTCAGGGGCCTCTGCCAGAAATCCATCCGCATCCAGTTCCACGTTAAATACCTTTGCCATTTCGCGGCATCCGGCCGGTGATATGGCAGTCTGGAGGGACATAAAGTCGGCTTCGATTGAAACCGCTCTTTCCAGGATCGGTTCCTGTACCGTCACTTTTATAATGCCGTCTTTCCCGACCGGCTGGACAAGAGGCTTTGAATTGAGGTCATATCTAATAAAAATAATGCCCTTTTCTCTCGCAGTTCTATAGAGGGTCTCCCTCTCTCCGAAGGCACGCATTTCACGGAAGAGGATATATATGTTCAGATCCGGGTTCTGCGCCTTGAGGTCAACAGCGGCCCTCAGGGCAAAAGAGCAACACACATTGCTGCAATGAGGCATCAGTGGTTCCCTTGATCCCACGCATTGAATGAAAACGGCATTTTTAACCTTGCCGACAAAGGCGTTGTCGAGCTTTGAGAAGAGCTCAGACCACAGGTATATCCTGCTGTGTAAGCCGTAGGAGTATTCCGCTGGAACTATGGTTTCAGCCCCTGGGGCCAGTATGCCTGCCCCGAATTTTATCTGCGACTTAGCGCCGTCTTTAAGAACGGTTGCGGTAAAGCTTCCGCAATGGCCCTGGTTGGATATGACCTCTGCCTGAGTCATGATCGTTATGTCCGGATGGTCTATTGTCCTGCGGATAAGGGTATCGAGATATTGGGCGACATCATTTCCCTGCCAGGTGGATTTTATGTGACGGGCGTTTCCCCCCAGTTCCTTTTGCCTTTCAACCAGAGTCACCGGATAACCGGCATCGGCCAGGGACAAAGCGCTTTCAAGGCCAGCCAGACCTCCCCCCACCACCAGCGCCCGCTTTTCAACCTTGATATTGACGGGGGCGGCGGGCGAAACAAGAGCCGCCCGAGCAACTCCCATTCGCAGACGATCCCTGAGCTGAATCGAAACGTCGGCCGGGTCAATGACCCTTAGATCCGCTGTATCGTACAGATAGGGGTTTACCCCGGCCCTCTTGAGCGCCTCCTCAATTAGAGGCTTGTGAGAAGACGGGGTACAACCTACAAAAAGTATCCTGTTGGCTTTGGCTTCATTAAATGCCTCTGCGAGGGAGGACACGGCATCTTCTTTAATCCTCTTTACCGCGGCTACACTCTGAAACCCCTTGGATATCTTTTCGATTTCCATCCCGAGTCCTTCATCCATGCCGCCGCAAAGATGATAGGCGACAAGGATTCTTGGGGGAGAGAGCTTAAGTTCCTTGTTTTGAGGATATTGAATCGGCGCAGAGAATGGCTCGGGAGCCAGCACCCTCAGGATTTCCGCAGCCGCGGCCGAGGCCTGACCCATGGACTGGCCTATGTCATGCGGGCCTGCCATCCCTCCGCACACAAAGACCCCGGGCGTGGATGTTGAAACGGGCCTGAACGGATCGGTAGAGATATAATGGTCGGCGTTGAGCCTTATTCCGATCTTCTCCATCAGGGCGGTCGCCTCAGCCGACGGCTTGAGCCCCACCGAAAGGACCACCATGTCAAATGTCTCTTCAGTCAGGTTCCCGCTTTCTTCGGCCCAGCTTATGACAACATCGCCCGAATCAGGGGTCGAATTAACGGAATGCACTCGGCTTCTTATGAGCCTCACGCCTTTTAAGATGGCGTTATTGAGGTAGTGCTCATAACCCTTTCCATGCGTTCGCATGTCCATATAGAAAATCGCGGTCTCCGTATCAGGGGCGCAATCCTTTGTGTTAACTGCTTCCTTGAGAGCATACATGCAGCAGACCGAGGAACAGTAAGGAACATTGCAGCGATTGACATCCCTTGATCCAACACACTGAAGCCAAGCTATTTTCCTGGGTTCCTTTCCGTCAGATGGCCTCTTGATGGTGCCTCTTTCCGGACCCAGTGGACGCTGCAGTTGCTCGTATTCGACACTTGTAACCACATTGGGGTACCGGCCGTAGGCATAAGGTTCATGGCCGGACGGATCGAATGTCTCTATGCCGGCAGCCAATACTATCGCTCCGGCCTTGATCTCGGATGTCTGCCCCTGTGTTTTGACAAAGACCTTTATGTCTCCCAAGGTGCCCGAGATGTCTTCGACTGTAGAGTCAAGAAGGACTCGGATGTTTGGATGCTGATTACAGGCATCAATCCTTGAATCGAGTTTGCAGCAGGCGCAAAGGGGATAGATTCTGTGAAGATTAGGAATCATACCCCCAAGCGAATGGCTTCTTTCCACCAGATAAACCCCGTATCCGGCGCCAGCCAGAGAAAGGGACGCCTGAATGCCGGCTATCCCTCCTCCCAGAACCATTACGGAGCCTTTCGGTATTTTTTGTGCCATAAGTATCTCCTGATCTTTTAACATTAACTTTGACCCCAACTAGGGTGATGGATGAGTAATCTTTTGCCACTAAATGGGGCAAAATCTCCCTATAAACTTTGTGAAAAATGTTACTTGTCACAAACACCATTGGGTGTCAAGGGAAATATTGATTTTGCGGGGCCTTGATTATCATCAGCAGTCATGTTACAGATAATTATAATTACAGTCTATGCGTCCCCAAAGAGGGGAAGTTTATATATGCTTTCGGAGTGTTGGTAGATGCCTATTTATGAGTATGAATGCACTGATTGCGGGGCGCGTATTCAGTCTTTGATCATGTCCAAAGAAGAAGAGGAAAACCTGGAATGCGAATCATGCGGGGGAAAGAGGCTGAAGAGGATCATCTCTCGTGTTGCTTACCATGTCTCCGAGGGTGAAAGGCTTTCAGACTATGATCCCAGGAGTCGCCAAAGTGACTCTTTTTATAAGGACAGCAGGAATATAGGTATTCATGCAAAAAAAAGGGCGGCCCAGATGGGAGTTGACCTGGGGGGGGGCTTTGAGGAGAAACTGGAAAAATTGAGAACCGATCCCGGAAGCGTTGTCAGGGATTCTGAATAATATGGTGTTTTTTCAATGAGCCAAGAAGGCGATCTTGTTTTGATCCATTATCAAAATCAGCCTGCGCTTTTTGCCAGAATTGACGGCATAGAGCCTGACATGAAGAAGGACTGGTATCAGGTGACCCTGCTTCTCCTGACCGTGCCTCCGCACAGCGTCACATGGATCCTGAGAGAAGAGTATGTAAACGGAGCTGAATTTACTATGGGAGGCGTGGCCATGAAGCTCCAGCCGGTGCCGAGGACCGCTTCCAAGGAGCAAGGTAAAACTCAGGAAGGAAAAGCAGGTGGAGGGTCTACCGGCAAGGTGATACCTATCAATTTCAAGAAGCTATGAGCCCTTTCATTGTTTTTATTTTACGGCTTTTTATATCGGCAGGGGTGTCTATCCTGATATCAAGATTTTTTTTCAAGAGCATAGCACCCGTTAAGACAGCACTGCTGGCGGCTGTCTTGCTTGGATTGGCTTATCTCCACGAATACTTCAGAAAAAGGAAAGAAGGAGACGGAAATGACTGAGGCTAAGAAATTCTTATATCCTTTTGAGCAAGGCGATGGGAAAAACAAGAAGCTCCTGGGAGGCAAGGGGGCCAACCTGTGCGAAATGACCAGGATAGGGCTTCCTGTTCCGCCGGGCTTTGTCATTACTACAGAGGCCTGCCTGGATTATTTGGGGCAGAAGAAGGCCGGCCTTAAGCCAGATCTTATAAAACAGATCAAGGCGGCCATGAAGGATCTGGAAGCAAAAACAGGGAAAGGGTTGGGAGATCCGGCCAAGCCGCTTCTGGTTTCCGTCCGTTCCGGGGCCGCCATTTCAATGCCTGGCATGATGGATACTATATTAAATCTGGGCCTCAATGATGATACCGCGAGGGGACTTGCTACGGTAACAGGCAACGAGCGATTTGTCTATGATGCCTATAGACGGCTCATACAGCTTTTTGGTTCAGTCGCGCTTGGGCTTGCGGATGAGGGATTTGACGAGGTTTTCTCCAAGATAAAGGGAAAATACGGCGTAAAGGATGATGTTGATCTTGAGGCATCAGGACTCAAGGAGGTGTGTGCCGGGTTCTTAAAACATCTGGATAAGGAAGCTGGCAGGCCCTTCCCAAGAGATCCTTATGAACAGCTCGAGCTTGCTGTTGAGGCGGTATTCAGGTCATGGTCTGGAAAACGGGCGGTTGATTACCGAAGAGAGTTCAAGATCACCCAGGATATGGCCAATGGTACCGCGGTGAATATCTGTACCATGGTCTTCGGCAATATGGGTAACGACAGCGCTACGGGAGTTGCCTTCACCAGAAACCCGGCAACGGGCGAAAACAGGCTTTACGGCGAATACATGATTAACGCCCAGGGTGAAGACGTTGTCGCAGGTATTAGAACGCCTAAACCCATCAGAGAACTCAGAAGGGAGATGCCCAGGGTATATAGTGAGCTGGAGGATCTCAGACACACACTCGAAAACTACTACCGTGAGGTGCAGGATTTTGAGTTTACCATAGAAAAGGGTAAGCTCTATTGCCTTCAGACCAGAAATGGCAAGATGAATGCCTCCGCCCTGATAAAGACTTCGATTGATATGGTAAACGAGGGCCTGATAAGCGAGAAGGAAGCGATTCTGCGCATACAGCCAGATATGCTGGCTCAGCTCCTCCATCCCAGACTCGACCCCAAGGCTAAGGTGGATGTGATCGCAACCGGTCTTCCAGCGTCTCCCGGCGCGGCATCCGGAAGGATCGTATTTGATGCCGATAGAGCCCAGAGCAAGTCGGCCCTTGGAGAAAAGGTGATTCTTGTCAGAGAGGAGACGAAACCCGATGACATCCACGGTTTCTTCGCGTCCCAGGGAATACTGACGAGCAGGGGCGGGAAGACATCCCATGCCGCGGTGGTTGCACGGAGTATGGGTAAGCCGTGCGTCTCGGGATGTGAAGCCATTACAATAGATAATATCGCCAGGGAGGCTACCGTTGGGGGGGTTGCCCTGAGGGAGGGCGACACCATCACGATTGACGGAAGCAACGGCAACGTATATCTGGGCGCTGTCCCAACAATTGAGCCTGAATTTGTAGAGGATCTGCTGGTGCTGCTCGAGTGGGCCGATGACATCAGCGATCTAAAAGTCATGACAAATGCCGACACACCCGAATCGGTCACCAAGGCCAGGAAATACGGCGCCGTGGGAATAGGTCTTTGCAGAACGGAGAGGATGTTCAATCAGCCGGAAAGGCTTCCTATTGTTCAGGGGATGATACTCTCAGACACCCCTGCTGAACGTCAGGCCGCACTGGCGAGGCTGCTTCCCTTTCAGAAGGAAGATTTCAAGGAGATATTCAGGATTATGGAAGGCCTTCCGGTTACCATCAGACTTCTTGATCCGCCTATCCACGAATTCCTTCCATCTGCCGACGAGCTGGTTCATGAGATATCTCACCTCAGGGAGCTGAGAAATACAGTTGATGGAATGGCCAATCTGCCTGATACCCTGAAACTTATTGCGCCTGACCTTCACGAGCGTTATGCGAGCAACCTCGACATGATTACCAAGGGGCTCGAGGAACTGAAAAACCATCATCTCGATGAGACCACCCTTGAGGCCAAGGAAACGGTGCTTAAAAAAGTAAGGGCCCTTCAAGAGACAAATCCCATGCTGGGGCACAGGGGAGTTCGCCTGGGAATAACATACCCTGAGATCTACTCGATGCAGATAAGGGCAATTCTTGAGGCTGCAGCCGAGTGTCTGAAGGAGGGAGTTGATGTTCATCCGGAGATCATGGTGCCTCAGGTCTGCACACTTGAAGAACTTAAATGGGTTCATGGTTATGTGATCAAGATAGACAAAGAGGTGGAAAAGAAATATTCTATCAAGGTTCCCCTTAAATTCGGTACAATGGTGGAGGTAGTGAGGGCCTGCATGAGGGCCGGAAGGATTGCCGAGCTTGCTGAATTTATATCGTTCGGAACCAATGACCTTACGCAGGCGACATTCTCCTTCTCAAGGGAGGACGCCGAAAATAAGTTTTTGCCGCTTTATAAGAAACATGAAATACTCCAGCATAATCCCTTCGAGGTGCTTGATGTTAAAGGGGTAGGCCGGCTTATGATTATTACGGTGGAATGGGCGCGGAAGACGAGGCCTGATATGAAGATTGGTATCTGCGGGGAACACGCGGGACATCCTGACGCGATAAGGTTCTGCCACCACATTAAGATAAGTTACGTGTCATGCTCTCCGCCGAGGGTTCCAATAGCGAGGCTTGCCGCGGCACATGCCAAATTGAAGGAAAAGGAATATACATTGAGCTGATCTTGGGCGACCACGCGCAGGGGAGCGGCAGTTACTTTCGAGAGGTCTTTTTCTTTAGCAGAAAAGTTTTTGCAGAGGGCTGTGGCCTTTTCACGGCCTTCTGTGAAGTATGTTATGCAGGGCTTCAGAAAAGTCGTTTAGCCTTTCAATCCTCATCCCCGGCTCTTCTTCCTGCTTGGACGGGGAGGCCAGGACGTTTTCGCGTATATAGCGCACTGCGTTTTGGAAGGTGAGCTGGGAAACAGATTCGGAGTGATCTATCAACCCCATTTTATGGAGGCGCAACCCCTGGTAATGCATTGCCTTCAGCATATCGCCTTTTTTCTTTGTCTTCTGCTCCCATTTAAGAATGACCCTTGAGGCTACCCAGTAACTCTCGAGGAATGTTTTTACAAAGGCGGCCCACATAGGAAGCCTGTCCAGCCCAAGCCTGGTGAGTTTATAGCCTGATCCGTCTTCATTCTGAATAATGAAACGATTTTCCTCGTAATATTCAAGCGCCTGCTTTATCTCGCCCTCGGCGCTCATGTCCCCGTAGATAAACTCGCTTTTGAAAAGCCTCCTAAGGAAAAGGTAGTCTCTGTTGACCGACTCCCTGCTGCATATCTCGTCAGTTCCCCTGAGCAATCCGGCGGCCGTGAAACCGTGGGATATGAAGTAGTGTATTGTGCTGTTCTTGTAATACTCAAGCTCCCGTTTTTTTTCATCTTCAACAAAATAGAACGTCTCATCCCCGTCAATGTCCCTTAAGAGACTCATCATTTTCCATCCGCTGAGAAGCGCCATTGCCTCCTCGAGTGTTCTATCAATATTGTCAAGGTTAGGGGCAGTGGGTAAGGAATACCTTTTGAGGAACTTCTGGAGAATGAGAGAGGTTTCTCTCAGTTCGTCCATCAGGAATCCCCTGCGGTGCCTTATTAGGATTGCGGTTGCAACCAGGGAGAGAGGGGTAACCAGTGTAACCTTGTTTATGGATTTTACAAGGTGGAAGGCCATCTGACGCTGTAGCTCTTCTCCGTGGGCCTCCTTTTCCCCGAGATAATCCTTGAGAGAGAATGGTTCGCCGAACCTTATGTAAATATTTCCGTATTTGCGTCTGAGGAATTTTCTTGCCCCGAGAAACTGCCAGAAGCTCTCCTTTTGCTTTTCTTTGCCGTCCAGCTCCTCAAGGTAGGACTCCTCCTCCAGCAGTCGGTCGTAACTTATCGAGGCGGGGACAAATACAAGATCCTTACAATATCCGTCCCTGTAAGCCTGCAGGAGTATGGAAAGAAATCCTGTCTTAGGAAGAATAAGCTTTCCGCTCCTGCTTCTCCCGCCTTCTATAAAGAACTCAAGAGGGTGGCCTTCCTCGAGAAGCGCCTTGATATAGCGGTCAAACACCTTTGCGTAAAGCCTGGCGCCCTTGAAGGATCGCCTTATGAAGAAGGCGCCTGATTTTCGGAAGATATATCCCATAGGCCAGAAGGCAAGATTCTGTCCGGCGGCAATCCTTGGAATGTGCATATGGTTGAGGAGCAAGATATGGTTGAGAACAAGATAGTCTATGTGACTCTTGTGGGACGGAACATAAATGAGAGATCCTCTCCTGGCCCATTGCCTTATCATAGCCAGCTCAGAAGAATCCACGTCTATGCCCTGAAATATCTTTTTCCAGAGCCATGTAAGGGTGATATTAAAAAACTCCACAAAGCTGACGCTGAAATCGGCTGCTATTTCACCAAAGTAACCCTCCGCGTCTTTTCTGATTTTCTTGAGTGCTCTGGGGTTGCCCCTCGAAAGCCTCTCCATGCTCGTCAGGATCTGTTTATCTCTCAGGACGATCTCCTTGAGCTGCTGCCTGGATTTCATGACCGGCCCGAGTATGACTCTTTTCTGTATGTCTATCCTGTCTATGAGAGTCTGTCGCACGTCCTGAACCGTCTCATCAAGGGAGAGGCTTTCGGCATTATCCTGCATATAATCCTTTAGATTAAGAGGTGTTCCGAAATCTATGAAGGCGTGACTCTTATGCCGTATGAAAAGAACTATCTTTCTTAAGAAGCCTATCTTGTCTTTGAAACCGAAAATGATATCCAGGAGAGATGCCTTTTCCTTCTCAGTAGTTATTTTGTAGAGAACCAGAAGGGGTACCAGATAAATAGGCCTGTTCATTTCCCTCTGGGTCTGAATTATCATCCCCAATGCTTCTTCCTTCGAGTAAATGAAATGCCTTGTGAATCCCTGCGGGTCAATCAGACAGAGCAGGGATGGTGTTCCCTGTGACAGCGAGCTTCTGTAAAAACCGCTCTTGTAAGGACTGGGAAATTTCCCATGCCGCAGGAAAGATCCAAGATAATATCGTGCTATTTTAAGAACACGGCCAAGTGGGAGAAGGAAAAAAACGCTCAGATCAATGGCAAGCTTGGGATAAGGCAGCCGCCCTTTTCTGAAACGCATGTGATAGAGCAGAAAGTCGAGAACCCCTCTGTATTTGATGCAATAGACCACGGTTCCCTCCCGGTGCATCCTCTTGAGGGGTTCGGTCATGGCGGCATCAAATGAAAACCGCTTAAATATCCTGTAGAATAACCATCCCAGCAGAAATCCCGGCTTATGGTCGAGGACAAAAGGAAAACGGAAGTCATCAATAGACATTTGTCCCGCATCTCCTGCAAAAATTGCTAGTTATGTGATCAACTGTCTTTCAAACGTTACAATTCTAGTATCAAAATAGAGTTTCTGCAAGCTCTTAGGATGATTCTCTCGGCAAGGAATTCCCGACTTGGTCTACGAAAACAGGCATCCCAGCTTGGGACGGGAGCGGGCATCGGCTTGCCCATTTATTGAATCCCAAGATACTTTTCCTCTATTCGAAATGATGTCCAATTAGTTGTTGACACAAAGAGGGATTTTTTTTAACGTTTCTAACTTATAGGATCAGATTCCTATATTCGTGTTTTTTTCTCTCTTACAACCATAACATTTTCAAGGAGGAAGGCATGAACAAGAGTGATGCAGGCAGTCAGAATAAATTGAATCAGGTCAAGGCCCAGAAGGGGATATCCCGGCGAAAGTTCCTGGCTTCAGCAATTGCAGCGGGCGGAGCGGCAGCAACCATGGGGTTCCCGGCTATCGTTAAGGCTCAGGGACCCATTTCAATGCGCTGGCAGAGCACCTGGCCGACAAAGGACATCTTCCACGAATACGCCCTTGACTTCGCCAAGAAGGTTAACGACATGACGGGAGGCGATCTCAAGATTGAGGTCCTGCCGGCAGGTGCGGTGGTTCCGGCCTTTAACCTTCTGGACGCTGTGAGCAAGGGCACGCTTGACGGTGGGCACGGCGTGCTGGTCTATCATTACGGCAAACAAAATGCCCTTGCCCTGTGGGGGTCTAGCCCCGCTTTTGGCATGGACGCCAACATGATGCTTTCCTGGCACAAGTATGGCGGGGGCAAGGCATTGCTTGAAAAAATATACAACTCTATAGGCGCGAACGTGGTGTCCTTCCCTTACGGCCCTATGCCGACACAACCCCTGGGCTGGTTCAAGAAGCCGATAACCAAGGCTGAGGACTTCAAGGGCCAGAAATTCCGCACCGTTGGTATTTCAATTGATCTTTTTACCGGCCTTGGGGCGGCGGTGAACGCCCTGCCCGGGGGCGAAATCGTGCCGGCTCTGGATCGAGGCCTGCTTGACGGGGCGGAATTCAACAACGCTTCCTCCGACCGACTGCTGGGGTTTCCAGATGTGTCCAAGGTATTCATGCTTCAGAGCTACCACCAGAACGCAGAACAATTCGAGATCCTTTTTAATAAGGACAAGTACAATGGGCTTCCCGACAAGATGAAGGCCATTATTGCTAATGCGGTGGAGGCTGCCTCTGCAGACATGTCATGGAAAGCGATTGACCGTTATTCCAAAGACTACATCGAACTGCAGACCAAGGACAAGGTCAAGATGTACAAGACACCGGACTCAGTTCTGAAAAAGCAGTTAGAAATCTTTGACGATGTCATGAAGAAGTATTCGGATAAAAACCCCCTGTTCAAAGAGGTACTGGAATCTCAGAAGGCGTACGCCCAGAGAGCAGTAAGCTGGGACATGGATACCAACGTCAGCAGACGAATGGCGTATAATCATTACTTCGGTGTTAAGAAGGCTGCACCCAAGAAAGGTTGAGAGGGGTTAGTACAGATTATCACCAATCAACCATCCGGGCTTTGCCTGGGTGGTTGATTTTTGGAACGGGTGCGAATATGCAGAAATTTATGCTTCGCATGGACAAGATCAGCACGTTTGTAGGCCATGCGTTTTCATGGCTCATCGTGTCGCTCACCTTACTCATCACCTATGAAGTTTTCTCTCGCTACGTGCTCAACACCCCGCATCCCTGGGCCTTTGACGGGATGATCCAGATGTACGGTACGCTGTTCATGATGTCGGGAGCCTATACGCTTTCGAAAAACGGCCACGTCCGCGGCGATGTTCTCTATGGCTTCTTCCCGCCACGGCTGCAGGCAGGCCTGGATCTGACGCTATACTTCGTGTTCTTCATCCCCGGGGTGGTAGCGCTCTGCTGGGCCGGCTATAAATACGCGGGCGATTCCTGGGCAATCATGGAGCACTCGGGTATCACTTCCGAGGGCCCACCGGTATATCAATTTAAAACCGTCATACCTGTCGCCGGTTCGTTCCTGCTTGCGCAGGGTGTTGTGGAGATGATCCGCTGCGTCATATGCCTAAAGCATGGCAAGTGGCCGTCGCGTCAGGAGGATGTCGAGGAGGTTGACGTGGACAAGCTGAAGAAAATGGTACACGTCAAAGACGAAGACCTTTCCATACGCAAAGAGTGCGCAATAACAGAGAGAGGGAGCGGCAAATGAGGAAAGAAGTCTGGTTCGGGCTCTCGATGATGGCCTTGGTGGTGGCCCTGCTTTTCTGGTTGATGCCCTCACCGGATCAGATGACAAACGGCCACCTTGGTCTGCTTATGCTGGCCCTGATCGTGGTGGCCATCATGCTGGGGTTTCCCACCGCCTTCACGCTCATGGGCCTCGGTACGATGTTCACCTGGTTTGCCTATCACAGCTCAGATCCGTCTCTGGCGGTGCAGCAGACGCTAGATCTTATGGTGCAGCGCGCCTATTGGGTCATGAATAATGACGTGCTCATCTCGGTCCCACTTTTCGTATTCATGGGGTATCTGGTCGAGCGAGCCAATTTGATCGAGAGCCTATTCAAGGGGCTGCATCTGGCGACCTCACGAATACCCGGATCGCTGGCAGTGGCGACGATTGTGACCTGCGCAATTTTTGCCACCGCTTCCGGGATCATCGGTGCGGTGGTGACGCTGATGGGGCTGCTGGCCTTTCCGGCCATGCTTAAGGCCGGATACGGCATCAGGCTTGCGGCCGGCTCCGTGACCGCGGGCGGCACCCTCGGCATCCTTATCCCGCCGTCTGTGTTGCTCATTCTCTATGGCGCCACGGCCGGCGTGTCTGTGATGCAGCTTTACGCTGGAGCCTTCTTCCCCGGCCTCTTGCTGGCCGGGCTCTATGTCGGTTATGTTATCGTCCTCTCAAAAATCAAGCCCAGCGTGGCACCTCCGCTCTGCGAGGAAGACCAGCGCGTGGACCTGCCCGGATTTGCGGAGGTCCTGTCCAGGACTCGCAGCAAGAACGCATTGGTTGGACTGATAGGCGCGATCTTGGGTAAGCGCAACACTGAAGTCCCCATGCCCACAGTCTTAAGACACCTGACCATCGCTCTGTTGCCGATGCTGGCGGCCTCGATATTTATGGTATTTCTCTATTTCGTCGCTACGGCTCCTGAAGAGGTTGTTCCCGAGGGAGTGCAGGCAATGGGTTTTGCGGCAACGGGGAGCGAGGAAACAGAGGCTGAAGGGGGTCTTAAGGAACCAGAAGGAGCCCAAGGCCAAGAGGTCCAGCCGACCGAAGCCGGCACAGTGATGCAGGCAGCGGATGAGATTCAAAAGGCAGATGAGACTGAACAGGGCAATGATTCAATGGCTTTGCAGGGCGAACCTATCCCTATCCCCACCTGGTGGTGGATCACGCTGCTCATCTTGATTGCCACGCTCTCGATATTCTATGCGATCTTCGACTTTGTAAGGCTCGAGATCTTTAAGATGCTTCTGGGGTCTTTCTTTCCGCTTGCGCTATTGATTCTCGGGGTGCTCGGTACCATCATAGCAGGGTTGGCGACGCCAACAGAGGCCGCGGCCATGGGGTCCTTCGGAGGCCTTCTGCTGGCTGCAGCTTATGGACGGTTCAACCTCACGATGCTCAAGGAGGCTGTCTTCCTCACCGCCAAGACAAGCGCTATGGTATGCTGGCTCTTTGTCGGCTCAGGCATTTTTGCCGCGGCCTTCGCCCTCCTTGGAGGGCAGGAAATCATTGATGTGTGGGTGAAGTCGCTTCAGATGTCTCCGGTACAATTCATGCTTATGGCGCAAGTCATAATCTTCCTTCTAGGATGGCCCCTGGAATGGACCGAGATCATCGTAATCTTCATGCCGATCTTCATCCCACTGCTTTCGAACTTCAACATTGACCCGCTCTTTTTCGGACTGCTTGTGGCCCTCAACCTGCAAACGGCGTTTCTGTCCCCACCGGTGGCGATGGCAGCATTCTACCTGAAGGGTGTGGCGCCGCCGCACGTTTCACTGAATCAGATATTCATGGGGATGATACCATTCATGGTGATCCAGGTTTTCGCTATATTCCTGTTGTACATGTTCCCGGAGATTGG
The DNA here is from genome assembly GCA_041753575.1 of Desulfatiglandaceae bacterium. GTDB lineage: Bacteria > Desulfobacterota > DSM-4660 > Desulfatiglandales > Desulfatiglandaceae > CG2-30-51-40. Next base: position 21,247 of record JBGSUA010000061.1, read on the forward strand.
GTTGTGGCTGCCTAATGCGGTGTATGGCCGGTGAGAGTCGCGGCCGTACTCACAGGTAAAAGAGCCGGGGAACAGGCAGGCGACCGATACTCGCCTCCCATTCCTCAGCTCTTCCTCTTCTGAGGGGTGGGGTTTTCATCTTTCATGGAATATCTGCTTTGCTGATTTAATGCGAAATTTTGGCCTGCGTCCATTTGACTCATAGAAGACATTTCAAGGAACGGCAAAAAAAGCCTTCAGACGACCCGATCAGGGGGTTCCCGGCCCTCGAAAAATGCGTCCAGGTTATCCAAAGCTCGGAATCCCATGGCGTCACGTGTCTCCTTGGTGGCACTTCCGATATGAGGCATCAAGAAGGTATTCCTCAATTGCCGGTATTCCGGATGAATGTCAGGCTCACCGTTGTAAACGTCAAGGCCTGCGGCAGCAACTTTTTTGGATTTCAAGGCAGCTATCAGCGCCTCGTCGTCAACAACGGCACCGCGGCTGGCGTTAACTACAATCGCGCCATCCGGCAACAATGAGATTCGGTCGGCATTGAGCATCCGATAGGTCTGAGGAGTTGATACGCAATGGAAGGCCAGGAAGTCGCAATGCGGCATAAGATCTTCAGGTGTTGGGTGAAAGATCGCCCCCTCTTCCTGATCCGGTGAGAGACGTTGTCGGCTGTGATAGTGGATAGTCATGTCAAACCCTCGGGCTCGTCGTGCCGTTACTCGACCCACACGCCCCAGCCCAACTATGCCCAGCCTTTTCCCCGTCATCTGGGTCCCCACCATAAAACTGGGGCTCCAATCCCGCCAGGTTCGAGTCCGGACAAGTCGCTCACCTTCTCCGGCTCGACGGGCTGCGCCCAGCATAAGCATTATTGTCACTTCGGCTGTGGCGTCGGAAAGAACATCAGGGGTGTTGGTCACAACCAGTCCCCGACGGCGCGACGCCTCAATGTCCACATGGTCGAACCCCACCGAATAGTTGGCGATTATGCGAACACTGTCCGGAAGACTTCTGATGATCTGGTCCGTAAATCGTTCAGTGTGGCATGGAAGAATGGCGTCGGCACCGGCAGCGCTTTCAATAAGTTCATCGCTTGAATAAAGGTGATCATCCGGATTAAGCCTGGGTTGGTAATCTCTGAGAAGGCGTTTCTCCACGGCTTCCGGCAGTTTTCGGGTAACCAGAACAACAGGTTTTATAGTTAGTCTCCTTGTGCTTTGCTCAATGGTTAAACGTTATAACTCATTTGATTATAGGCCTTCATCTCTGTCAGATGACTTCTTCGGAGTGCTTTGAAACCTCTAATTGAGATTATCCGGATGCATCCCAGCATCATCATTACTTGGATGTAATATATTGGATTGTAACATTATTTGTCAACATCAAAACTTTCATCTTATGTTTAATCTAAATCAAGAATTAATGAACGTCTATTTAAGTCATAAAAGGTCATTCTTTATTCTTAGATACCTACTTAATGGAAGAGTAAGTAGGAGCATTAATGCTGTTGATGTTACTGCATAAGATAGACCAAGCCATTCTGCAACAAAACCAAAAAAAACCGGTGAGATCGCCCCTAAACCCAAAGTTACCGTGTAGTATAGCCCATATCCGCGGGATATTGCCTTGGGAGGAAGTATATCCGCTACCGTGGCATAAAGCACAGACGAAGTACCATTCAATACAACTCCAATGAATGGAAGCAGAATCAGCACTGCCGAGGATGGTAAAACGGCTAAGGTGATAATGCCCGCAGCAGTTAGAACTTCTGTGCCTATTACCATGGGAATGATCCCGAGCCTTTCCGCACAAATACCGCAGACAAGCTTCCCGACCGCGCCCCCTGCGAAAACAAGGGTCAGGGCAAAGCTGACTTGTGTGCCTTGAAAACCCTTTTGCATTAGCAGGAAAGGAATAAATGTGAGTAAGGCTAAGCGGGCGGCTATGTCAATGACTCCAATGGTTAGAAGCGCTAGAAAATCGGTTCGACCAAGGAGTTGCGATATTGCCACTGCCGTTGTTAACTCCCCCTCAGGATTCTCTCTTTCGATCAACTTTCCTTCATTTCTGGTTATACCCCAGAGAATTCCCCCTGCGGCCAATCCGCCTGCGGAAAGGAGAAAAACCGCCTCACGCCAGCCCCAGAAGCTTATGATAACAGCCGCAAGGAAAGGTATGCATACCTTCCCCAGATCCCCTGAAAAATTATAGGTACCCATAGCCATCCGGCGCCCTGAAACTCCGTAGGCTCTTGAGAGAATAGAAGAACCTAGACCATGTTGACCTGCACCGGTTCCTCTCGCAAAAATAAGAGAAAATAAGACGCCAGGAAAAGTATAGGCCATGCTCAGAACCAAAAATCCACCGGCCAGACCAAAAGTACCTCCAACAATTATTGCCAATTCTCCTACTTTTTCTCCAAGGAGACTCAAAGGCAACTGGAATAGGGTTATAAAATATGAAACACCTGTAATAAATCCAACTTGGCTGAATGAAAGATCAAGTTCTGAGGCAATGAAGGGAATAAGAATGTAAAGTGAATCGGTAAATCCGTCGTCAAGGAAATGGAAGGCACTAAAAGAAAAAAGGGAACGTATGCGTTGCGCTTCATGACTCTTGCCCAAGACGGAATTCCTCACGCGTTTGGCTCAGCCTCAGGAGGCATCAGGCCCGAGCGATACTGTTTTTCACTGTATAATTCATATGAATTATAAAAGGCTGTGTCAACTCCGGGTTCCAGGCATCTTTTTTTCAGTTCATTAGCGGAGGGTAGACTTGTTTGCACAATGGAGGGCAGTGAATCAAGCGCGAGCATCCTTGCCTCATGGTCCTTAAATATTGTATGACCTTGAATGAGTCCTGGGAACTGCCTGTGCGTTGAGTTGGGGTGCAGACTACGCCTTCTGTTGACAAACCGTAATGTATAAATGAGAATACTGGTGTTGAGGTAACTCACATAAGGATGATCCCAGAGGTCCTAATTTTCTTTGCACCGATTCTATTTTCACAGGATATGCCCCTGATGGTTTCCTGTCCCGGTTTTACGAGTGAGGATCTTAAGAGAGTATAGGGGAGGGTTTTATGTACACGACTATGATGGTTGCGGGGCTTACTGTGGACCCTATGACCAACAGTCCCATAGTGATTCTCAAGGAGATAAACGGCGAAAAGACTCTTCCGATATGGATAGGTCTTCTTGAGGCCACGGCCATAGCGAGCGAGCTTGAAGGAATAAAATTTTCGAGGCCCATGACGCACGATCTTCTGCGTAACATAATGGGGGCCGTTGACATAGAGGTCATGAGGATAGAGGTTTGCGAACTCAAGAATAACACATACTTTGCTCTTATACATCTCAAACATGGTGAAAAGGAAATGGCCATTGACGCAAGGCCCAGCGACGCCCTTGCGCTGTCATTAAGGGTTAAGGCTCCTATATTTGTTGCCGACCAGGTAATAGAACAATCCTCCCAGATTGACCTGAAGGCAGAGGCTGAGGATAAGTCTGAAGAGGGAAAGAAATGGCAGGAGATTTTGGAAAACCTGACCCCTGATGATTTTGGAAAATACAAGATGTAGCGGCCGTTGTCTTTGCGCTTCAACTGTCCCATCCGGCTTGAAACGATTTCTATACTTCCGTGTGTGAGACAAAATCAGCCCTGGCGATCCCGATGTCATTCCTGACTGTCCAAAACAGATCCGAGGGGAAACCGGCGACGGTGCAATAAATGTGTGATGCCCCACGGATTGGGCCGGAATTATGTCCATGGTCATCTTGTCATTTCCAGGTAACTTCTGGAAGTCGCAGTATGACATGGCGCCGTCGCAGGCTCAGCAGGGCACTCACAGAGATAAGGTGTGTTCAGGAAAAAATTGAATTATAGAAATTCTCACTTGAGGCTGTGCTGCTTCTAGCCTTTTGTCAGAGGGATGATTTTGGAGGCAAGAAACTGTATGTCGGAAGGAGTTCAGGTAGATCCGGCCGGAAGATCTGGAGAACTCCAGGGGCTAAGCATAAAGGCTGCGATTCTGCTCACCTGCGTGTGCATGACCTGGGGTCTTAACGCGGTGGCCATAAAGATAAGCAACCAGGAGATACCGCCCGTATCGGCGGCAGGGTTTAGATCCGTGATTGCCGGGATGTTTCTTATCGGATGGATGAGATTCAGCGGGATGAAACTTTTTCCGGCAAGGCTCTGGGACGGAGTCACGGTGGGTGCCCTTTTCGGGATAGAGTTTGCTCTGCTTTACACCTCGCTGATCTATACGACGGTTTCTTCATCCTGGATACTGCTTTATACGGCTCCCTTTTTCACTGCGGGAGGCGCTCATCTATTCCTCAAGGGAGACAGAGTTGTCTTTCTGAAGGCCGTAGGTCTTTTTCTGGCCTTCGTGGGGGTTGTCATACTGCTGAGCGGACATGCAGGTTCTAATAAGAGCGGGAGCCTGGCAGGAGATATCTGCGCTCTTGGGGCTGCTGTCCTGTGGTCCGCTACTACCATTTACATAAAGCGCAGATTGGTAGGCTATGTGAGCTATTTCCATACACTTTTCTATCAGACGATTTTTTCTATTCCGATTCTTTTCCTGGCGAGCTTTATTCTTGGCGAGGCATTGCCCTCTCACGTTACCTTTATACCCTTGGTCTCCCTCCTTTACCAGGGCGTCATAGTTGCCTTCATAAGTTATCTTCTCTGGTTCTATCTTGTTCACAGGTACCCTGTGAGCGGGATCTCAGCCTTCACGTTTCTCACGCCGGTCTTTGCAACTTTAGCGGGGGTAGCTATTTTGGGAGAACCAGTTGACCTGCGTCTTGTCCTATCACTGATTCTCGTGAGCATTGGGATATATGTGGTTCATAAGTCGGGTTAGGAGAGGTCTTACTGAGCTCCAGAATGCTGTTGACACGGAAGAGCGAGCTCATATATGAGAGCCTTATATTTCGTTTAAGGGAGGTCCGAGACCATTTACTACAGCGGGAAGAGATCAGGAATAATCCAGAGCGCGGGTCTGGGCCTAGTCCACATTTACTACGGAGAGGGAGTGGGGAAGACCACCAGGGCTGTAGGTCTGGCGGTGAGGGCCGCCGGCGTGGGACTCCATGTTAGTTTTATCCAGTTTATGAAATCCGGCAATTCAGGCGAGGTACTGATTTTTGCGAATATTCCAAACATACATTATCGCTGCCCTGGAAGGCACCCCTTTATACTCTCAAAGGGACCGGAACCAGTGCATTTTGATCATGCCTCAAAGGCTTATGATTTCGCGCTGGAGGAGGTGTCCAAAGGAACCGACATATTGATCTGCGACGAGATACTCAACACCCTTCTCTTTGATCTGTTGGATAAAAGGCGTATTCATGAGCTGATCGGAATCTGTCGCGGCAATACTGAACTGGTTATGACCGGGAGGACGGCCCCTGCGGAACTGATAGATCTTGCCGACTACGTCACTGAACTTAGACAGGTAAAACATCCTTACTACAGAGGCTTTAAGGCCCGCCTGGGGATTGAATTTTGAATGGGCCCTGAAAACGGGGTTTTTTAATGCCTGCTGAGGGCGGCTTCTGATAAGATTTTTATAATTTCCGCGGCAATGGGTACTGTCCTGTCCTGCAAATGGCCAGACGCAAGGAGTTCGGTCCTGGGGTTGAACTCACAAAGATCCATCGCGGCCAAGGCTACCTTGCCTTTGAGAGTTTTTCCTATTTCTCTGACTATTCCAAGAATCTGTCTCTCATTCAGGCCTGCTCTGTCAGTGAACCGAACGCCCTCCAGGGCGTTTCGAGCGCCTATGTCCATATCAACTGACACATGAAGGTATGGTGTGCTTATGGATGCAATGTGTGCCTTGATCTTGGAGGGGGTTGCAATTATATCGGCCTTGGTCAGTACCTTCACCCCTCTTTTGCGCAAGGCCGCGAAGGATTCAACATATCTTTGCACCCTTCTGTCCTTGATTCTCGATGCCTTTTTGGGTGGCAGGTCGTTTGGTCCCAGGATAAAGAGGTTTTCCGGTATTATTATGCCCTCCTCAATAAGGAAAAGAAGAAATGTGCTCGCGTTGAATGATTCAGGCCTGCGCTTGAGGAACGGGTCTTCAGGATCGTGGATGGAGTGAGGATTGGTCTCAATATCGTAAGCGATAAGGTCTTCCATAACATTCGTTGAGATAGCGTCAGTATGCGAATCCAATACCAGCAGTGTTACATCTCCCGGTGAATAAGCTCTTGAAATTTCCTGGATCACGCCGGCTGAGAGACTATGGTCAATCCCTATGAAGCAAGGGATATCAGGCAGGATACCGGCAACCGCCTTGCCCACCTTCTCGGCCCAATGCCTGCATCCTCCGGCATCAATGAACTTAACGAATGCCTCCACGCTTAAAGGAGTGGCCTGATGATTCGTGGGCACAGGTCTCAGCCATGACGGGATCTCCATGCTGCCTATCTCGCGAAAAGAGCAGGGGGGAAGGCTTGGTCTTAATAGGGCCATAAGAGTCTCGTAAGGATCTCCGCAGACCGACTTTCCGGCGAGATCATGTTTTTCGGCTATGGTAGGTTCCCTCTCATCGCAGTCAAGAGGGCAGCCCAGGAAAACTATTTTCTTTGGATAAGGGCCTTCGTGAGAAGGCCCGTGAACATTTATGTCAGGCTCTGAAATAGTCATCTCTTGCTTTTTTTAGCTGGAGCAGGTTTTCAAGAGGGCTGTTGGGGGCTATTCCGCATCCGGGGCAGAGAAAATCAGTTCCGTTTTCCAATGCCTGCCGGGATTCCTCGTAAACCTGCTCAGGCGTCCCCTGAAAAAGCGTTACGGCCGTAGAGACGTTTCCAAATACCTTGACTCCCTTCTTATGGGCTATCTCAACGGCCTTCTTCATGTCGGCCTTCTCTTCAATACTAATTCCTATAGCCCCTGTGTCGCACATCAATTCAATGATTGGATCGGTGTTCGCACAAACATGGAGAACCCCTGGCCCCTTTATTCTCTTGAAGATCTCCTGCTCAACCGGGAGAACAAATTTTTTGTATATGCGCGGGCTGAGGAGCGCCGGTCCGGAAGTAGGCTCGGCAAAGACATAATAGTCTGCTCCGTTATCAAAGGCAAAGTCGGCAGCGGCAATGGCGGCTTCCTTGGTTACTTCAAGAACTTTTTCTACTTTCTGGGGTTCCTTCATGCACCACTTCATGTACTGCTCAGTACCCACAAGGTTTGCCGCGCATGTGAATGCCCCTTCGCTCTCACCGAATATCACCATCTTGTCGCCCACCTTCTCCTTCAGCAAGCGGAAGTGCTCTTTATAGGCTGGAAATCTGCCTCGTTTCACAAAATCCTTTGGAAATGATAGCCCGTCAATGCTGTCAGCGTAAGGATGTGCCTTGATGAAATATTGAAGGTCAATCTTGGGCGTACCCAGTGTGCATCCCATGACCTCGCTTATGGCGGTTATGTCCCATCCCATCGCCTTCACCCATTCAAAGCCGGCATAGGCCGGCCCGGCGAGTGCCAGTTCAGTCATTGCCACAGGATCAGTGTCTGCAGCCGGCCTTTCGTAACCGCATTTCTTCATTAACGCCATAACTCCGTAAGTAGTAGTACAACCGACCGGAGTCATATCCGTATCCTTGCCTGTAAAGCGATTCCAGAACCTTTTCTTAAGGCTCATCGCAGCCATATTGTGCCTCCTTTTCTAATCCCCTCGGATTCATGCCGTTATTTCTGCTTAAGGACATCCTCAGCCACAAGTCCCTTCAAGTTTGGGAAGTCATCTTTCATATGCGGGATCTGCATGGCCTGCATGAACTCCTGCTGGAAGTCCTTTTCCACCGTGAGTTCTATGTATTCCAC
>JBGSUA010000062.1:0-24281 GCA_041753575.1 Desulfatiglandaceae bacterium
ATGTGGCCTGAGCCGCAGGCCGGGTCGCAGATCTTGATTTCTTCCGGCTTGCCGATGCGCAGGAAGTCCGTCTCGGCCTGTTCGGGCTTGATGTAGTAATCCATCTGCTCGACCAGCTTCGAGCCGGGACGATTGAGCAGCCACAGGCGGCCGAGGGAGTTTTCCACCAGGTAGCGGACGATCCAGTGCGGGGTGAAGAGCTGGGTGGCGGCGGGGATGTTCTCGGGCGTGATTTTCTTGTTCTTCTTCAGCCCGTCGAACACCTCGTCCTTTTTCTCGGAGATGTAGAACTGGTAGAGCCAGCCGATCACTTCAACGCCGCCTTCGGCGGCTGAGTTATCAGCCTTCAGCCTCCAGCTATCAGTATTTTGTTGCTGCCTACTGATTACTGATGGCTGATTACTGTCAACTCCACAAACATCCGGCGTCATCGCCTCGCGGGTATAGGCGAGGATGGAGTTGCCCGAAAGCAGGTCGTCGGGCATCAACAGTTCGGTGTAATCGTCGATGCGCTGGAACAGGAACGGCATTGCCTTGTTCCAGAAATTGCAGACGCCAACAACCAGCAGGCGATAGGCCTCGCCTTGCGGTTCGCGGCTGGGCGCTTTGCCGTCGAGCAGAGCGAAGATCTGCTGCCGGACCTTGTCGTGCACCATCTCGTCATCGATGTGCCCCATCTTGGCCTCAGCCAGAATCTCGGGCTGGAACTGCCCTTCGGCGGGCGACACTACGCCGATGCGGGTGTAGCGGTTCACGTCCATGAAGCGCAGGGCGCAGAAGCGGTTGAACCAGATGTAGGCGACGCGCTCTACTAAGCTATCAGCCGTGAGCTTCCAGCCGTCAGTTGGTTCCTTGCCTTTACTGCCGACTGCTGGCTGATTACGGATGGCTTTTTCGATTTCGGCAATGGCCGTGGGATTTTCGCGCCGAGCGGCGCTGTTCTCGGCCAGCACCAGCTTCAGCTTGGCGGAGATCTGCTCCAGCAGGCTGCGCCGGGCGAACTGGGCGAATTTTTTCAGTTTGGCTGTTTCCATATTAAAGACCTTTTGAGCCACAAATGGACACGAACCCACACGAATTATCATTAACCACGGAATACACGGAAAGCACGGAAGGGGTACTTGATATACACGCCTTTATGCGCGGGCGCATAAAATGACACATATATTTACTCGACGCGCGTATTTTTCGCACAAATCCAGGGGGTTTTACGCACAAATCTACATACGCGTGCGTAGGCTTTATGCTTCTGACGCTTGTTTTACGCTCGGTGAGCATATTTATGCTCGGTGAGCATAAATGCGAGCGTATTGTTTCAAGCCCGCTCATAAGTCGCCCCCTTGTGCTCACCAATTTGCTTAATTCGCCCGGCTTGTTTCATCTTGACCAGCAATCGATAAGCCTGATTCCGATCTAGATGGCAGAGATCCATGACTTCTGCTCGCTTTATACTTCCATTTTTGTCGATGTAGTTGAGCACCATCTGCTCCTGCTGGATAGGTGCAAAACCGACTTGGCGGATGTATTCGGCTCGCTGGTCGGCTTTTTGGTACAGGCGGGCACTGAGGGTATAGATGCGGCCTCGTCCGGCGCCGTGTGGTTCCAGAAAGCCGGTTTCGACCAGTTTTTCCAGGGAGGACCGCACGCTGGCCTCCGGCTTCTGGACGGAAGGAGCCAGGTCAGCGGTGGTCAGACGGCGCTCGTCGCGCAGACGGGAGAGGATGATCAGGGAGTCAATCGGCATGTTGCCGAGCCTGTCCTCCTGCTCAACCACCATGACCGCAATTGCCGGGTTGGTCTTGTTCGCAATCAGTGCCGGTATTCCGGATACGTTTATATGATTCGGGTGCAAGCCGGTTACCGCGCCGTTATCTTCAACACCAAGCAACAACTCACCGCCATCTGTATTTGCCAAGGAAACCACTGCAGCGACCAGATTACGATCCGGAAGACACTTCAGGTCGCTTTTAAACTCAAGCATCAGGCTTTCGCCTTGACGGATCAGTTCTTGTATTCCGTGCCTATTCCGCTCCATTCGTGGTTCCTAAATCTGAATTCTTTTTCCTTTGTGGATTTCTGCCAGCAGCAACTTGCGCATGGAATCCAGGTAACGCTCTACATCTGATTCATCTGCAAGCCAGGCGGCGCTGAAGGGAACCTTCAGCGAGTGGATAGTGACTAGTGGATAGTGGATAGTCTTTTCCGCAACACCACTTGTCTTTTTTTCTTTTTGCCGGCCACTAGCCACTGACCACTGACCACACAACTGCGCAAGCAGTTGCGGGTAGTCGTTTTCCTCAAAGCGGCGAAGGGTGTCACGGATGACTGCTATCAGCTTCTGGTGTTCAATGGATGTCGTAATACCTTTGAAGGGCAGTGCAATCTTCTCCTGCTGCTCCCAGCTCAGTGCTGAAAATTCCGGCATACCGCAGAGGCGTTCCTTAATTGCGGCAATGGTTTCCACGGCCTTTGCAATCTCGGCATCAAGCCTGGAAGCGGTCTTCTCTTGAAGGGACTCCACTTGAGCCTTCACCTGCTGCATACGGTTGCCCTTGAAACATTCCGGATCGGCGAGCGCTTCGCGCAAGCCGTCAGCCGTCAGTAAGCAGTTATCAGTATGTTCTTGCTGATTACTGATAGCTGATGGCTGATAGCTCAGATAGCCGATATTTGATTCGTGATCCTTCAAAAACTGCGTTGCTCGCTCGTAGATCTCCTTCTGCGGGCCGCTCATGAATTTGCGGACCGGGTCAATCACGCCTTCTTTCATGTTGAGGAGAGCCTCTTCTTGACGAACCAGCTCGGTCAGATACCAGGTATAGGGCTTGCCGGCAAACTCCTTGAGCTTCTCTATCACTGGGCTGAGAGCATTCAAAAACGGATATTGGGATGCCTGTGCCGCAAGCGGAGTGAGCTGGTGCACCAGTTCCTGGAGCGCGGTGCCGGTTTCCTTGCCCAGCGCCTTTGCCTCGCCGGCTCGCGGCGGGGCATCAAAGAAATCCTCAAAGAACTCTTTGAGTGCGCGGACCTGAGACGCGGTAAATTCGACCTGGGGTTCCAGAACTACGTTGCCGTGGCCGTGGGTGTTTCGCAGTGCCCGCTCAAGCTCCTCTTCTTCAAGCAGGTTGCCGTCGGCCCTCACCTCGATCTTTCCCCGAACACAAAGACCGGCTACGGTGCAGAGCACGGCGGCATAATACCAGCCATAGGGCTTTCGTTCGAACCTCTCCAGAAGACTCTTAAGGGTCGTGCGCACACCGCCCCTGCTGTTACTTTGGATAAAGGCGAGCGCCTCCTGCTCGGATTCCGCAAGCGATGTCACCCCCGTTCCTTCCAGGGTTCCCTGCCGTGTGTTCAGTATGCCCTTGATCCTGTCTTCGGTGTAGGAGATCCCTCTGAGCATTCGGATATTGGGATAGACTCTTGAAATAAGCTCTTTAAAACCCGTGAAGATTCGTGTTTGGGCATCCCCTGAACTTATTTCGATTTCACTCCCAGCCACAAATAACTTTGCCTTTCCGAGAAGACTCTGGACATTCTTCTGCAGTTCCTGATAACGCTCCCGGTTCTGGAATCCCTTGTCGGCCAGAATGCGTTTGACTGCCTCCTGCTGAGTGATGGAAATGTTCTGGCGGATGTACTTTTCGGTCCTCTTGTACATCAGGAGGTCCCGCACCAGGCGCGCACTGGGCGGCATCAAGACCAGCAGTTCGTCACGTCCCATGCTCTGCATCCGCAGGATGGATTCGTTTTCCGCGTTTTCATGAAACGGGCTGATCACATGAATTGCCAGCTCATATTCCCTGCCGTGCAGTCTGTCATCAAGCTTCCTTGAGTACGGATAGTCCTGCCCGTTTACTTCGGTGCCGATCTTGCGGTTTTTGATGACGTGGTCGAACACAATCTTCTCAAGCTCGGCCGCGACATCAGCGGATTCAACCTCGGTGTTCTTTATCTCCTGCTCAATGTCCTTTTCTTCATCAGTGAGGTATTCGTATAATTCTCCGTTGCGCTGGATGTAGGTCTGCTGTTCAAGCAAATTGAGGGCCTCTTCAACCTTTTTGCGAAGCTGAGGAAGGTCCTGATTAAATCCGCTTAGCATCAGGACGCATAGGTTTCTTACGGTGGGCTTGAACTCCTTCACATATTTAACCAGGAAAAGCGCCTTCAAAAGCCGAATGGCAAATGGGGAATCGAGGTGATTTTCGGCCTGGATGATGGCCTTCTGTATGTTGGATTTGAGCGAAGTCCGTATTCCTTCAAACATCAGGTCAAAGGTGGCGAGTTGCCCGATTGCGTGTTCACCGATCAGAATCGCCACCTGCTGGAATACGCCCAGCATGGAGCGCTCGCCCACGGAGCTATGTTTTCCTTCGAATGCCTGGTGCAGTGAAAGGTTTTGGATCGCGGCTTGAAAAAGCGAGAACTGATAAGGGATAAACGGGTAGCTGTAGATGAAGTGATCCCTGTCCTTGAAGTTACGATAAGTCAGGGAGCCGTCCGCAAAATCAAACAATGTCTTAAAGTTATTTGCCTGGGCATGATAGATATCCGATAGCAGTGCGACGCCTTCGTCATTTTTCATAAGCAGGCGCTTCTGGATGACCTCGGCCACATCGGCGCTGGTGAGCTTCATGCGGCTTGCAAACCGCGCCTGGATTTTCGAAAAATCATTTCCCTGTTGCTTACCCATTTCACCCACGACCGCGCCCATGTCCTCCTGGGCTGTGACAATAAGCCAGGCACGGCCCCGGCACTTGGTGGCCAAGCTTTCGGCAATGGTCTGGAGGTTTGTCATGAGCTTGATGTTTTCGGCGATATACTGGCCGACCTCATCAACAAAAAAGTTCAGACGGAAGTCGGGAGACTGCCGCGCAAGATAGGCATGGATCTTTTCCGCGAAGTCCTCGATGGAGACTCGGTACTGGCCGCGGTACTTGTCGAGTATGCCCATGGCCGATGTTTCGTCGCCGCCTGTCACCTGCGCATAGGCTTTGGCGATATTTCTTGCCTCCAGCAGGGCCTGCTCGCGGCCTTTCTGCCAGGTTCGCCCCGCCAGGGTTTCATAGACGGTTTTGAACTGTTCATAAAGCCCCCGGCTGTCGAGATCTCGTTCGAATTGAGCTATGTGCCCCTGCTTTCCATAGTAGCCGCACATCTCGTCGAATACCTTAACGAAGACCGCAAGAAGAGCATCTATCTGCGTCTTACTGATGACATCCGCTTTCTGGTCTATATTAAAAAGAATGCTTTTTGATGGGATTCCGACAGCCCTTCTCAGGTCACCTCTAAGAATCTCGTTGTCATCGCACTTGGGCAAGAACAAGTCGAGAGCCGATACGCCTTCTACGTGACGGTTTTCAAGAAGCAGCGCAAGAATCTTCAGCAGGTGCGACTTCCCGGACCCAAAAAAGCCAGACACCCAGACACCATTTGCCCCTTCATAATTGTTGTAGGCCTCAAGAAAAGCTTCCAGGCGCTTTGCAACCTCGTTTGTAAGGACGTATTCCTCTATCTCAACGCGAAGGCTTGCCTCATCATCGGCTTTAATTACCCCTTCAATGTGACGGTCAACAGGCTTCTTGAAAATCATCTTGAGACTCATATCGTCTCCCCCATTTATGCTTCGCAGTGAAAAATGTTAAAGGCCCTGTAATACTTATCGTCATGAAGCCTTCCGAACAGATCAAGTGATGCTCCTGACTCCAGCGAGTGAGTGTAGGCTCCCGGAAAGAACATTACCGTCGGCTTTTCTTTTGCCGTGCTCTGCAAATTATTCAAGACATTGTGGGAGCGGATGTAGGGGAACACCTCGCCGACTCCGGAAAGAAAAAGTACGTCAAAATCAGTTCCTGCCAGTTTGGAGGCGATTGCCGGGGTAAGGTGGGCTTCCGGATCCAGGACGCCCTGCAAAAGCTCTTTGAACTCGCCCTTGGAAACGGATTCTTCCATTTCAAGCATCTGCTCCCAGATGCCCCGGTCCTTTAGAATTTCTATGGAGAGATCGTAAAGGTTGATCTCCAATATTCTAACCCCGGCCTGTTCCAGCCGGTTGATCAACTGACGCTCAATCCGCTCCATCTCAACGGATTCCTCCGGCTTGAAAGGACAGATGAAGAACGGCACCTCATTACCGAGGCCTTGTTTCTTAAGAAAACGTGGTCCTGAGATAACAGCGAAGAGATGCTGAAATCTATCCTGCATGGGCATTTTCGCTATATCAGATCTCACTTTGGAATCCCCCTTAAGTCCGATTCAACTGTGGGGAAGAGCAAAACATCCTGGCTGCCGCCTTGCGAAATAGCTTCCAGGAGACCGGCACTGAGCATGGCTGGGTTGATGGCATTGTCTGCCGTAAGAAGATCCGCTTCCCGGAGGATCCTGAAGAGGACCTGCCGCAGCTTGTTCATGGTTGCGGGCCGGATACTATCGAGTTCGTCGTGCCACTCGGATTTTCTATTAAAAAACGAATCAAAGTCTTCGTAACTCAAATCCGTTTTCAAAGTGATATACCTTTCGCGAAGAACCTCGATGGCAAACTCCGCGATGAACCTGTGCCTGCGGCATACTGCCAGCCATAAAACATAGCCTTGCTCCTGGGGAGTTGCGTGAAGCAGGAAATCCAATTCACCGGGGCTAAGGGTCTTAAGGCGAGATATGATTTCGCGACACAATCGCTTTAAAGTGCTGAGCGTCCTTGTCTGTAATACGTTATCCGAGATAGCGATTTCCCGAACGGCACTCCAGTCCTTATGCTCTTGATGCAGCAAGGCCAGCTTCACTGATTCACGGTGAAAAAGCCCTCCTGCTGTAAAAGACATAATGTATCTTTGCTTTGTCATTCCCGGTCCTGATTTCTCTTTTAGTGTTCTGCTGCTCTGAGGTTCCTCCTGCTAGGTCAGGGTATGGGCAATGCGCACGTGAAAGCGAAAATGAGAGACTGGGTACAGTTCCCCCGGTTACACGCTTAACGATAGACAAATCAGCCGACTAATGTCAAACGATCTTCACGGATTTAAGCCCATTTTTACTTAAAAACTGATGACAAATGTCTGAATCGAAAATAATTGAGGCACCCGGATTTGGAAGCGCGTTCAGGGCTCTCCTTCTTCGATAGGCGTTGTCAGCGTATCCCAGATATCTTCCACATGGAGGGGATTGAAAACGCGGACGCCCCGGATGTTGAAGGGTTGCTCGCCGTTATAGAGGACTGCGCCGGGTTTGAGGCGTTTAATCCCCAAAGTTTTAAACCATTCCAGCATTTTCACGAAATGAGCGGAATAGGTGGAGGCGGATTTGATCTCCACAGGTATGAGCACGCCTTTTTCTCTGATGAGCAGATCAATTTCGTTTCCGTGGGAGTCTCGGAAGAAATAAGTCTCCGGTCTGATCCCCCTGTTGAGCGCGCTTTTTACGATGTCTGCGATAACGAGATTCTCATAGAGGCTACCGCGCAAAGGATCGCGGGAGGCCTGTTCAGCCGTGTGAATGCCGAGCAGAAAGGCGGCGAGACCAACGTCGGTAAAAAATATCTTGGGCGACTTGATCACTCGTTTTTGGACGTTCTCGAAAAAAGGCGGTAGTTCGAATACGACATAGGAGGCTTTCAGAACGGAAAGCCAGTTTCTGATCGTTGTACTGGAGGCACCCACATCGTTTCCGAGCGAAGCGAGGTTTACGACTTGTCCCACCCGTCCGGCAAGCAAGGTAAGGAACTTCTGGAACTGGGAAAGATCGCGCAACTGTATCAGGGCCCGGACATCCCGCTCGACGTAGGTCTGAAGATAGCCGTTGAAAAACCTGCGCGGTTCAAGGCCCTCGTCGTGAAGCCTGGGGAAAAAACCGCGATGGATTAAGTCGAAGGCGTCCCAGGCCGATTCATAATGGCGAAGTTCCTTGAGGGAGAATGGCCACAGGGTCAGCATAGCCGTCCGGCCTGCCAGCGACTGGCTGATCGCCTCGTGGAGTTGCGGCTGGTGACTGCCGGTCAAGATGAACCTTCCGTGTTTCCTTGTCTTGTCCACCATGCCCTGGACATAGGAAAGCAGCAAGGGAAGCCGTTGTACCTCATCCAGAATGCCGCCGCCTTCCATTTGGCCAAGGAATCCCCTTGGATCTGCTTCGGCAGCCATGCGGACATCCGGGTCTTCCAGAGAAAAATACGGTTTATCGGGAAACGTCATCCGGGCAAGTGTGGTCTTTCCCGATTGGCGCGGCCCGAGGATAGTCACTACGGGATATTCCTCGGCAGATCGAACCAGCTCTTCTGTGATGTCTCGGATGATCATGACAGCATTATCGTAGATGTATGTGCAAAGAGCAAGTTAAAAGTTTGATTTGCACAATACCGGCTGCTCCAAAACCTGCTATATGGATCGGCACTCTGGACCTGGCACTCCATCTTCTTGCAGTTAAAACATAAGCGTATGAGCTACTGAAAACAGCGGATGGCAAAGTGAGACGTGACCTAAGAGCGGAAGCCCCCTGCAAGGATAGTTGAAAGAGGCTGGGGAGTTAAGGGGGCGTTGGCCGATATTAGCTCAAGCAGCATTGAGCAGGAAAAGGCAACGAAGTAGGGCTCTGATAGAAGAGCGCCTTAAGATTATGAAGAACCTCTTCCACATACTCTTTATTTCCCCAAAACAACAGGACCGATTCCAGGATGCACATCCTCGTCTTGGTTTGAAATTTGACTCATGCAAAGGCATTCTATCATGCCTCAGGAGGAGGCCTTAAACAGTATCAAATCACTCCAGCGGATGGCTTGCAGCCACAGCTGATTTCTAACGTTCGGCCTCAAATAGACTTGACATGAGATAGACTAAGGGCTATACTTAGTATATCCAAAGGAGGTATGGAATATGGTCACGAAAGTGCAAAAATGGGGCAACAGTCAGGGGCTCCGCCTTGCTAAGCAGGTTCTTGAGGATACTCACATATCAATTGGTGATCCTGTTGATGTATCCACACGAGACGGCGTGATTGTCATTGCTCCTATAAGGAGGAGCGTACGAGGTGGACTGAGCCTTCAAGAACTGGTTTCCCGCATCCCTAAGAATTACAGGCCCCAAGAAGTTGAATGGGGAGAACCAGTCGGGAGGGAGGCTTGTAAATGACAAGCTATGTTCCCCAAAAAGGTGACTTCATTGCTGTCACTTTAGACCCGCAATCTGGCCATGAACAAAAAGGCCGGCGGCCTGCCTTGGTTGTGAGCAACACCCTATTCAACAGCCATACGGGCCTCGCCATTGTCTGCCCCCTCACCAACACAGATCGGAGCTTCCCTTTCCACGTAGCCGTTGCGAACGATCCAAAAGTCACGGGATTTGTCATGGTTGAGCAAGTCAAATCGATAGATTTCCGTGTGAGGAAGGCTAAGCGTATGGGAAGGGCTTCAGATAACCTGCTTGAAGAGGTTCTGTCGATATTAGATGCTTGCATCTATTGAAGGCCCAACGAATAAGGATAGATTGTGAGAGCGGAGCGAACCACAATCTTATCCTGTGGTTGGACAAGCCCGATATTGGCGCTAAACTTGCTATAAGGAAATATCTTTTTTTAAGCGATTATTATAGAAATAATCTTTGCTGTTAACTGGTTAGGTGATATTTAAGAAGATGTACGATTTTATTCATTGGGTTCGATCTTAGGTTATTTTATGGCACATTGCCGGGTTTTTCTCAGCAAGTCTCATATTCCGCTCTGGTGCTTTCCAGATGCTGTGTGAGTGGCATTCTGCCACGCTTTTCGCGACTGGAAAGTCTCTCCCACAGGGGTATCTTTTCAAAATGAGAATTGCTGGGTTTTTCCGCCGCAGAGCGGCTACGTTCAACAACCCGCTCAAGAGGGACGCGGCAATAAGCCGCAGCGCCCCTTAGCTTTTTCGTTAGGCGGCCCCGAATTTGCGAGTGGCGGAACGCCAGCAATCCTCAAAGGAGTAATCAATGAAACAATTGAAGGGGATGGTAGTGCTTCTGACGGGCGGATCTCGCGGTATCGGGCCAATAGTAGCTGAGGCTCTTGCAAAGCGAGGTGCCAACATCGCGCTGGCAGCTCGTTCGAAAAGTGGATTAGACGATGTAGCAACACGCCTAAGCGAAATAGGGACCAAGGCTTTGGTGATGCCCATCGATCTCAGACAATCATCCCAACGCGAAAACCTTGTCGCTGATGTCCTGAACAAATTTGGAAAAATCGACGTACTAGTAAATAATGCTGGACTGGAAACTGAAGGTGCCTATGCAGAATTATCTTGGCCTACTATAAGGGATACTATTGAAGTGAACCTCATTGCGCCCATGGCCCTAACCCGCCTTGTTCTCCCAGAAATGCTCGAAAGGAAAGAGGGGCACATAGTGAATATTGCTTCCATCGCAGCCAAGAGCGGGGCTCCCTATGCTGCAACATATTCGGGAACAAAGGCCGGACTATCTGAATGGACACGTGCGCTTCGTTTGGAACTGGCTAACACCGGAGTTCATTTTTCAACGATCTTTCCTGGTTACGTCAGGGAAGTTGGAATGTTTGCGAAGTTTGGAATGCAGGCCCCTTGGATTGTTGGATCATGCGCTCCTTTTCAGGTTGCAAAAGCGGTAGTAAATGCAATTGAGAAAGGTAGGGTAGAAAGAATCATCAACTCACGCCCACTGCGTTACTCATTTATGTTAAATGAACTGTCTCCGACAATAGGCGATTGGCTGATGCGTATTTCTGGAGTTGTTGATTTCCAGCGGCGAAAGGTGGGTAAATAAGGCCGCCGAACACTTATAAGGCCTCCCGCTGTCAAGGGTAAAACTACCCCCTAACGAAAAATCTTTTTCTTTTTTCGTCTACCGGGTTTACGAGTCCATTTGCCTGTTGGCAGCGATTCCGACTTTATTTCAAAGCGGGTGCTGGAAAGAGATCCTGCACCAGACACTTATCGAGATTCTACCACCTGGTTCACCCAAGGAGGGCCCATTCGGCTAAGCAGCAGAGAAGCTCTCCGCGTGAGAATGGGCTTAAGGGGTGCTAGTCGGAGCGCGGAGAGCTTCTCTGCGGGCCACAAGCACGGTGTCCAGGGTTGCAAAGGCATTCTATGATGCCTCAGGAGG
The DNA here is from genome assembly GCA_041753575.1 of Desulfatiglandaceae bacterium. Classification (GTDB taxonomy): domain Bacteria; phylum Desulfobacterota; class DSM-4660; order Desulfatiglandales; family Desulfatiglandaceae; genus CG2-30-51-40. Next base: position 11,094 of record JBGSUA010000062.1, read on the forward strand.
AGGCCTTAAACAGTATCAAATAGCTGAAGCTGACGCCTGGCAGGCCGTCTTTGCGGTGCATTTAGTTCTGAAATCCATGCGGGCCTAGTCGATGCGGCGGGGCAGCTTAGCCCATTAGGCAACCAGAAGAAGGGCAACAAGATGAGAGCTAATACGCAATGGGCACAATAAGCAGGACGGAACATATGATATTCAAAGAGGCAGATCTTCCGCTCGATGCTGTGATCCTGGTTATCGGCGGCATGGCCATGCTGATTACCGGGGTCCTGCTTTTCCCTGTGTACGACGGGATGCTTCCTTACTATGAAAACGGTTTGTATGGATTGCTTTTGATCATATTTGCCCTGCAAATGATAGCGCTTGGAAAGACGCCTTTTGGCGACATGCCCAGGTCAAAGCTTTTGTTTGCTGTGGGAGTGCTGATTGCAGCAGTAGGCATGGTGACGTGTTTTATTCCGATTTCGATCCGCCTTCCCCGCATGTTGCTGTTTCTCTGTTTTGGTCCGGGCGGTTTTCTGCTGCTTCTGCAGATGTGTTTTGCCAAGGACAAGCTCAGGAGTTGGGCAACATGCGGGGGAATCTTCCGGCATCTGATTCTTGGATGCGGTTCGGTCTATGTTCTGTCGATGCTTATCGGATTGCTTCTCTGGAAACGGAGTCTGCTGACCACGCCCATAATGGCGGTTGCGGTTCTGTTTTTCGGCGTGGCGATCCTTTATCTCGCAGGGGTGCTCTGGAAGATATATCGCAAGTATCCGGAGGCGGAGAAGCGCCCTATTGGAGATGTCGAGCTTTCCACAGATCAGGCAATGCTCATGCTAATGGGCGTTTTCTTGCTAATTCTTGGCGTGCTGCTGATCCCGGTAAATCTGGGGCTGCTTCCTTTTTCGGGAAGTGCGCAGCTTGGTCTTCTGATGGTAATTTTCGCGGTTCAGATGCTTGCGTCCGGAAATACGCCGATAGGCCTCTTTCCCCGTTCATGGCTGGTCGTTGGGTTTGGGCTTTTGTTTGCGGCGTTGGGAATCGTGTCCTGCATCATTCCGGAAATCCTGGTATCACAGTTGACAGTTGTCGTCGGGGTGCTCAACCTCCTGGGCGGTATCATTGCGCTGGTGAAAATGTGGGCGCGACGCTCCAGGCAACCGGACGAGCCGTGCAAGCCCGTTCCCCCGGTGCTCGCACGGCTTTTCGCGACACAACTGACGATGAATCTGCTGGCCATCATGTTCGGCACATCGATGCTCATCCCCGGTCTGGTCCATGGACTTGTAATCGGTATGATTCTTGCCGCGAATGGATGCGTTCTTTTGTATCTTCTGCGTATCCTGGCCGTACTGGATAAGATGCGGGCTGATGTGGAGGGTGCCACATAAACTGGATTAAGGAGGGTAGCCATGTTCAAGTTTGAAGACGGAAAGTGTTACAGAATGCCGGCCCACTTTGGCGGAACGGTCTTTGATCCCGACGCGAAGGCCTACTACAACGATATCGTGAGCCTGGTCTACAGCTACACGACCGACGGGGATCGGCTGGCCGACTATCTCCCGGAAGGCTTCGAGCTGATAAAGCCGGAACTGGTCATTCAGTACCAGCAGTGCCGGCAGGTCGAATGGATGGCCGGATCGTATTACAATCTGGTTACCGTTGCGGTCCCGGTGCGTTTCAATGGCCGACAAGACCGGCTGGAAGGAGCGTTTGCTCTTGTGGTTTGGGAGAACAAGACCACGCCGATCCTGACAGGAAACATGATGGGTGTCCCCAAGATCTATGCCGACATTGAAGACCTGCATATCGTCGCGGACACTTACCGCACCCGTCTCAGCTACGAAGGCAGCACATTCCTGCAAATGGAAATGACAGGGCCTAAGCCGATGGATGAGGACCAAGTGAAAGCCCTTAATATGGACGTGAATTCCTTTGGGTGGCGCTACATTCCGAAAGTGGGCGCTTCGGGAGCGGACTTGAGCCAGCCCATTCTTTTTCCCATGCGCAGCGAGCCCAATGCCGCCTGGCTGGGCAGCGGCACAGTCAAATGGACCGAGTTGACGTGGGATCAAAGCCCCATGCAATGGCATATAATCATGGCTCTGGCAGGGTTGCCCATGATCGAGATGGCGCCTGTCACAATGATGAAGGGTCGGGCGATCCTGATGGAGGGGCGCGGACGTGTTCTTAAGTAGGCGCGTCTTTCCCGTCCGGTATCCGCACAACTCAATGATAATCAACGTAAGAAAGGAGGATTTGAGACATGAACGAATATTACAAAAACAAGGTCGCAGTCGTCACCGGCGGAGCATCAGGAATAGGCCTTGCATTGTGCGAACTACTTCTCTCATTCGGTGCAAAGGCCGTCGTTCTTGCAGATTTAAACGTTGAGAAACTGAAAACGGAGAGCGCAAGACTTGAGAGCGCTTACCCCGGAAAAGTATTGGGAATCCAAACCGATGTGACCAAGCAGGAAAGCGTTGCTGCGATGATCCGGCAGGCGGCAGAGTTCGGAGCCGGTCAGATTCATCTCCTTTTCAACAATGCCGGCCTCGGCTTGGCAAAATCTTTTGACGAGGCAACAGATGCCGATTGGAAGTTTGCCTTTGACGTGAATTTCTTCGGCGCCTTATACGGTATTCGGGCGGTATTGCCGATCATGCGTGCGCAAGGGGGTGGACATATCGCAAACACCGCCTCGGGTATCGGTTTTGCGCCGATGGCCTATCAGAGTATGTACAGCGCCACCAAGTCTGCCTTGATCGGGCTTACGGGCTCGCTACGCTACGAGTTTTGGGATGAGCACATTCGCCTTTCCACGGTCATTCCCGGAACCGTCGCCACTCCCATCTGGGATAAAGCCGGAGGGGCTCCTGAATCTGCAATAACGCCTGGAGAGTCCGCTCGCGGAATTCTCAAGGGATTGGCGGCAAACGAGAGAATCGTCATTGTTACCGATGCCGACCGCGATGGTGCAACCAATGCCTTCCGTCCCGAAGCCGCCGAAGGCATGGATCAATATCTTTTGAATGTTGCCCGACAAAGAAGGAGCGGGAAAATGGTCGTTTGAAAAAATGCGGAGATCACGGCCACAGAGTAAAAAAAAGCTGAGGGGTCAGCCGTTGCACCCGACACGGCTGGACGCCATGCGGCTGAACTCCATGTTCGATGACCAGAAAAAGGAGAAAATGATGAAGGAATTATACGTTCGTTTTATGGCATCAGTCATGCCAGTGACTATTGATCACTTGATGAAAATCGTGGACGAGACACTCCACGAGAAATATGAACGCCTTCATTTACTCCTATCTTCCCCTGGTGGCTCGGTATTTCATGGTCTGTCGGTTTACAACTTTCTTAAAGGCGTCAATTTGCTCACCTGACTTCTTTCGGGCGGTGAGATCGAGCCATGCCCTTGCCTTTAGCGGGATCAAGTGCTCTGGCCCCACTATCGGCATGTCTGCGACAGTTTTGGTCCCGAAATGCAAAAAGGAATAGTAGGCATCATCCAACAGAATGGCCGAAAGGCTCGAAACATCTTCATCTACAGGATGGGGGTCAGATGCGCGCCCTCTGTCAGGCCAGAAAAGTGCAACATTCTGCAAGACATATCAGTTCAAAAGGTTTAATGAGGTATTATGTTATGGTTGCAAAGAATAAACTGGATGCCTAAAGCGATTTGAACTCTCGCAGATCTGGATCGCAAGGGGGAAGACATGGAGCGCAAGTTTTCGGAATTACACTGGACCGGGAAGGTGGAGGTGGAAGAATATCTGACGCCGTCATCCCTGGCAGAAGCCCTGGAGATGCTGAACCGGTTTCGCGGCCAGGCAAGGATTATAGCTGGAGGAACGGACGTGGTTCCTCAGCTCCGGAAAGGTGACTATTCGCCGAAGGCCCTTGTGGATATAACCGGTCTCACAGGACTGAGCGATATTGAGACTGAAGGAAACAGGATAACCCTGGGAGGCCTTGTCACCCATGCCCAGGTGGCGAATTCACCTCTGATTCAGGAAAAGGCCCGCCTTCTGTCCGACGGATGCGCGCAGGTGGGATCACCGCAAATACGCAATGTAGCCACCGTCGCCGGAAACCTGGTCAGCGGGCAACCCGCCGCCGACGCGTCTATCCCCCTGCTGGCTCTGGATGCTTCTGTGACCATAGTCTCTGCCAATGGAGAGAGGACAGTCCCGCTGTGCGCGTTTTTTCTGGACGTAGGCAGGACAGTGCTCGATCCCGCCAGGGAGATATTGACCCGTATCGAGTTTTCGGCATTGGGCGAAAATCAGGGTTGCTGTTACCAGCGTTTGGCCAAACGCAAGGCACTGACCCTTCCCATGCTGGTTTGCGCCGTCAAGGTGGCTGTTGATCCGCTTCGAGGTACCTTTGTTGACACGGCTCTGGCTCTGGGGCCGGTGGCGCCGATTCCTTTCAGGGAAAGGCGCGCCGAGGATTTCCTGCGGGGTAAGAGCATCAGCCCCAAGGTTATCCAGGATGCGGCGGCGGAGGCTTCCGCTTACTGCTCGCCTCGGGACAGCATCCTTCGCGGGTCCTGCGACTACCGGCAGGAAATGGTCAAGGTTTATGTGCGCAGAGGCCTGGAGCGTTCCCTTGAGCAGGCCGGCTACACCCTGGATTAAAGAGGAATATCATGGGCGATATGAAATTGTCTTTTAAAGTGAATGGAAAAGGGGTTGAGATTTCTCCTCCGCCCGGCAGCGTTCTGGCGGATGTTCTGCGGGAAGACCTGGGGCTCACGGGGACCAAGGTGGGCTGCCGCGAGGGTGAGTGCGGGGCGTGCACTGTGCTACTGGACGGTGTGCCGGTCAACTCCTGCCTGCTGCCGGCCCGCAAGGTAGCCGGCCGCGAAGTGACCACAATAGAGGGTCTAGAAAAACAGGACGGAACTCTGGACCGGTTACAGCAATCCTTCATGGACGCAGGCGCTTCCCAGTGCGGCTTTTGTACGCCGGGGATGATACTTACAGCTAAAGCCCTTTTGGACAAAAACCCCAACCCCGATGAAGGCGAGATCAGACACGCTCTTTCCGGAGTGCTCTGCCGCTGCACCGGCTACCGCAAGGTCATGCAGGCCGTGCTGGAGCTTGGCAGGAGGGGCGAATCGGGAAGCTGATTTTGTTGGGGATCGTCAGCCTCAGCCAGGAGATTGGATCATGGCAAAAGAAATGGATAAAAAAAGGGAAGTTCAAGTCATCAGCCGAAACCAGGTTGATCTCTGCCGGCTATTGAAGGCCGAGGCGAAACCGCTGGCTGTGGCAGGTCACAGCATCAACCGTCTCGACGATATGCTCAAGGTGACGGGAAAGCTTAAATATGCGGGGGATTATGATCACCAGGGCTTTCTGCACGGAAAGATTCTGCGAAGTCCCCATCCACATGCCCTGATAAGATCCATCAACACTGATAAAGCCAGACAGCTTGAGGGAGTGGTGGCGGTGCTCACCGCTGCCGATGTTCCAGGCCGGAATTTGTTCGGTGCGGCTATGCCCGACCAGCCTGTGATCTGCGGAGATAAGGTTCGTTTCATCGGGGACGGCGTGGCATTGGTTGCGGCGGAGACCGAAAAAATTGCCAATCAGGCCCTGAGGCTGATCGAGGTCGAGTATGAAGCCCTTCCGGCCGTGTTCGATCCGCGTGAGGCTATAAGGGAAGACGCCCCAAAGATACACGCAAACGGCAATTTACTTTCTTTAAACAAGGTACGAAAAGGTGATGTCGAGGCCGGATTTGCCCAGGCCGATGTGATCATGGAGAGAACCTACCAGGTGCCCATGCAGGATCACGCCTACATCGAACCAGACGTGATCATGGCAATTCCCCAGCCAAACGGGGGAATGCTGGTGGAAGGTCCTATGCAGGCGCCGTTTCTTACCCGAAAGAATCTGGCTCCTGTGCTGGGGATACCCATGAACAAGGTTCGCGTCCGGCAGATCCATATGGGCGGCGGATTCGGGGGAAAGGAAGATTCTCCCATTGATCTCGGATGCCGGGCGGCGGTCCTGGCGCAGCATACCGGGAGGCCGGTGAAGATGAGCCTGGAGCGGGAGGAGTTGATGATACAGACCTCCAAGCGCCACCCGATGATCATGGAGATCAAAATCGGAGCCAAAAAGGACGGCACACTGGTGGCCTTCAAGGGGATTCTGTGGGATGAGCAGGGCGCTTATGCCAGCCTGGGCCCCAAGGTTCCGCCTGCCGGGGGCTGTCATGTGCATGCCATGATGATGATGCCCGGCCCGTACGAGATACCCAACTGCTACGTGGATGCATACCTTTGCTATACCAATCACCCTTATGGCGGCGCCATGCGCGGCTTCGGAGCGCCGCAGGTGCACGTCGCGCACGAACAGCTTATGGATGAGTTGGCCGCAGAGCTCGGGATGGACCCTGTGGATATCCGCCGCAAAAACGGCTTCAAGCTGGGATCGGCAACTGCAACCGGCCAGGTGCTTGACCAGAGTGTGGGACTTATGGATACGCTTGAGGCCTGCGCCGAGGCCTTTGACTGGGGCGGCCGCGTCAAGCAGGCCGGCTACATTGACAAGCATAAGACCAAACGCAGAGGAGTGGGCGTTGGCATGGGCTGGTATCGTACCAGCATAGGCACCGGATTTGATGCATGCGGGGCCAATGTGCATGTGAACGAAGACGGCTCAGTGCTTCTCTATTCGGGTATAACTGAGATGGGCCAGGGGGCTTTCACAGTGCTGCCTCAGATATGCGCGGAGGAACTGGGAGTGAAGCTGGAGGATGTGCGGCTGGTCCAGCCGGACACTGACCTGGTGCCGGAGTCTGGCCCAACGGTCGGCAGCAGGTCCACCACCCTCATGGGAAACGCGATAATAATGGCGGCACGGCAGGTGAAGGAGTCGCTGCTGGAAATGGCATCCGAACTTCTTCTGGTCCCCACAAGCCGCATAGAGTTCGTTGATGGCAAGGTTTACGACCGCGACAATCCCGAGAGAAAACTATCTTTTCGGGAGGTGACCTCCAAGTGCTGGTTCACGGGCAAGCGGATGATCGGCCAGGGATGGTGGGCCCCGCCGATGGCCTCCATGAATCCCGAAACCGGACAGGGCAGCCCTTACTTTGTGTACTCGTATTCAACACACATGGTCCAGGTGGTGGTGGATGTTGAAACCGGGGAAGTCGAACTGGAGGATTACGTGGCGGTTTTTGACGTGGGGAAGGCAATCAATCCCAAGGCTGTGGAGGGCCAGATCGAAGGAGGTGTCGCGATGGGCATCGGATATGCCCTGATGGAGGCGGTGGCCTTGAGCGGCGGCATGATCCGGAACCTGTCGCTTCAGGACTACCTGATCCCGACCATGCTGGATGTGCCGGACATGAAGCCAATAATTCTGCCGGGCTATAACGAGCTGGGGCCCTACGGCGCCAAAGGGGTTGGGGAAATGTGCAACATACCGGCCGCTCCGGCCATACTCAATGCGATTGCCAACGCCTGCGGAGGCAGGGTGCGCTCACTGCCCGCAGACCCGGAAGCCGTGTTTTTGGCAATACGCGAGGCCGGCGGACCGCCAGACGCATAGAAAGACAATAACATGCATTGTCTGTGATTTTTTTTTTGCTAGGTAAGGCTGAATCCAGGGAAGAACATGCATGAGTTGATTCGGGATAATTGAGAGCAGCCGACCAACAATTTCTTACAGGATAAGGAGGTGTACGGTGAAGCTAAGGAAGTTTACATATGGTGTTCTTGTAGTGTTAGCGTTCGGGGCAATGTTCATTGCCGGGCCCGGGGCATGGGCGAAAGAAGAACTTCAACCAATGACCTTGAAGGTCACGGCGGCCTGGCCTCCGCCGGAAACGTGCATGATCAGCGATATCTTCCAGATGTATCTGGATGAGGTAACCAAGCGCACCGGCGGGAAAATGAAATTTCAGGTCTTCTGGGGTGCCGCTTTGGGAGCTCCGCCCGAACAATACGCTCTGGTGAAGAGCGGTGCTGTTCAAATGGGCCATCTCTACCCATGGTTCACCCCCGGGGAGTTTCCTCTGTCCAACTGGGAATTCGCTATTCCCTTCGGCCCGCTTGACTACGAGTTGCTCCAGAAGGCCAGAAGGCAGATGCGAGCCGAATTTCCGCAACTGGAGCAGGAGGAAGCCAAACAGAACCTGGTGCATTTATTTCAGATCCAGGACGGCAAGTACGACTTCATGAGTAAAATTCCCCTGAAGACCCTGGATGATTTCAAAGGCCAAAAGGTTACCTTGATCGGAAGGTATTTCGGCCGCTGGCTGCCGCCCGGCGCTTCCGCCATAGTGAGACCGGGACATGAACGCTATGACATGCTGCGTTCAGGCGTAGTTCAAGTGGATACTCTCCCCTTTCCTCTTCTGTACGCTTTCAAGATCCACGAGCAGACGAAGTATTATTTGCACTCAGGAGTTGCGGCGAGCTTCCTGACCGGCGCATACATGAACAAGGATTTCTATAACAAATTGCCGTCTGATATTCAAAAACTGCTTGTGGATGTGGGGAAAGAGGTGGAGATTCGATCAGTAAGAGAACTGATTCCCAAGTGGTGGGACAAGTGCTACAACGATTGGAAAAATAGAGGTATGATATTCAGCACCTTGAGCGATTCGGATAAGCAGCGATGGATTGATTCCATACAGTACGATTCCTCCGAATGGGGCAATGAAATGGCCTCCAAGGGCCTCCCCGGCCATGAGATGGTGCTGCGCTGGCAGCAGATAACCTCCGACATGGGATACAAGTGGACCAGGCACTGGGGAAAATTGAAATAGAGCGCCCCGGAGCATCGGTCTGAATGCCCGGGCCGTGCAGGCGGGCTTGGCCGCTTGCACGGAACCGCGCTGAATAAGGGAACGGGATTTGCCGACTTTGTAAGATGAAACACTTTTCAGCAGGAAGAAGTGATGAAGATGAACCTGTGGGAAGCTGACCGCTTCTTGAAGAAGATTGAAAAAGCTCTGATCGTGATCTCATGGTCCACAACCCTAGGTATCATGTTCCTGACTGTCATAGACATTACCTCGCGTTTTTTCTTTAACCTGCCGTTTCCGGCAACATGGGAAGTGAGCGAAGTCCTGATGCCCTATATTGTGGTTTTCGGCTTTGCGTTCACCTTGAGCATCAATGCACACGTCAGGGCCACCATGTTCTTAAATATTCTTCCGGCAAGAGCCCAGAAGGCAATTACGCTATTCGTTTATCTCCTGAGTTGCTGTACCTGCATGTGGCTTGCCTGGTTTTCCTGGATCAAATTCTGGCGATCCTTCATGATCAATGAGGAAATGATGGCAGCCATAAGAATACCTTGGTGGTTTGGAAGATTTGCCCTTCCTGTAGGAATGGCTGTTTTCGGAATACGGTATCTGATGATAATCATCAAGAGAGAAGTTTAGAGATGGGCGCTTTTGGTCTTGATCCCCTCGTGCTGGGGGGCCTTGGTATAGCACTGCTTTTTGTACTTCTCGCTCTCGGGACCCACATCGGTTTTGCGCTGATAATTGCCAGCGCTATAGGACTGGCAGTCGTTACCGGGTTCAAACCGATGACGGACATGGTCATTAATTCCTTCTATCACAAGATATCCAATCCAACCCTTATCACCCTGCCCCTTTTCATACTCATGGGGCATCTTGCCAGCGGTGGAGGGATCAGCAGAGATATTTATGAAAGCCTTAGTTTGTGGCTTGGAAAATTCCGCAGCGGACTTGGGATTGCCACTGTGCTGGCCTGCGCGGCCTTCGGAACAGTATGCGGCGCATCGGTAGTGGCATCGGCGGTCTTCTCTAAGATCAGCGCGCCGCAGATGAGGCGGCAGGGATATGACAAGAGCCTTGCTTATGCGATCGCATCGGCATCCGGCGCGATCGGAATGCTCATCCCGCCGAGCATACTTGCTATTGTTTACGGGACCTTAAGCGGTGTTTCCATCGGGAAAGTCCTGATGGCCGGGATTGCCCCCGGGATACTTGTCACCATCGCGTTCAGTTTGACCATCGTTTTAATGAGCAAAATAAAACCATCTTACATAAAGCGGGGATCCACTGAGTATTCCGCCACTTGGGCGCAGAGGATAAAAAGCCTCAAATCATGGTGGACTGTTACCATTGTTGCCCTCTCGATTTTCGGAGGGATGTATGGGGGCGTATTTTCTCCCAGTGAGGCAGCATCAGTTGCCGCCCTTTTGATAAGCCTTATCTACTTAATCAGAATGTTCAACGGGGATAAAAACAAGAGGAAACAAGACTTCCGGGAATTGATAAGATGCCTTAACGAAACAGCCATAACTTCCGCCCTGATATTTTTCATCTTCGGCAGCGCAACGGTTTTCTCTCAGTTTATAGTACTTACCGGCTTGACGATCACCATATCTGAACTGGTAATCGGAGCCAACCTGTCTCCGATTGTTCTCGTCATCGTGTTTACTGTCATATTCGTGGTCTTAGGTATGTTCCTGGACGGCATCTCCATATTGTGCATTACGATCCCTGTGTTCAACCCCATTATCTCCGCGGCAGGCATTGATGCTATATGGTATGCGACGATAGTTATCCTGAGCGTCGAGGTTGGACTGATCACTCCGCCTGTCGGGCTGAACCTGTTCGCCGCAAAAGGCGTGGCAGAGCCCGATGTTTCACTGGAGGATATCGTCAGAGGCATATGGCCCTTCGTTATCGCAATGCTAGCATGTGTCGTGATCCTGTTTGCTTTTCCTGGCATAGGGACATTCCTTCCCAGGCTTGTGAACTGACAGGTTGAAAAGCCCGTGAAGCTGTTGAGACAACACAAACTGAACCGGATATACAATTTAATTCAGAAAAGAGGTCATAAAAAGTGGAAGATCAGAAGAAAGTACTTTTTGCTGTTTTTAAACCGGAGAGGCTTCCCAGCAGTGAAGAACTCCGTGCGCAGTTCACAGGCAGTTATCCTATTTTTGCCAGTATGGACGAAGTTGAGTATAAGTGCTGGTGGATCTCCAGGGAAAAGGGAACATGGGGAGCCCTATATGTATTTCGTTCCGGTAAGGATCTGGAACGGTATATATCTTCCGAACGCTGGCTCAAGCTGATTCCGGAGAAGTATGGCTGTACGCCTGCCTCGGAAGTCATGGAAGTAGGCCTCATTCTGTCAAAAGTAAAGATAATGAACGCTCAGGAATCCTGGCTTTGATTGTTCCGGCCGCATCACACAATGGCGGAGGAGGGCGCCGGCGGAAAATAATGCTACAGAAAAATCCCTTCTTCTCCCTATCCAATCCTAAAAAGCCGGATACTTTTTTCCGCTTCGTGAGATGTCAATCCCAGCTTGTCCGGAAATCTGTTTCAGCGCGAAGAATTGCGCTCCACTACTGGAAAAGCTTTTTGTCACAGGATAGGCACTCTGATTTTTGCCATGAAATCGCGTTCCGATTTTCGAGAGGGATTGCGGTGAGTAGCCCTTCTTTTTGAATTCAGAGAATCAGACCATCCAACAAAGGAATGGCGTTCCCTGGTTTTGATCAGGGGTTGATCAAGGGTTTGACGGGCAGGGCAAGAAATGCTAGTCTGGTTATTAGAGGCTGCTTTTTAATTCCCCATGGGAAGTTGGCCGAAACACGCCGCGTTTCCTTCATGCACAGGCTCATGATAGCTTTATTCTAAGAGCGGTGTAGCTTTCAAGGTCAGTTTCTCGTCGGGATGTTGGTGAAAGTAAGGGTGTTTTCAGCATCGCTCCTGACCGGTTCGGTCATTTCAGCCGGCAAGTGCTGGTGTGTAAAAAGAGAGATTGACTGTGAAACCTGACGTAAGCAAAGGGGAAAGAAAACAGAAGCCTTCCAAGTGGTGGCGAATCCCTGAAATAGGCAATCTAGAGCTCGTGAGGGCCACCTATAGAACCCATATATTCCCGCGTCATTTCCATGAAGAATTTGCCATCGGAGTCATTACCGACGGCACAAAAACCATGGATTATCGAGGAGCCAATTACATTTTTCCTAAAGGGACCGTGTGTGTTATCAACCCCGGCGAAGTCCATACTTCCCAGGGGTTCGATGAGGAAGGCTGGATGTACCGGATGATATTCCCCAGCGAAGAGTTCATGAGACAAGTCGCTGCGCAGGTTTCGGGAGGAAAGGGCAAGGTCCCGTTTTTCAGAAGTCCGTTGATAGAAGATTTCAGGTTATATAAAGAATTCAACCGGCTGCATTACATGTTGGAAAATATGCCAACTTTCTCGATGGAAGAGGAATCGCACCTTCTGGATACCTTGGCAAAACTCATTATACGTCATGCAGATTGCAGGCCGGGAGACAGGACTACGCAAGTTTACAGCAAGCATATAAGATTGGCTAAGAAGTATATCGATCACCATTACGAAGAAAAGATTAGCCTGAAAGAACTTGCTTGCATGACGGATGTTAGCCCGTATTATCTTATCCGCCTTTTTAAGAAAGAGGTAGGGTTAACTCCGCATGTTTACCTGACGCATAAACGAATCTCTCTCGCGAAAGATCTTATATTAAAGGGGCATCCCATCGCAGATGTAGCCTTTCAGACTGGTTTCGTGGATCAAAATCACTTAACCAACCGGTTCAAAACCATAGTCGGACTCACTCCAGGACAATTCTTGCCGGCCAACGGCATAAGGTAACACAGGATATGATGGAAGTTCCTGTCTATTAAAGTGTGCTGCAGCCTCCTCGCATACTGCTCAAGGGTAGCCTGCCGCCCGGCCTGTTCCTCAGGGGGGATGGGTTCAGGCGCAATCTTCGTCCTGCCTGGAGACAGTGCTTGCGGGAATCAGGCTTATCCAAAATTCATGACTTTTCCCCATAAAATCGCCTAAATCGGGGCTGCCAAAGAATATAATATGTGTAAATGCAATGAGTTAAGATTGGTTGTAAGGAGAAGACCTTGTTCAATCTTCAAGAGAGGATTGTTTTGTATGATTTGACCAATACTTTTCTTGAGGGGACGGGGAAGTTAAACAAGAAGGCTAAATTCGGTAAGTCCAAAGAGAAGCGTTCAGATTGTCCATTAGTGACCCTGGGTCTGGTACTGGATGGGAATGGTTTTCCAAAACGCAGCCGTATTTTTGAAGGCAATGTCAGTGAAGGGAAGACTTTGGAGAAGATGCTCCTGGGGTTGGAGAAAAACCCCTCGTTGAACAAACCCCTGATTATTGTCGATGCCGGTATTGCCACTGAG
>JBGSUA010000063.1:0-67159 GCA_041753575.1 Desulfatiglandaceae bacterium
AACGATAAAACAGAGTCGAGTTATTAGGTTCTGGGTTGATTTACGGATGTTGTCAGACCCGGCAGTGCTGGGAAATAAACTTGCGCCATACCTCAAAGAGCCTGAAAAGGCCTCTGAAGTGGTTCAGGACGTTTACAGACAGCTTGGGATGCTTAGCGAGGTAAGTATTAAGGATCCGGTTGAAGCCTGAAAAGGCACCTGGAATAGCCGTAAACCCGAAACCAGTTTTTTAACCGAAACCCAACCCCTTAATTGGAGTTGGGTTTTTTACCTTTATCGGGCTCTAGGGAGAAACAACAATGGAATATTACTCTGATATCCTGGGTGAGGTGTATTGTTTACCGGACCAGGTTGGAGAAATCAAGAAGCTTACCAAAAAGCTGTTCTATCAATTCGACACTGGCAAGCCTGAAGACGGAAAAATCCGTCTCAGTATGCGAGGTTGCGGCAAGTTTTACGGCAAGGATACGTTGCCGACCTACAAGGAACTTGCTGCCATGAACATATCGGGAAATTTCTACCGTCATGGCGAGCAACCAGACGACATTGAGAAGATCGAAATCAGTGACCAAAAAGTCACACGGTTTTTTCTTAATTTCGACATCTTCAGTGTCAAGCAGGTCGCCGAAGGACTCAAGCCTCTATTGGCAAATCCTGATAAGGCGCTTGAGGAGGCCAGAGACCTCCTTGGTAGGCTAACCATCATGGAAGAGTTTAGCGCAACCCCAACAGCAGCATAGTAACCATAACCGCCCGACCTGTCTAACGGCAGGCTCGGGCTTCAAGGAGACAAAGATGCCTATATATCAACTATCCGACCATGGCAGGTCTTTGACCTGGAACGACTGGAAGAAAAAACTGGACGGCTGCTCGCTGTGCGACATCGCAACCTGGGAAGCCAACAAAGGTCTTGGCCTGCCGGAATCTCACTGGCCAAAGGACTTAACCCTTGGAGCAATTGAAGACACCTCTCCGCTTGCCGGAAGAGAACTTGCCAGGTTCGCAGTTGAACATCTGGAATTATCGCATCTGGCAATCGAATACAGGAGACCTAGTTATGAGTAGAAAACCGATGACCGAATACGAATGGCTTCAGGAGGCCCGCTATGTTGAAGGAGTTGACCCGAAGAAGCCGGGACGGCTTTTCAATTACGACCAGGAGTGCTTCAAACGATACATCCAGATGCAGGCTGTGTTCTGCAAAAAGGATGGATTTTTTGAGATAGCTTCAAGGATCTTAGCCGCCCGAAAGCCTGCCGGTAAGTAATTAACACTCAGAAAGCAATCTTATATTTCCGAACCCGAGCCGATTCAGCAATCAGGCATCTTTAGTTTTTACTCCACATGCCCGAACTTTATCCGGGAAAGGGCGGAAATTTCAGGAGGAGATAACATGCAGATAAAAAAGACATTTTATTACCCTGTTGACATTTTCAACCGCGTAATCATTGACAAGCCCTTTCGCCGCGAACGCGACATTGCCTGGAAATACCGCAATACCGGATTCATAGGCTTGAAAGGACAACACCTAATCGAACATGACTGCTATCGAGATCTCAAGGAGGAGACCATCAATGGATAACAAGATACTTAGTAGAGTAGCCGCTCAGGGTGAAACCTGGGATGACGTATTGGACCGGGTGGCTGGAACAGTTGCCAACACCCCCACAGAGGAAGATGAGTTCAGGGAAATGCTTGATTACGCCCTTCCGAACAGTCCTGCTTTAAGAAACCTTGGCCGCAACAACGGTTGCGCTTCAGCCTGCTTCGTGCTGCCTCTTGAAGACAGCAGGGCCGGGATATTCAAGACCCTTAGCCAGGCCGTGGAAGTTCAAGCCTTTGGAGGCGGAACGGGTTTTTCTTTTTCAAAACTTCGTCCCAAGGGAAGCCTGATTAAAAGCACCGGCGGCAAATCCTCCGGGCCTATCTCGTTTATCGAGATCTATGACAAGGCTCTGGGTGATATCATCCGTCAGGGTGGAGTCCGGGCCGGCGCGAACATGGGTGTTTTGAGAGTAGATCATCCCGACATCCTGGATTTTATACAGGCCAAACGAACGGAGGGAAAGCTCACAAACTTCAACCTCTCTGTCGGTATTACCGATGCGTTCATAGAGGCCGTAAAGAACGATACAGACTTTACCCTGTCATGGCGAGATGGAGAGAAAACCCTTGCTGCTGTAAAGACGATCAGGGCAAGAGACCTGATGGATCAGATAGTCTCCTGCGCCCATACGACGGGTGAGCCCGGTGTGCTGTTCATAGACACCATGAACAAGTTTCATCCGATGCCGTGGGAAGGAGCTATCGAGGCATCCAACCCTTGCGGAGAACAGCCCTTAGTACCTTACGGCTCCTGCACTCTGGCCTCCATCAATGTCGGCAAGTTTGTCCTGGATTCCTGGAGCCCGAAGGCAAATATCAACTGGAACCAGTTGGCCCATGTAACCAGAATTCTTGTGCGGTTTTTGGACAACATAATAGACCTCAACAACTATCCTCTGCCTGAGATCGTGGAGACCGCTTTGCGGACACGTCAGATCGGTATAGGAGTAATGGGCTTTGCAGACCTGCTCCTCAAGATGGGCATCCGTTACGGATTCCAGGAGTCGGTTGATATGGCAAAGGAAATCATGCGCCATGTCAGCGTAGCGGCAAACAAGGCAAGCATCGAGCTGGGCGAGTCTAAAAGTTTCGCTCCGACCTTCGAAAAGGCCCCAGAAGGAACACAGAAACGCAGGAACGGTGCGCTTCTGACTTGTGCCCCGACCGGAACCTTGAGTCTCCTGGCCGGCTGCTCTTCTGGGATCGAGCCGCATTTCGCCTTTGAATACCGCAAGCAATTAATGGATGGCGAGCTGGTCGTCAAGGCTCCGATAGTCGAGGAATACCTCGGCGAAACCGGAGAAGACGGGTTGCCAGGCTATTTTGTCACAGCCCACGACGTAACGCCGGATGAACACCTGGCTGTCCAGGCTGCCTTTCAGAGCTACATTGACGCCGCAGTATCCAAGACCATCAATCTACCCAACAGCGCAACCAAGGAGCAGATCTGGGACCTTATCCTGAAGGCTGACAAGCTCTCTTTGAAAGGCCTGACCGTCTATCGTGACGGGTCAAGGAGATTTCAGGCCCTGAGCAAGAAGACCGAAAAGACCAAACAGGACAAGAAAGAAGTCTCCGTGTCCAAACAGGACAACGATCTATCCAGAGGCTTTATCAAACCCAGACCAAGGATCACACAGGCCGGGGTTATAAAGCAGCAAACAGCCTGCGGAAAGCTTTACTGCGAAGTGGCTTTCGACAAGGAAGGTCCTCTGGAAGTTTTCCTTAGAACCGTAGGAGGCGGCTGTGAGGCTAACGCTCAAGCTGTTGGCGTCCTGGTAAGCTTGTGCTTAAGGGCAGGCGTATCTCCTGAAGAAGTCTCTCGCAGGCTTCAACAGGTCGACTGCCGTGCCTGCACGAGGGCTCTTGCCAAGGGTAACGGTGTCGAGGTCCGCTCCTGTGCGGCAGGCGTAGGAAAGGCCATCTCAGTCCTGTTGGGACAAAGAGAGGCCTACCAGGGTCTTGCCGTCTCGCTGTCTAATCTGGACAAGCAGTTTAACCATAAACCAACGGCCAAACCCGAGAAGATCGAGGTAGGCCCGAATATAACTTGCCCGGACTGCGGAGGAAACATCCATGCGGCCGAAGGCTGCGTGATTTGCCTCAACTGCGGATGGAGCAAGTGTTAACCAGTATCAGGGACCCTCTTAACCGGGGGTTCCTGGACTATTGAGGAAACATAGATAAGGAGAAAACTAATGCTAGAGGTAATTGAGAAAATTACAACTGGGCAAGATGGGTCTCAAACCACAACAGCGGCAAAACCCTGGAAGCGAATAAGCGACGAGCAACTCCGCCATACCTGGGAATGCCCGGAATGTGAAAGGCTCGCAATAGTCAGACCCGAGTTCTACCAGGTAAACGGAACTCCCGTTTGTGACGACTGCTCTGAGGACATGATCTACTGCTGGACGGAAATTAGATGATAAGTCGGATCGAATACCACAGCAATAGCGACGAAAAAGGCCGCTGCCACTTCAGTCTCTACTGGATGGCGGATTTCCATCCCGGACACCCAGAAGGCGAAAACGGATTGAGAGAACGCGGCCAGTGTTTCTTCAGTGACCCTCATACCTGGGGGTATTTGAGACCAGAGGAAGCGAGCAACCAACATTCTACTATTCAAGGTTAAGGCCCGGTCTGCTTTTGCAGATGGTCGGGAGCTACGCTGGCCTGGAAAATCTTAACTGATATTCAAGCGGAAGAGATGGTGAAAGCCAGACATCTTCCTGAGATACTAACAACCTGATCAGAAGCCGGAGGCCCTTTCGAGGGTTTCCGGTTTTTTTTTGTGGTTTGTAACCATTTAGAGCAGATATCAAAACGTAGTTGGCTATCAAGAATCCACTTGCGAGGAAAGAATCAATGGCTTGTCCTGTCTCAGCTTGTCGAGGTAATTTGCCCAGGATTCCATCATCTCCCTGCGCTTGGTTATATGCTTTGCATGATTGTATGCTTCTCTGACCTTGTTGCTGTCTATGTGGGCCAGTTGCAGTTCAATGATTTCAGACGGCCAGCCTTGTTCGTGGAGCAGGGTGGAGGCCATGGCACGAAAGCCATGCCCTGTCATTTCGGTCTTTTCATAGCCCATCCGCCGAAGAGCAGCCAACACAGCGTTTTCGCTCATTGCCCTCAGCAGAGAACGAGGGTTTGGAAAAACATACCTGCTTGAGCTTGTCAGCGGATATACCTCTCTCAATATGCTGACAGCCTGCGGAGCCAGGGGTACGATGTGCTCTCTTTTCATCTTCATTTTCTCTGCCGGTATGCGCCATTCAGCATGGTCTAAGTCCATCTCTTTCCATTCGGCATTACGCAATTCTCCCGGCCTCACAAAAAGCAAGGCGGCCAGCTTCAGGGCACACTTTGTTACAAAGCTTCCCCTGTATTCGTCTATTGCCCGAAGCAAACCACCCACGTCAATCGGATTCGTAATTGCCGCCATGTGTTTCTGCTTTACAGGCGTAAGAGCGCCTTTGAGATCTGCAGCAGGGTCTCTTTCACAACGTCCTGTTGCGATTCCGTAACGAAAAATTTGCCCACATAGGCTTCTTATTCTATGGGCGGTTTCATTCGCTCCTCGTTCCTCGATTCTCCTTAGAACCTGTAAAAGCTCGGGAGCGGTTATCTTATTTATAGGACGTGACCCCAGCCAGGGAAACACGTTATGCTCAAGACGCAATAAGATAATCTCCCCATGTTTCCTGACCCAGGAGGGAAGGTATTTCACATACCACTCACGGGCGATTGTCTCAAAGGCATCCTTCTGACTTGTCTTCCCGGCTTTGTCCTGTTTTTTGTACTCCGAAGGGTCCAAACCTTGCTTTAAGAGACTACGTGATTCTTTAACCTTTTCTCTTGCTTCTTCTAGGCTTACATCGGGGAAGACTCCCAAAGCGAGAGTTTTAACTTTGCCTTCCGGCGTCCGGTAATTGTAGCGAAAATATTTTCCGCCGTTGGGGTTGACCAGCACATACAATCCTTTGAAATCGTATAATTTATAGGGTTTAAGACGTGGTTCGGCCTTATTTATCAATGATTTCGTAAGAGGCATGAAGGTATCTCCTAAGTGGCTTCAAAATATACCTCGAAAGATACCTACATATTTTTAGCCTGTCAAGGAATCTATTGAGTAATGCTAGGTAATCAAAAAACTGGATTACCTAGCAAACTCAGTATGTTTGGGGCTTAAAAAGTAAGGTTAGGTAAGGGTATTGGTAGGCGGAACAGGATTTGAACCTGCGACCCCCGGCTTGTAAGGCCGATGCTCTCCCGCTGAGCTATCCGCCCTTTGTGGAGAGGACTCTTTCTATCATTGCCGCCATTCTCTGTCAAGGTAAATCGCACCCCTAATGGGTTATGGGTACAATGTCTTGAATTTTCCCATTCTCAGCCATCGCCTTAAGCCAGAAGGGCTCAGCTTCCTCATTTGATGAGAAAAGCTCTTCGCCCTCTTTAAGTACGAGAGCCTCCCTCAAGACATCGTCCATATTTTCTACGGTTATAATCTGGACTTTCTTGAGAATAGGTTTCGGGATCTCTTCTATATCCCTTTTGTTATCCGCGGGTATAATAACTTTGGTGACGCCTCCCCTGTGGGCGGCGAGTATCTTCTCCTTAAGTCCTCCTATAGGAAGAATCCTGCCTCTGAGGGTTATCTCTCCCGTCATAGCAAGGTCATGTACCACAGGTCTTCTTGTGAGGGCGGAGACGATAGACGTAGCAAGGGTTATCCCGGCCGAAGGTCCATCCTTGGGTATGGCGCCCTCCGGGACATGGATGTGGATGTCAATATTCTTGTAAAAATTGTCAGGCAGGCCGAGCTGCTTGGCGCGGGAGCGAACGTAACTCAGGGCTGCTTGTCCTGATTCCTGCATCACCTCACCCAACTTTCCTGTGAGAACCAGCACGCCTTTACCGGGCATTATGGTGGTTTCAGTCTGCAAAAGCTCGCCCCCCACGTCAGTCCAGGCAAGGCCAGTGGTCACACCTATGGCGTCCTGAGTTTCCGTTCGGCCGTAACGGTATTTGGGAACTCCAAGATACCTGTGGACTGAATGAGTTGTCACTGAGATGGCGGCCTCAGGACCTGCCTTGATTACCTCTCTTGCCATCTTTCGGCATATTGAAGCTATCTCTCTTTCAAGGTTTCTAACTCCGGCCTCCTTGGTGTAATGCCTTATGATGGTGAGGATCGCGCCTTCGGAAAAAGTAATGTTTTCCTTGTTCAGGCCGTTTTGCTCGAGCTCTTTCTTAACCAAGAACATCCTGGCTATGTTTAATTTCTCATACTCCGTATAGCCTGGAAGCCTGATTATTTCCATCCTGTCCTGCAAGGGCAGGGGGATATTGTGCAATGTGTTGGCAGTGGTGATAAAAAATACATCGGACAGATCATAATCAAGGTCGAGGTAATGGTCGTTGAAGGCGAAGTTTTGCTCGGGATCCAAAACCTCCAGGAGCGCCGAAGATGGGTCGCCCCTGAAATCCGCGCTCATCTTGTCCACTTCATCGAGACAAAAAACAGGGTTGCTGGATTTTGCCCTTCGCAGGTATTGGATGATCTTTCCGGGAAGGGCGCCTATATAGGTTCGACGATGTCCCCTGATTTCAGCTTCATCCCTTACTCCGCCCAGCGAAAGCCTGACGAAATTTCTTCCTGTTGTCCTTGCAACTGATTTGGCCAGAGAAGTCTTTCCCACACCGGGCGGACCAACCAGGCAAAGAATAGGTCCCTTTATCTTGTTTGTGAGCCGCTGCACCGCAAGATATTCAAGAATGCGTTCCTTGGGCTTATCAAGGCCATAATGGTCTTCATTTAGTATTGTCTCAGCCTCGTCAATATCCAGTTTAATTTTTGTCTTTTCAAACCAGGGCAGGGATATGATCCAGTCAATATAGTTTCGCACCACAGCGGCCTCGGCAGACATTGGCGACATCATCTTGAGCTTCTTGAATTCCTGTTTGACCCGGCTGCTCGCCTCCCCTGGAAGCCTCTTGCGTTTGATCTTTTTCTCAAGCTCGTCAAGCTCGGCCTTGAAGTCATCCTTATTGCCCATCTCCTTTTGGATGGCACGCATCTGCTCTGTGAGATAGTAATCCTTCTGGGTTTTCTCCATCTGGTTCTTGACCCGGCTTTTTAGCCGCTGTTCAAGTTGAAGGATATCTATTTCAATGCGGAGTTTTTCGAAAAGCTTCTCCAGCCTCCGGTTTATATCGTCTATCTCCAGAATTATCTGCTTATCGCTTACCTTAAGGGAGAGATGCCCTGCCACCATGTCGCCGAGCCGCACCGGGTCCTCGATGGATAGGAATGAGGCTACTATTTCAGGGCTTATCTTATTGTTGATCAGCGCGTATTCCTCAAAGCTCGAACGAATGCTCCGAACAAGCGCGTTGGTCTCAAGGTTTATCTCTCCGGTTCCCTGAACCTTGCTCACCTCCACCATGAGAAAGCCTTGAAACTCAGTAAACCTTTCAATAACTCCTCTTTCTTTTCCCTCAATCAAGGCTTTTACAGTGCCGTCGGGAAGCCTCAGAAGCTGAAGCACCGAACTTATGGTGCCGCAGAGAAAGATATCCTTTTGAGAAGGATCGTCCACCTTGGCGCTCTTCTGGGCGGCCAGGAAGATCTCTTTCTGATGTGACATCGCGTACTCGAGGGCCTTGATGGACATCTCGCGTCCAACAAAGAGGGGTACCACCACATTGGGGAATACCACAACGTCTCTCAGAGGCAGTAAGGGATAAAACTGCTTTCCCATTATGTCGTAGGCATCATTTTCGTTTTTCTTTGTTTTTAACATATTCCTAAGCGCATTCCACCTTATTGTCGTAAACCAGAAGCGGGGAGACGCCCTTTGCGATTACCTCTTCGCCGATCAGGCACTCCCGGATCTGTGAAAGGGAAGGGATGTCATACATCACATCCAGCATCACGTTTTCCAGTATGGCCCTTAAGCCCCTTGCCCCTGATTTACGGTTCAAGGCCTGTTTTGCCACTGCCAGGAGGGCTTCTTGTGTGAACTTGAGGTTTACTCCCTCCAGTTCAAAGAGCTTTGCATACTGCTTTGTGAGGGCATTTCTTGGTTCGGTAAGTATCCTCATAAGGGCATCGAGACTAAGGTCATCAAGGGTTGCCACAATCGGAAGACGGCCAACGAATTCAGGTATCAATCCGTATTTGATCAGGTCTTCAGGCTGAATAGCATGGATTATGCTGCCGGAATCCTTATCGGTTCCTCCCTGGATCTGAGCCTCAAAGCCCAGAGATTTATTGGCAATCCTGCTTCTAACTATCTTGTCCAGACCGTTAAAGGTGCCGCCGCAAATGAACAGGATGTTGGTGGTATCAACTCGCACGAAGTCCTGCTGGGGATGTTTTCTCCCCCCTTTGGGCGGAATATTTGCCATGGTTCCTTCGATTATCTTGAGCAGGGCCTGCTGCACACCTTCTCCGGAAACATCTCTCGTGATACTTGGGCTGTCCGATTTTCTGGCAATCTTATCTATTTCATCAATATAGACAATTCCTTTGCACGCAGCCTCGACATCATAATCTGCTGTCTGCATTAGATTGAGGATGATGTTCTCGACGTCCTCTCCGACATAACCGGCCTCAGTGAGGGTGGTCGCATCGGCTATGGTGAAGGGTACCTTCAGGATCTTTGCAAGCGTCTGAGCGAGTAAGGTCTTCCCTGACCCTGTGGGTCCGATCAGGAGGATGTTGCTCTTCTGAATCTCCACACCCTCCATGTCAATTTTGGTATTAATGCGTTTGTAATGGTTATGGACGGCAACTGACAGTATCTTCTTTGGTTTTTCCTGTTCTATCACGTACTGATCGAGGGTGGATTTAATGTCCGCAGGTTTGGGTAAATCATGCTTGCGTCCGCCCTCACCTTCCGTCCCATTGTCCTCTTCAATTATTTCGTTACAGAGCTGAATGCACTCATCGCATATATAAACCGAAGGCCCGGCGATGAGCTTCTTTACCTCTTCCTGGCTCTTTCCGCAGAAAGAACACATCAGGTCGTCTCTTGAATCGCTATTCTTTGCCATGGTGTCCTGCCTTGATTATTTTTGCTGAACTATAGCCTGCACTTCTCTTCTTGTTATAACCTTGTCAATTATGCCGTATTCCTTGGCCTCTGCGGCGCTCATAAAGAAATCTCTTTCAGTATCCTTCTTTATCCTATTAATGTCCTGCCCGGTATGCCTCGCGAGGATCTCATTAATAGTATCCCGCGTCCTCAATATTTCGCGGGCGTGTATATCAATGTCTGTTGCCTGCCCCTGTGCACCACCCATAGGCTGATGAATCATTATCCTGGTGTGGGGAAGCGCGTATCTCTTACCTTTTGCTCCGGCACCCAGGAGAAGCGCCCCCATGCTGGACGCCTGCCCCATGCATATTGTTGCAACATCCGGCTTTATATACTGTAGTGTGTCATATATCGCCAGCCCGGCGGTCACTTCACCCCCGGGGGAGTTTACATAAAGATTGATATCTTTGTCAGGGTCCTCGGATTCGAGGAAAAGAAGCTGGGCTATAATTGTATTAGCCATGCCGTCATGAACAGGCTCCCCCAAAAATATTATTCTTTCCTTTAAAAGTCGCGAATAAATATCATAGGCTCTTTCGCCCCTGCTTGACTGTTCGATTACTATAGGTATCAACATAGGTTCAGTTGCCTTTCTCCTCGACTGTTCCTTCAGCGGAATTGCCGTTCTTAACCTCATGGACATTAGCATGCTGAAGGAGGTAGTTCAATGTTTTTCCTTCTCTGAGCTTTCGCCCGAAGGCTCCAAGCATACCACCCTGCGCGTAGTACTTCTTTATTTCAGAGGCTTCCTGGCCGTTCCTGGCAGCTATCATTGAAAACTCGTGATCAATTTCCTCTTGATCCACGTCAATTTTTTCCCTGGAGGATATCTCTTCAATAATGAGCATCTCCTTGACCCGCTTTTCGGAAACCGGTCTCATCTCCTCCCAGAGCTTTTCCCTTGAAACTCCAAGTTTTTCAAGTGTCGCGCCGCTCCTGGTGATGTTTGATGTGATCTCTTCAACCGCAGATGAATTCTCGGCATCAACCAGTATGCCCGGAAGCGGCATATCAACTCCCCGACATATCTTATCGAGTATTGCTCTCTTGGCCTGAAGCTCCGATCTCTTTCCCGCCTGTTCAAGAAGTTCGTTTTTGACGGCAGTCCTGAACTCCTCCACCGTTTTTGGCTCGGCATTAAGCCCTTGCACAAACTCATCATTAAGCTCGGTGAGTTGCAACTCCTTGACGTCCTGCACTTCGACCTTGAAAAGAACTTTCTTGCCGGCAAAGGCCGGCCTGTTGAAGGTGTTTTCAAACTCAACAGTAAAGTCTTTCTTTTCACCCTTTCCCGCGCCAATTAAAGCATCCTCAAATGCGGGGTGAAACTCAGCGCTACCCAGGTGCAAGAGCATATTTTTGGCCTGCATATCCATCAGGGGTTTTTCATTTTCATAACCCTGATATTCAATCAGCAAAAAGTCCCCTTTCTGTGAAGGCCGGGCAGCCTCGACAGATATAAGTTTACCGTGGCTTTCTCTAATTAGTGTTATCTGTCTTTCTACGTCCTCCTCAGATACGGATATGGGCTGCTTTTCCACCTCAATTCCCATGTAATCTCCGATAACGAAGGACGGATATACGTCCATCATGGCGGTATAATTAAAATTATGAGTCCCGCTGAAAACGCTCTTTTCAAGGACAGGCATCGTAAGAGGTTTGACTTGTGCGTCCTCAATGGCCTTGGGAAGGGTCTCTGTGACCAGGTTCCTGCCTAAGTCTTCCCTTATCCTTTCTCCATAATAAGACTCAATAACATTCTTGGGGGCTTTACCCGGCCTGAATCCTGGAATGCGCAACGAGTTGGCCGCATCTTTAAAGGCCTTTTCCATTCTCGGGCCGACTTCCTCTGGGGTCATCTCAACTATGAGTCTTTTCTTAGTTGGATTTATTTCTTCAAGACTTACCTTCATTGATCTCCTCTCTATTTGCCAGTAGGCTCTCTTTCTGATCGCACAACTGAGCTGGCGTCAAATAAGACCGTCCCCCCTTATAGATGAATTAATCCAAATGTAAGGACGGGTGGCGGGGTTTCAAGTTACAATATCGGCCGATAAGCCGGCAAACTTTAATCCCCTAAGCACTAAGGGGCGCCCCTGAGCAGGCCGGGCTTTTTTTTGCCGCATCTTATGGAAAAGATTACACGGAGTCAACAGGATTAAATCGTATCATCATGAATTAGCGTCAATTTGTTATCCGGCCGATATTACGTCTCTGTTCTTCGTTGCAAGGCTGCCGATGCTGCTTAAGCCTCAGCCGTTCAGTGGGTTCTCTATCCTTAATCGCTCCGCCTATTTTTTTTGCGGTTTATTGGGTTCACCCAGGTGTTGTGTTCAAAGGATGTTCTTTTTATGACCCCTTCTAGCGTGAAACTTATGGTTTGAAGGAAGCTGGCGTTTACCTCGTACACAAACTTTTTGCTTTGCGGGAGGGATTCCCACTCTCTGCAATACCAACAAGGATCAAATAGATGAAGAAGGCTCATTTTTCTTGACACACAAGCCGCACGCTCTTTATTCTCACAAGAAGAAAGCGGCGTCTCTATAAACCTCATAACAAATCTAGGAGAAGAAAGGATGGCAGCAATAACCATATCCCGGCAGTTCGGATCAGGCGGAAGGAGCCTTGGTGAAAAGCTATGTGAGCGGTTTGGATTTCATCTTGTGGACGAGTTCGCGATTGATGAGCTTGCCAAAGCGGCCAAGGTGAAAGGAGAATGGCTGAAGGCCGTTGAAAAGGAGGCATCTAATAAGATTCTGGGGTTTATATCGAGCGTTGTGTCCAGCGGCCTGATTTACAGGAATCCCGCCATGCCCGGGGAGGATTACGAACGTAAGCGATATATTAAATTTTTAAGTAAAATCATGAGTGCCATGGCTGATGACGGAAATTATGTCATTCTTGGCCGAGGCTCTCAGTTGGTCCTCAGCGACCATCCAAAGGCCTTCCATGTGCTTCTGGTAAGCGAGTACAAAGACAGGGTGCGGTTCATGGTGGAGCGATACAAGATATCTGGGGAGGAAGCGGAGAAGATAATCAAAAACAAAGAAAATCAGCGCGCATGTGTCGCCTCTAAAATATTCGGTGTGGAGATTGATAACCCCGGCCTCTATCACATCGCGCTTAACACAAGCCGTGTGCCTTTTGAATGGGCATTTGAATCTGTCGCGGGGCTATTCTCGCGCTTTCTCGAGAGGCTATAACTATCCCGATGGAGGTTTTGAAGGAAAAGCTCATCTGATTTCAGCAATGGCGAAGTCAAGCTTTCCATCAAGTTTTCCAACAAGCCGATCTCAATCCTTTTTTCCAGGACCGGCGCCGGACGGTTTTTCACTCTGGAGATATACTCTATCAGCGAATCCCGTTGAAGGATTGAGGTGTCATATCTTTCAACGGCTTGAAGAAACATCCGATATCTATCGCCTCCATCGGCCAGATATGAATTCGTTGCAATGGAATATATCTTATTAGGGTCAATCGCGCTGCCGTTGATGGTCACCTGATAGCTTCTTTCAGCCCCTGAGCTTATCATGAGGCGGACCCCCTTAGATAGCTGAGGGAATGCGCCGCTCCCTTTTGATACGGAGGCGGCATGTTCGAAGAGCCCTGCTACCTGTTCTCCCTTTAACTTGACCACCACCACGGTGTTATCAAAAGGAAGGATTTCGTAGATCCTTTTCTTGGTAATATCACCTCCGGGCAAGGGAGCCCTTATGCCTCCTCCGTTATGAAGAGCAAAATCAGGATGCAGATCTCTTGCAAGCCACAGCATGGAGTCTGCGATCAGATTACCAAGCTCGCATTCCTGACTCCTTGATGTCTCAATAGGAAAATGGCCTTCAGCGAAACCGATTACTTCCGATAGGCTCCTTTCCACCTTATCGGCAAAGGGAGAAAGGATCTCCTCCAGGAAAGGATCGTCTTTCAGTTGCGCCGGAAGACCGGTAAAAAAACAACCCTTCCCGGGAACAAATAATGGCTCTGACGATACGGGGACTGATATCCATTCGAAAGACTTAAGACTGCCCTGATCAATCGTCATGCATCCGATTCCAACCTTCATGCCCCATTTGGAGGCCTGAACTATGGGGGTGCCGTTGATATAGAGAGGTTCTTTGAGATCCGTATGGCTGTGTCCGTCAATTATTAAATCAATGCCCCTTACATTGGATGCGAGTCTCTTCGATCCCCTTGAATTGTCATTCCAGATGCCGAGATGGACAAGCGCTATTACTATATCCGCCTTTGTCCTGAGTTGATCTACAGCATCCTGTGCCGACCTCAATTCATCCTCAAATACGACGTCTCGTACGTGCTGCGGATTCCCGATGGCCTCGGTTTCTTTTAGGGTAAGACCGAAAATCCCTATCCGCATGCCTTCGAAGACCTTAATAATATAAGGGCTTAGGAGGCGTTCTCCTTCTCTTGTGCGGACATTAGCTGAAATAAACGGAAATGCAGCAAGCCTCTGTTGTGTCTTGAGCATCTCCAGAGGATTGTCGAACTCGTGGTTTCCGAGGGTCATGGCATCATAGCCTATATAGTTGAGACCCAGGATATCGGGAGCAGCCTTGAAAACATTGGACTCAGGAGTGCCTGTGTTGAGGTCTCCGGCATCAAGGACCAGGACGTTTTTATGTCTGCTTCTCACCTCTTGAACGAGATTGGCTATGGCAGGGAGTCCCCCAACCTTCCTGGTTCCGATGTGAGAGAACTTTAGTGGGTGGCCGTGCAGGTCGTTTGTATGGATTATGATAAGCCTCTGCTCAACGGCCTCAGCCTTGGGAAGGAATAGAAGACTCAGGGCCAGAATGATTATTGATAATCTGATAAAGCGATAAGATTTTTTCATTACTAAACCTGTCAGACCGGGAAATCAAAGAAATGGTTTTGGATAAGACGGTGCATTTCTTATAATGAAATACCAAGGGCTCTTAATCACGTCAAGCTCGATGACTGATTACCGGCGCGGTTTGACCGGGTGCCGTATTTTGCCGATAATCAGGAAAAGTAAGCAATTGCCTTGCTATTGTGGTTACTAGCCGTCCTTAAGGCGAATCCCGGATGAGGTCCGGGGAAGGAGGATTCAATGAAAAGCTTTAACGTGTCTGACCGCAGGAAGGGGGTGCCGACCCGGATTCTTGAAGTCGGTTTGTGGAAGGAATGCAGTTTGTCGCACTTAATCTTGACCGCCCTTCTTATCATTTTTTTCATAGGCAATGACGCCTATGGGAATAATGGCCCGAGAGTGGAGATTTTTTCTCCTGAAGGGACAGTCAAAAATGTCCGGCAGGTAATGGTCAGATTCTCAGAGCCAATGGCGCCCTTTGGTGATCCCAGCGGCGCGGTGATGCCTTTTGAGGTGATCGCCCCTGTGAAGGGTCTAGGTCGGTGGGCCGACAGCAGAAACTGGATATATGACTTTGAAAGGAATCTCCCGGGAGGGATAAGATGTGAGTTCCGACTGAAGGATAAACTCCGCAGCCTTTCAGGAGCAAGGATCCAGGGCAGGAAGATATTTTCCTTCTCAACCGGAGGCCCATCCATTGTAAACGCCTATCCCTACGACGGTTCGCAAGGCATAGACGAGGAGCAAGTCTTTATTCTCGCTCTTGATGCTGAACCGGTAACCGAAACGCTCCCCGGGCACGTTGCTTTTCTGATAGAGGGAATCGAAGGCCCGGTAGGCATACGAGTGATAGAGGGAGAAGAGCGGGAGAGGATTATCAAGGCGTTTTATCGCTCAAGAACACCGACAGATGCGTCCCTGGTTCTTATCAGATGCGTGCAGCGCTTCCCTGCTGAAACCCCCGTGAGACTGATCTGGGGAAAGGGCGTTCTATCAAAGACGAAAGTGCCCACAGAGCAGGAACAAATCCTCAAGTATCGAACCAGGGCGAGGTTCACCGCGCGATTCGAATGCAGCAGGGAAAACCCTGAGGCGGATTGTTCACCGCTCCTGGCCATGAGTCTGAGGTTTTCATCGCCAGTGTCAAGGCAGCAGGTAGAGGCAGTAGTTTTAAGAAGCTCAGAGGGAAGGATGTGGAAGCCCACTGGAATCGAGGACGACAACTCTTCCGGGGTTTCTTTCAGCGGTCCTTTTCCAGAAAAGACTGTCTTCACAGTCGAGCTACCACCTGACCTTAAGGATGAATCCGGGAGGCCTCTTATAAACGCTGATATATTCCCGCTTGAGGTCAAGACCGATCAATATCCTCCTCTCGCGAAGTTTTCCGCGCGGTTCGGAATAGTTGAACTGAACGGAGATCGAATCCTTCCTGTGACCTTGAGAAACCTGGAGCCTGAAATAAGGGCTGCATCCATAAAGGCGAGAGTAGGTCCGGCAGCTCTCGAAACTCCTGGGCTTCTGGGCGCGCTCAAAAAGGCCGCCTCTGCAACAAGGGAACGCTCCATGCTGGCTGGGGATAAGGCAGTTCGGGAATTCACATTTCCGAAACCCTCAGGAGCAAGGGCCTTTGAGGTGGCGGGCATTAAGCTCGATGGACCGGGCCTCTACCTGGTCGAAATTGAAAGCGCTATACTCGGCCGATCTTTGCTTGGGAAGGCCAAACCGGCCTATGTCCCGGCCGCAGCGCTTGTTACTAATCTCTCTGTGCATTTCAAGTGGGGAAGGGAATCATCCCTTGTCTGGGTCACGGAGCTTGACAGCGGAGAGGCGGTAAAGGACGCGGCTGTAACGGTCACGGATTGCAACGAGAAGACCCTATGGCAAGGCAACACCGATGAAAACGGTGTGGCCGTGATTAAGGAATCCCTCCCTTCTATCTCCGATCTTCCCAGGTGCAGTTTCAGCCCCGATGTCAGGGACCATTCGCAACTTGGGGCGGTCGCGGGCATCCAGGAGGGACTCTTTGTCGTTGCAAAGAAAAATGGTGATATGGCATTTGTCCACTCAAGCTGGGACAGAGGAATAGAGCCGTTCCGCTTCCATCTCTCCGAGGGTTCTTTCTCAGGGGGAGCGCTCGCCCATACCATCTTCGACAGAACCCTTCTAAGGGCAGGGGAAACGGTCCACATGAAGCATATCCTTCGGAGACACACCACAAAGGGGATATTGTTTCCAGATAGCCAATCAATGCCTGAAACCCTCAGAATAACCCATGTAGGCACTTTTCAGAGCTTTGAGATCCCCATAAAGTGGGATTCAGGGACCTCCGCGATCACCAACTGGCCCATACCCCTGGAGGCTAAACTCGGAGCCTATGAAGTCTCACTCGTAAAGAAAAAAGTTTTATCTCGAGCGGAGCAACCACAAGAAGAGGAGCAGGAGCTTCATTCCGGTTCCTTCAGGCTAGAAGAGTTTCGAGTGCCGCTTATGAAGGCATCCATTCAGGGCCCGGCCGGCGCGCTTATCAACCCCTCTGCCGTTCCTCTTGATGTCGCGGTGCAGTATCTGGCCGGGGGAGGCGCAGGTGGAATCGCCGTCAAGATCAGGAGCGCTGTAACTGATAGATTCGTCTCTGAGATAAAGGGATTTGAGGGCTTTGTCTTTTCAAACGGATCAGTTAAGGAAGGCACGCAGGAGGAGGATGAGTGGTATGAGGATGGAGACAGGGCCGAAGGAGGAAAAGGGCTTCCAGCTCTTGAGGCAGCCCTTGATCAGACAGGCGGTGTACGCCTTAGCGTCCCAAATATATTGAGATCCGATCGGCCGAAGAATTTCCTGGCCGAGATGGAATACCGGGACCCGAATGGAGAGATCCAGACCGTGTCAACGAGCATTCCTATCTGGAACGCGGCGGTTATTGCCGGGATAAGGCCCGATTCATGGGCATCATCCAAAAAACCGCTTCGCTTTCAAGTTGCCGCGATGGACTTAAAGGGAAAAGCCCTGGCTGGGGTTCCTGTTAAGGTCACTCTCTATGAAAAGAAATACCTGAGCCACCGAAAGAGGGTGGTCGGAGGTTTTTACTCCTATGAAAACAGCCAGGAGATAAAGCGGATAGGAGTTCTTTGTGAAGGAAGGACAGATTCGACAGGCCTTCTATTATGCGACGCGATATCTCCGGTATCCGGTAACATAATCCTTGAGGTGGATGCGGTTGACTCTCACGGTAATCACAGTTATGCCCATGAGGAGGTCTGGATTGCCGACAAACAGAGATGGTGGTTCGAGCTGGCGGACCACGACAGAATGGATCTCATTGCCGAAAAGAGAAGATATGAGCCCGGCGAAAAAGCGACCTTTCAGGTAAGAATGCCCTTCAAGGAAGCAAATGCCCTCATAACAGTGGAGAGGGAGGGTGTTGTTGATTACTGGGTAATGAAGATCTCCGGAGAACGTCCACTGATTGAAATCCCTGTAAGGGGCATTTACGCGCCTAATGTTTTCGTCTCAGCGCTTGTGGTAAGGGGCAGGGTGGGAGAGCCTCAGCCGACAGCCATGGCGGATATGGGAAGGCCCGCTTATAAATTGGGAATAGCCGAGATCATGGTTGGATGGAAAGAGCATGAACTCAAGGTTACTGTTAAGCCTGACCACGAAATTTTCAAGGTTCGAGAAAACGCGAGAGTCTCGATAAAGGTGCGAAAGGCAAGCGACGGGACTTATCCTGCCTCATGCGAGGCGGCTGTGGCGGTGGTGGATGAGGGGCTTCTTGAGCTTTCTCCGAATCGAAGCTGGGATATTCTTGATGCCATGATGGGTAAAAGAGGCTACGAGGTGCAGACATCAACAGCCCAGATGCAGGTCGTGGGAAGGCGCCATTACGGCCTTAAGGCCCTGCCTGCCGGAGGAGGCGGCGGCCGCAGGATCACGAGGGAGCTTTTCGACACCCTTGTCTTCTGGAAGGCAAGGGTTGAGCTGGACCAAAAGGGGGAGGGCCACATTGAAGTCCCTTTGAACGACTCTGTAACCGCATTCAGGATAGCCGCCGTTGTCACCGGGGAGGAAGGCCTATTCGGAGAAGGCTCGGCTGTGATCAGATCAACCAGGGATATAATTATCTTCTCAGGCCTTCCTCCTCTTGTGAGGGAAGGAGATCGCTTTCCAGCGCAATTTACGATCAGAAATGCGACTGAGAAGGTCGTCGAGGCTTCGGCCTCGGTAAAGGGGGAAGGTATAGAGGAAACCTTCCCGTCCCGGGAGATCATTCTTGATCCCGGGCAGGCAAAGACAGTGGGTTGGGAGACAAGGGTCCCCGAGGGTATCTCTAAAATTACATGGGAACTTGATATCTCTGATAAGGGGGGAGAGTCGGCGGATCGCATCAAGGTCAGTCAGAGGGTCGTTCCTGCTGTACCAGTGCGTCCATATCAGGCAGCGATTCTTCAAATCGAAGCAAAGGGAGAGCTATCGGTCAAAAGACCTGACGGGGCGGTTCCTGGGAGGGGCGGCATCAGGGTGGGCCTTATGCGCAATATAGCGGGAGGTCTAGACTCCGTAAGAGAATATATGTCCTCATATCCATACGGCTGCATGGAGCAGAAGATATCAAGGGCAATATCCCTGCGGGACGAAGAACTATGGAGGCAGAGGATGGCCGAACTTCCGGCCCACCAGGATAGCGATGGGCTGATCAAATATTTCCCGTCAATGGATTCAGGGAGCCCGGTCCTCACCTCGTATATTGCCGCGATAGCCCATGAGGCTGGCTGGGTGATCCCGGAGGACGTGAGGGAGAGAATGCTCTCTGCACTCGCAGGTTTTGTGGAAGGCCGCGTAAAAAGAAACTCCGCAATACCGGCAGTTGATCTTTCGCTCAGGAAGCTCGCGTCCATGGATGCCTTGTCCAGATTCGGTAAAATGAAGCCTGGCTACCTGGGCTTAATTACAATCGAACCCAACCTCTGGCCCACCTCAGCCCTGATTGACTGGATCAATATCCTGGTCAGAGAAGAAAAGATTCCGGCCCGTGACGAGAGGCTCAAAAAGGCGGAAAAGATACTTAGAAGCCGCCTCGATTTTCACGGCACCGCCATGAGCTTTTCAACCGAAAGAAATGACGCCTTATGGTGGCTAATGGTCTCGGGAGATGTTAACGCCCTGCGCTCTATCCTTGCCGTCCTCCCGCTCCGGTCATGGAGAGAGGACGTGGTCAGAATGGTCAGGGGCGCTCTTGCCAGGCAGAAAAAGGGGCGGTGGGATCTGACACTGGCCAATGCCTGGGGAGTCCTCGCCCTTGAGAAATTCGAAAGAGCCTTTGAGGGAGAGACCGTATCGGGGAGGACTTCAATACAGTCCTTTGGCGACGTAAAGACCCATGTCTGGGGTGAAGCGTCAAAGGGACAAAACTTTGATTTTGGCTGGAGCGATAGGCCCAATAAGATTCTGATCCGCCATGAAGGCACCGGTAAACCATGGGCCCTTCTTCAAAGCCTTGCCGCCATCCCTCTCAAGGAGGCCTTATCGAGCGGCTACAGGATAAAAAAGACTATTATCCCGGTAGAAAAGAAACGGCCTGATTCTTTGAGCAGCGGAGATATCTTGAAGATAAGACTGGATTTGGAAGCCCAGTCTGACCAGACATGGGTCGCTGTTTCAGACCCAATTCCAGCAGGGGCTTCGATCCTTGGGAGAGGCCTTGCCAGGGATTCTGAATTGCTTACAAAGGATGAAAAGCGTAGCGGCCACGCTTGGCCTGCCTATGAGGAGCGGACCTTTGAGGGATTCAGGGCATATTATGAATATGTGCCCAAAGGGAGCTGGTCACTGGAATATACCGTGAGGATCAACCAGAGCGGCATCTTTCAATTGCCCCCTACCAGGGTGGAGGCCCTGTATCTTCCTGAGATGATGGGAGAGCTTCCAAATGATGTCTTTGAGGTAGCTCCGTGAAACGGCCTGTCAGGCTTGGAGATTACGCTGTGCCTCCTGCATCGGTCAGCGCCTTCAATGCTCATGATCCGGCGATTCTTGAAGGCCTGCGGTCAAAAGACATAGGCCCGCTTCGCGCGGCTCATGCGGATTACCTTCGTCTGGGGATTCGGATGGTTTATACGAAAATAGATGGTCATAGCGGCGTAGGCCGCTATCCAGTCCTTCGCACCTGGATTCCGGATCGAGTCCGGAATGACATGCGGTATTTTTCATCTTTCGTTTTGCCCTCACCGGGCATGACCGTTAGTCAAAAGTCTTTTCCTCGAAAGGCTTGGATTAGGATCCTCCCTGTGCTTCTTGCTGCAGGGCTCTTTCTGATCCTTTCTTTTCAGGGGGTGATGGCCGCTTCAACTTATGAAGAGGTCAGGAGCTCTTTTCGCAAGTCTGACACTTTGATCCTTGACCGTCAGGGTGAGGTGATTAATGAGCTGAGGACCGACCCTCAGGTAAGGAGACTTGAATGGACAGACCTGAAAGACATATCCCCCGCCCTCAAGGAGGCAGTCCTTGCGGCTGAGGATAGACGTTTTTATCGGCACGGAGGGGTTGACTACAGGGCCATGGCGGGGGCTCTTATCCGCGCCTTGACCTTTGGTGGGGTGAGGGGGGCAAGCACGATTACGATGCAGCTTGCCTCCATTGTGGATAGCAGTCTTCAATCACGGAAGGGCAGGCGGTCCATCGGGCAGAAGTGGAATCAAATAAAGACTGCCTTAGAAGTTGAACGGAGCTGGACCAAAGAAAAGATACTTGAGGCTTACCTTAATCTCGTTAGTTTTCGAGGTGAGATGGAGGGAATTTCAGCAGCATCGCGGGGCATATTTAAAAAACAACCTCACGGCCTTGACCGATCCGAAGCATTGATTCTCGCCTCACTCATAAGGAGCCCCGGAGCGTCCCGTGAAAAGCTCATGAGAAGGGCTTCCAATCTCTGCAAGTATCTGAACTTGGATGTTGAAGAAGAACGGCTTAAAGATAACGTCACGGGAATTTTCAAGCGTACAAATGACCCCGGGCCCAGGCAAAACCTGGCGCCTCATGCCGCAAGGCATATCCTTAGCGGGAGAAAAGTTGAAGGAGCAATATCAACAACCATTGATGCCGGGGTCCAGCGTTTCAGCATCGAAAGGCTCAAAGCGTACCTTTCAGTTCTGAAGAATCAAAATGTCAATGAGGCTGCGGTCCTGGTGGTTGATAATCCCACAGGCGAGATTCTGGCTTATGTGAGTATTTCTGAAAAATCCCCTTATGTTGATGCAATAAGGGCCAGGAGACAGGCAGGATCATCCCTTAAGCCATTCCTCTACGCGCTTGCCTTTGATGAGAGGCTTCTTACGCCTGCCTCTCTTCTGGATGACTCAAAGCTCGATATCGGCTTTCCGAACGGTATCTATTCTCCCAAAAATTATGATAATCTTTACAGAGGAAAGGTTACAGCGAGGATCGCTCTTGCTTCATCCCTCAACATTCCTGCTGTAAGGTGTCTTTCTCTTGTAGGCATTGACGTATTCCTGGCAAAACTGCGCAGCGCGGGAATAGAGCGACTGAATGACTCTAGCGAGTTCTACGGCCCCTCTCTGGCCCTTGGAACGGCGGATGTGAGTCTATTTGATCTGGTCCGCGCATATATGGCCATTGCAAACTCAGGTATCCTAAAAGAATTGCGATTTGAGAGGGGAGCCCCTGAGCCGGGGGAAACGATCTTTTCAGACGAGGCCGCTTTCCTGGTATCCGATATACTTTCTGACAGGGAGGCAAGGAGCGTCACCTTCGGTCTTGAAAATCCACTTACAACCAGGTTCTGGTCGGCGGTAAAGACAGGGACGAGCAAGGATATGAGAGACAACTGGTGCGTGGGCTACACAAATCATTATACGGTAGGGGTGTGGTTCGGGAATTTCTCCGGAATGCCTATGAGGGACGTGAGCGGCGTATCAGGTGCCGCGCAGGTATGGACGGAGATAATAAATCGTCTTCACTCAGGCGAGATGGCCTCCCCGCCTATCGCGCCATCTGGAGTGGTAATCGAGGCTGTTTCCATAGAAGGGGTGAAGCGCAGGGAGTGGTTCATGAAGGGAACCGAACCGGCCTCAGATATTTTAGTCGCGGCCAAACCTATGCAGCGCATCAAATATCCAACTGATGGAGGTATCATAATGCTCGATGTGGATATCCCCGAGGCATCTCAAAGGATCATTTTTTCGGCAAGGGTGAGTAACGCGGATAACCAATGGCTCTTGAACGGCCGACCTTTGGGTAGTGCGGCTGAAAGATGCGCGTGGAAGCCCCAAAGGGGTAACTACCGTTTGACCTTAGTGGACAGATCAGGGGGCACCCTGGACGCGGTGAAGTTTGAGGTAAGAGGCTCTGATGGATAGGGGATAGCCTTGCGTGGATGAGCATATTGCTATATTAAACAAAAACAATTTGAAAGGAGTAAGCAAGATTATGACGTTACTAATCGTTGACGAAACCAAGTGCAAAAAAGACGGTATCTGCGTCAGGGAATGTCCGATGGTCATCATCCGACTCAAGGATGGAGATGGTTTTCCTGAAATGGTGCCTGGAGGGGATACCGTCTGCAACAACTGTGGACACTGCGTCGCGGTATGCCCGCATGGCGCAATGAGCCATGTGGCTGTTCCCGTCGAAGAAAGCCCCGGCATTGACAAGGGGTTGGCCATAAGCGAGGAGCAGGCAGTTCAATTTCTGCGCTCCCGCAGATCCGTCCGTGCCTTCAAGAAGCAGCCCGTTGAGAAAGAAAAGCTCCAGCGGCTTATTGAGATCGCCCGCTACGCCCCGAGCGGCGGAAATACTCAGAGGGTTGAATGGATAGCTGTAACGGATGAAAACAAGATAAACACCATCTGTGAGCTTACCGTTGAATGGATGAAGTCGCTCCTCGAAAAGGTACCGAAACTGCTGCCCCCGTATTTTCCGATCATTGTGAAGGCTTGGGAAATGGGGCACAACGCCGTGACTCACGGCGCTCCCGCCATAGTGATTGCGTCCGCCCCCCAGGAGGCCACAACCGGCATGGTGGATGTGTCGCTCGCCCTTTCCTATCTTGATCTTGCCGCTCCCAAACTCGGGCTTGGAACCTGCTGGGCGGGCCTTGTGGAAGGCGCTCTTCAGGGTTCTCAGACGGCAAGAGAAACTGTGGGTCTTCCCGATGAGCATCCTTATCATTACCCCATGCTGATAGGCTATCCAAAGGCAAAATATTTCCGTACGCCCCAGCGTAAGGCGCCAAAGATAACCTGGAGATAGGGGTTTTTCATGGGAAAAGGAAAGTTGACAGGCTGTTGAAAAACCGCTGTTGTCAGGCTGAGAAAAAATGCCCGGATGCAAGGCCTGCAAGATCCCTAGGAATGAGGCGTACATGTAAGTAAGCCGCAGTGACGAGGGATGAGTAAAACGCAGCAGATGGGCGTTTTTCAACAGCCTGTTAAGCTCTGGCCGGTCGGCCGGGCTTGACAAGAGAGGCCCTGAGAGGGAAGGGGGAGTTACGAATGCCGGCGTTCGTTCCTTGCCCGCCGTTTACGGGGAGTTTTCAATCCTCCGTTCAGTTAATAATATGTGAACTCCTGCTGATTCTTGTGGCTGTATATGGGGGTCTGAGAAAACCATTATGGTTCGGGTCTATTGGCTTTTTGCTTCCACTCTCCTGCTGCTTCTGATTTTTCAGCCGCTGCGGGCAGCGGAACCGACAGAGGCGAAGCAGGTTTTGGTCGTTTTCAGTGAAGGCAGGGACAACCCGGGTCAGGCGATGACCGAGCAGGGGATCCGGGCGGGCTTTCTTTCGAACAGAGACTCTGATGTCCGGCTTTTTACCGAATACCTTGACGTATCTCGGTTCGGAAGCCCCACCCACGCAAGCGCCATGGCAGATTTCCTGCTCCGCAAGTACTCAGGGATTGAAATCAACGCCATCATTACCGTCTATCCATGGGCTGTGGACTTCCTGCTTGCAGAAAGGAGTTTCCTTTTTTCAAAGGTCCCTGTCATTGCTGCTGCACTTACCAGGGGCTATGCGGAGCGGCTGGCAAACTCTCCTGCGCGTCCCTTTGTGACCGGCACCATCGTAGGAGAAAAAATCACCGAACTGATGGATGATGCGCTGCGCCTTAGAACGCGAACGAAGCGTGTGGCACTGGTGGCAGGGACATCAGCCAACGACAGTTACGTCGAACAAGGATACCGAGAAGGTCTGGCACGCTATGCAGATAAAATTGAGTTGATTGATTTGACGAAACTTTCAATGGAGGAAACCCTTTCAAGGGTGGGTTCGCTTCCGAAAGACACAGTCGTCTTTTATTCGAGTATTTTCAAAGACGGGGCAGGGAAAATATTTTCTCCAACCGAGGCGCTATCAAGAATCGCCAAGGTCTCCAGCGTGCCTGTCTTCGGCGCCTTGGAGACCTATCTGGGACATGGCATCGTAGGCGGCCACCTGCTGAGCTTTACGGATCATGGCAAAGAGGCCGCGGCGATGGCCCTCAAGGTCATGGCGGGTCAAGCTCCGGGATCTGTTCCCTTCGGCGGGAAGAAGGCATACATCACCGCCTATGATTGGCGGGAGCTCAAGCGCTGGAATATACCTGAAAAGGCGGTCTCAGCCCGCTCTGAAATACGGTATCACGTACCGTCTTTCTGGGAGGCGCACCGGTCAGCCATTATGGGTGCGATCACTTTGGTTGTCGTGGAGACCCTTCTTGTTTTCGGACTGCTTATCAATTTTATGAGGCGTCGCAGGGCCGAACGGTCACTGACGGAGAGCGAGGAGCGACTGAGTCTGGCGGCGGATTCGGCCGGCGCGGGACTCTGGAGTTTGAATCTTGCGGACAGGCGCTACTGGATAACCGATAAAACCAGGGAGCTGTATGATTTGCCGCCGAATGAAGTGGTAACTTTTGATCGTTTTCTGGATGTTGTCCATCCGGATGACCGTGAGCTGGTTCGCCAGAGAGTGGAAGCGATTGTGCAGTCGAGTGAGGAGGTGGGCATCGAGTACCGCATCATTCCAACCGATGGAAAGGTAAGATGGATTGCTTCGCAGGGTCGCGTCCACCTCACGGAGTCGGGTGCTCCTGATCGCCTGATGGGGGTATCCATAGACATCACCCATCGCAAGCTCATGGAAGCGGAACTGCAAAAAAGGCTTCATGAAATAGAAAATCTCAAGCAGCAGCTTGAGAAAGAAAATGTCTATTTAAAGGATGAAGTCGTCCTTTCGTTTCCGCAGGACACGATCGTAGGTAAAAGTGTTCCCATACAGCAGGCCCTCAGCGTAGCGGAGCAGGTCGCCCGCACAGACAGCACCGTCCTCATCACCGGTGAAACAGGCACCGGAAAGGAACTGCTTGCCCGTTTTATTCACAACCGGAGCAAACGCGGAGGCCGGGTGATGGTAAGGGTCAACTGCGGCGCCCTTCCGCCGACTTTGATTGAAAGTGAACTGTTCGGCCGGGAAAAAGGCGCCTACACCGGCGCCCTGTCCCGGGAATCCGGTCGCTTTGAGACGGCGGACGGCTCCACCCTTCTTCTCGATGAGATCGGGGAGCTGCAGGCGGACCTTCAGGCCAAGTTGCTGCATTTTCTGGAATCAGGGGAATTTGAAAGGGTCGGAAGCTCCAAAACGATAAAAGTCGATGTGCGAGTGATCGCCGCTACCAACCGTAACCTGGCGGAAGAAGTGAAAAAAGGCAATTTTCGGGAAGACCTGTATTACCGGCTCAACGTATTTCCTATCGAGGTTCCTCCTCTGAGACTGAGGCTGGAGGACATTCCGCTCCTTGTGCAGGTTTTTATCAACGAATTCAACAAGCAGATGGGCAGGAAGGTTCACTCTGTCTCCAAAATGACCATGAGCCTGTTGCAGCAGTATGAATGGCCCGGGAATATCAGAGAACTGAGAAACGTCATCGAGCACGCGGTCATCCTTAGTCAGGGTGACACACTGAACCTGGAGATGCCGAAAGACCTGACCGAGGCTTCATCCCGGGAACCCAGCCTGGAGGATAGCGAAAGGCAGGTCATTCTAAGGGTCCTGGAGAAGACAGGCTGGCGCATCAAAGGGGCCAACGGAGCAGCCGAAATTCTAAAACTGAAACCCTCAACCCTCTATAGCAAAATGGAGAAATTGGGCATACCTTCCCGCCGCGCCCTGCGCAAAAAAGACGACATGCCGTCCTAAAGGCGGAATGTCAACCTTTTTCTGCGTGAAATTCCTCCCCCTCCGATGTCAAGCACTTTATAAATAACAACATTTTCAATAAGATAAACTTTATTTTACTCCACATTGCCTGAGTGGTATGGGTCATGCTCTGACTCAGGACATGATTATCTCGTTTCTCAAGCTGAAACCAATCCCTGATAAGCATCAAGCCGTCCTGGACATCCTTGGATACGTAAAAGAACGTTTGCAAATGAAGAGAGGATGTTTGGAGAGCAGCATATTTCAGGAATGCGACAGCGACCCCATGATTCTTTACCTGGAAGCATGGCAATCCAAAATGGATATGGACCGGCATATCGAATCCGACGTCTATCTGCGCCTCCTCAATGCGATGGACCTTTGCCGGGAGAGACCGGATATTTCTTTTCATGAGGTTTCGGAAACAAAAGGCATGGACTGGATCGCTGCCTTACGACTTAAAGATGAAAGTTCGTCAGTCAACAAGGAAACAACATATTAAATTAATTTTAAATTCAGGAGAGAGTAAACATGAAAGAGTATTCAATATGGACCAATGACTATTTATCAAAAGCGATCAGGCTGAACACTAAAAAGATCATCGCGTCACTTGTCTTGATCCTGTGTTTCGGCATCTCACCCGCGTGGGGTGCTAAACCTGGGGCTATACTCTACGTGAATGCATCCGCAGCAATCGCTGGAGACGGGATGAGATGGGAAACTGCCTTCACCGACCTCCAGCACGCCCTGGATGCCGCCGTGTCCGGTGATGAGATCTGGGTGGCGGCCGGCACCTACAAGCCAACCAACAGTAGTGACCGCACGGTCTCCTTTATCCTCAAAAGCGGTGTGAAGATCTACGGCGGCTTCGCGGGCGGCGAGAAAGCCCTCCGCGAGCGTTCTTCGGATCCGAGCCTGACCATCCTGAGCGGCGACATCGGGACCATTGGCGTCGATACGGACAACAGCTATCACGTGGTCTATGCCGACGGGGTGACCGGCGCCGTGCTTGACGGTTTCACGGTGACCCTCGGCCGTGGTGAGGGTACGTCTTACAGCGACCGCAACGGCGCCGGCATGTACAACTACGAGAGCTCCCTGACCATCGCCAACTGCATCTTCAGGGACAACCAGGTGGCGGTAAAACCTATAATGTTAGTGGCTATGGCGGCGGCATGTACAACTACAACAGCGCACCGATCGTCACCAACTGCATTTTCAGCGGGAACCGGGCGGGCGAGGGCGCTATTAGTTCCAAAGGCTATGGCGGCGCCATGTTCAACGAAGGCCATTTCGGCAGCGACCTCGACCCCCAATGGCCCGTTATCACCGGCTGCACCTTCAGCGACAACAAAAGAGGCGGTGCTTCTATGGACCTGAAGGATGGGGGCGGAGGCATGTACAACGATTTCTGCTCCCCGACCATCGATAGATGCACATTCGCTGATAACTATTCGAAAGGTTACGGCGGCGCCATGTACAACTATGGCAGCGGGCCAAAAATCCTGAATTGCACCTTCTACCGGAACGGCTGGGGGTGGTATTATTATTCCGAGCCGAACTTCAGGCCTTTCTCCATGCACGGGGGCGCCATCAATCTAATCAATAGTCCGGCTATCATCGCCAACACCGTCTTTATGGAGAATGGCGCTAAAGGGGAAGGCGGTGCCCTTTATAGCCGAGCCACTTTTCCATTCCAACGGCCGACGCTCTACAACTGCCTTTTCTACGAGAACATCCGCTGGAACCCAAAGGCCACTAGGGTGGAGGAGATAGGGCCGTACTCCAGCCACGTTTATGGGGTTATCAACGGCGACTCAGTCAACAACCTGTACGATATCGATCCTCTTCTGGTGGACCCCGCGGGCGCCGACTTCCGCCTGCGCTACGAGTCGCCCTGTATCGACTCGGGTACTACTCGGAAGTTCGCCGAGATACGCTGGCTGCCGATGCCGGCTGACGACTTCTACGGAGACAAGCGGATAGTGGACGGTGACGGCGACGGCGTGCCCGCGGCCGACATAGGAGTGTATGAATTCATTCCCAACCTCCCGGACCTGGGCGCATTCCTCCAGGCACTGGCTGGCGCCGGAGAAATCGACCCGGCAGTGGCGGAGCGCCTGCTTGCCTATGTCGATGACGCTCAGGCGGCGCTGGACCAGGAAGAGAAGGAAACAGCGATAAGCATCCTCAACGAACTGATCGCCGAGTTTAGGGTTTCACTAAACGATACCGAGATCGCACAGGCAATCGAAATCAAGATCCAGGCCGTGATCGAGGAAATATGACGGGCTAAGTCAAAGATTGAGGTAAGATGAACACGGGCCGAGAGCCCGGCGGCTCCAGATCCGGGGACCTCGGCCCACTGACTTTCCATAGTGAGCGTAAGGGAAATCAGCGTCAGCGATAAAGATATGGCCCGGCGCTGCCAAAGACCGCCAGTCAACCGGAAAACGTAAGCATCAAAGTGGCTTTTATAAAAATTAAGAGAGGTTGAAAAATGAAAAAATATGCAAAATTAAAAATGATTGCGTTGTTCGCCGCTATACTGTGCTTCGGCATTTCACAGGCGTGGGGTGCTGATTTATATGTGGATGCGTCCAAACCAACAGCTGGAGACGGAACGAGTTGGGCTGCTGCGTTCTATGACCTGCAGGCCGCCCTGTCGATAGCTGCCGATGGCGATGCGATCCATGTGGCCCAGGGGACCTACACACCGGGCGACACGCGGGATGCGTCGTTTGTGCTGGTCAAGAACCTGACTTTGCTGGGGGGTTATCCGGCTGGCGGCGGAGACCGCGACCCGGCTGCCAACCCGACGGTGCTGAGCGGAGAAATCGGCGTAGACCGTGATATGTCCGACAATATCTACCACGTGGTCAACATCTACGGGTATAACTTCGGGGTCACACTTGATGGGTTCACCATCACCAAGGGTAATGCAAGTGAAGGGCCTTACAACATGGGCGGAGGGATGTGGGTTTCAGGCGGGTGGCGGGTTACCCTTAATAACGTTACTTTCTCTTACAACAGGGCAGTTGGCGGTGGCGGCGGATTGCGATTTTCAGGTGAAAGCCTGACCCTGAGCCATGTGACATTCAACGGCAACATGGCAAGCAATGGGAATGGTGGGGGCTTACACTTTTCGGGCGGCAGCCTGAGCATGGACCATGTGGACTTTTCCCATAATGTTGCACGTAATTTTGGCGGGGGATTGTTTTTTTCGGGTGAAAGCATCATGGATATCAACCATGTAAACTTCTTCAACAACGCAGCGGTCGCCTTGTCTGATCAACCAGAGGC
This sequence comes from Desulfatiglandaceae bacterium, assembly GCA_041753575.1. Classification (GTDB taxonomy): domain Bacteria; phylum Desulfobacterota; class DSM-4660; order Desulfatiglandales; family Desulfatiglandaceae; genus CG2-30-51-40. The sequence continues at coordinate 30,050 of JBGSUA010000063.1, forward strand.
AAGGGGTGGAGGAATTTACATCGAATCCTACGTTTATGACAAGCCCTTGAATATGACCAATGTGACCCTTTCCCGCAACCAGGCCAATGGCAATGACTATGGGAGGGGCGGAGGAATCTATGTGGCCAGAGGTCCGGAATACGCTCCGATAGCACTGACCAACGTGACCCTGTCCGATAACCAGGCGAACGGCAAATATGCTTTGGGCGGCGGTATTTGTTCTGGCCTTTCAACCCACTGGCGCTGGATGGTGCTGACCAACGTGACCCTTTCCGGCAACCGGGCAAACGGCATCGATGCGGGTCAGGGTGGGGGTATCTTCTTTTTTCCCTCGGGTGATTTGATAATGTTCCACGTGACGGCCTCTGGCAACATTGCAACAGGACAGCAGTCCGCACTGGGTGGTGGTGTTTTTGCCGTTCCTTATATCTCAAATTTCCCTGGGCAGGTAAGGACTTTCATCCGCAACTCCATCTTCTGGGGCAATGCGCCCGATCAGTTGCAAGGTGTTTCTGCCTGGTACTGTGTCGTCCAGGGGGGCTGGGACGGCTTCTATAATATTACTGAAGACCCGAGGCTGGGAACCCTCGCCAACTACGGGGGATTTACCCAGACGATCCCGCTGCTGGAAGGCAGTTCGGCCATCGACACGGTAATTGCAGAAGATTTCTCTCCGGATACCGACCAGCGCGGTGTGCCCCGACCCCAGGGTGCGGGCTATGACATCGGCGCTTATGAAGCGAGCCCCGTCCATATCGTGAGCCTGCTCGTCGACCCTGCCGGGCCGGTGCCGGTCAACACGACGGTTTTTGCGGAAGCTGGCTTTAGCGATCTTGACCTGGGAGATGTCCATTCCGCCGCCTGGAACTGGGGCGATGGAGAAACCAGTGACGGAGTCGTGGATGAGGAAAGCCAGACGGTCACTGGAGAGCACACCTATGCGCAACCCGGGGTTTACACGGTCGGGCTGGAAGTACGTGATTCACTGGGAGGGATGGATTCCGCTGCGTATCAATACATTGTGGTGTATGACCCGGCTGCAGGGTTCGTGACCGGGGGCGGCTGGATCCATTCCCCGGCTGGTGCCTACGTGGAGGATCCCTCACTTTCCGGAGTGGCGACGTTCGGTTTTGTCTCCAAGTACCAGAAGGGCGCCACCGTCCCGACCGGCAACACCGAGTTCGAGTTCAAGGCCGGTGATCTTTATTTCCACAGCACCAGCTATGATTGGCTGGTCGTTACCGGCAGTAACTATGCCAGGTTCAAAGGATCAGGGGCGATCAACGGCGGTGGCGACTACAAATTCATGCTCTGGGCCGGTGACAGTGATTCGGATACGTTCCGTATTCGAATCTGGGAAGAGGACGAAGAAACCGGAGAAGAAACAGTTATCTATGACAATGGTTCCGATCAACCCATCGGCGGCGGATCCATCGTGATTCACACGAAGTAAAAATCGGTTGATTACATCCTCTGATCAAGAGGAAGCTATGAGGTTAGAGGCCATTGCTTATCTCAGGAAGCCTTTTGATGAGAAACACCTCCTCGATGCGATGCGATTCGATCGGTGGAAACGAGTGGGTCTGAATTCAGGGAAGAAGGTGATGCTATTTGAATGATAGATAAAGAACGGATTTTTGCGGTAGGTGTCATATCGGAGACTTGTCTAAAATTTCTTGACAAAAAGGAGGAAAAAAATGAAAAAAATTAAAAGTTTGGCCATTTTCTTTGCAGTACTCGTGATGTTTTCGTTAGTGTGTGGTGCCGCGTGGGCAAAGAAGCCAGCTATCCCTGCGTGCCCTGCGGGTTTGGCAGGAACATGGGTTGGTGGTGCAGGAAGTGATATAAGGTGGTTGGCAACTCATACATCGGATAGTTTGAACCCTACAAAGGGCGAAATGATAATGAACTGGACCTATATCAAACCAAGTTTCATTGGTGGTAGTACTTCGGGATTCACGCTAACTCCGGGCCATGGTATCTGGCAATTAAATGCTGAAGGTAATTATGATTATACCTGGTATGCTTATGCCATTTCTCGGGGAGATGCTTATTCCATTTATCCCGAGGGGACCATAGCATACACCGTCAGGGTTAGTGGAGTAGCAATGCTAAAAGATCCTAGTGACCCAACTGTCACTAACTGCGACATAGTTTATATTTACTACCATTTTGATGGAGCTGAGGGAGAGGTCTTGCCGACTGAGTTCGCTACAACTTCTTACTTTGAAGGTCCCCAAGGATGGGCTGTCGAAGGGAGAGTTCCTTTGACTGTGACCCCGTTGCCACAACAATAAGTAAATATCTGACCTTTGAGGGGCTGGCTTTGAGTTAGCCCCTTGAAGGGGATGAAATTGTCTCAGTTTCTGCTGCTGGCAAGGGTAACATCATGGCCGGTTTGTGCAAATCTAATCCAGAAAACCAATAGCACCAGAGGGACTTTCAGGGGCATAGGATCAACCAGATCAATATTTCTGGTACTCTCATTGACATTGTTTTTGAGAAGCAGCTTTTTTCTTAGCAAGTTACTGAATCGTTCAGATGGCAGAGCCACTGAACTCTGCGCTTACCCTTAGGCAAGGGTTTTTATGACGGGAGCGTCTTTTACGGCAGCGCCGACTCCGGCGTGGTGCCGCTCAACGGCCTCGTGGACAACGACGTATACCTCGAAGTAACGGCCATGAACGACTCCGGGGTGATCATCGGCCGCTCCGGCGGCCACGCTGTCCTGTGGGGCGAAGTGGCTGAGCCGGTGTCGGTTCTTGACTTCTCCAACGCCACCGTCACCCGAAAGGGCAAGACCGTCACCATTACCGTGAAGACGGCCGTTACCAACCCGAGCAGCGAATCGGCCCTGAACACCTTCGTCAATGCGGCCATGCTGGGTGCTTCAACCCCCACGACGAGCCTGCCCTTGAAGATCGGGACAATCAAACCCGGCGCGAGCAAGACCGTTTCGCTCACCTTCAAGAACGTGCTTCCTGACCTTTACCCCTCCCCCTTTACCGTCGAAACGTCGGGATGCGGCGGAATTATTTCCTCCCCCTTGACGGCGGAGGGAGGGGCAGGGGTGATTTTCCTCTTTTGTTGTGCCGCCCGGGCATGGCTGTTAGAGGGTCTTAAGCTATACCCCTCATGAGCTGACCCAGTATGATCAGCCTTAACCTACCTCACGAAATTAGTCACGGTCCTGGGCAACTTGCCCTGCATTGGCTCGATGGCATTATGATCCAGTGCGAGTTACCCCACTTCTCTCGGGGTTTCCGTACAAACCAATCAACTTGAAAAGCTCATCGGCGATCCAGATTGAACTCGAAACCAGGACTACCAGGAGCCAATCGCCCAGGGAAAGCCCGGTGGTACCGAAAAGCTGCTGCCCGATGGGGCTTTGGACGGCCCCGATCTGAAGGAGGAGTGCGACTCCCACACCCAGCAAGACCCAGCGGTTGCTGAAGACTCCTAGGGAAAAGACCGACCGGAAGGCCGCGCGCGCGTTGAAAGCCTGAAACCACTGGAACGCCGCGAGCGCCGTGAAGGCGATAGTTCGAGCATAATCCAGCCCGCCCTCTTCCTTGGAGTACCAGAAAAGCCCAATCGTTCCAGCGGCCATTATAGGTGTGAGCAGGGCCATACGCAGGGCTACAACACGGTCAATGATGAATTCCTTCGGATCCCGCGGAGGTCGTTTGAGGATGTCGGCATGTCCCGGTTCCATACCCAGGGGCACGGTGCAGGCCCCATCCGTTACCAGGTTGACCCAAAGGACCATTACCGCAGTCAGGGGCAGATCCAGCCCTATGACCAGGGCCGCGACCAGGCTCAGTATCTCGCCCAGGTTGGTAGCCAGGAGAAAAAAGACTACCCGCTTGAGATTGTTGTAGATGACGCGTCCTTCTTCCACGGCATGCACTATAGTTGCGAAGTTGTCATCCGTCAGGATCATATCGGCCGCTTCTCTTGCCACCTCAGTTCCCGCTATGCCCATGGCAATACCGATATCCGCTCCCTTGAGCGCAGGTGCGTCGTTTACACCATCGCCCGTCATGGCCACAATGTGCCCTTTTTCCTTGAGGGCTTCCGTCCCTCAAGACCCTGACATGGGGAGAGGCCATCCTGCGCAGTGCGGCGAGCGCTCCCTCGGCTCTCCATTCCTGAATGAAACCAAGCAATAGGTGTAACTTTTTGGTAACGATTCTGAAACAGCTGCTCATGGCGCTTATGACGCCTATCAGAGCTGACGGCATAGCCTGTTAGGATAAAACTCAGCACCGTAGCAACTTACCTAACCAGAGTTCCCTATTTCACGTCCTTTATTTCACACTGAACAGCTTTAGCCCAGGAACCGATTGAAAGTGCTCATCCAGTGTAAATAGATAAACCTTGTAATGAAGGCATATCTGGGCAATGAGGACGTCCATGGGCGGAATAGTAACGCCCCTCCCGCGCAATGACGCATCCAACTCGCCAGCCAGGTCCCAGACAGCCTCATCAAAAGGCAGACGAAGCAGGGCGTCAAACAATGACAGGATCTTTTTGCGCTCCTCAGCTCGAATGCCCCGTTTGATTTCGAACAGGACCGGCCCACACGTCAGGACGCGGTCATCGTTGAGTAAAGCTTGCGTCCCTGCAACGATTTCCGGTGTCTTGCCGCGCAGCGCATCAATCCATACGGAAGTGTCCAATAAAACCGGTTCAGTGTTGTCTGTCATCTTGCCGTCCTGTCTCTTCCAGCCATTGTGCACGCCTCATATCGGCTTCGTTGCTTTCCTGAACCGATTTCTCATCAACTTCAACAGTTCCGAGGAGACTCGCAAGTTGCTTCAGCTTTGCCCTCCTGATTTGGTCCTTTATCGCCGATGCGACAGCTGCGGTCTTGCTTTTTGCATTGCAATACTCCATTAATTCCCTGACCATTTCTTCATCTAAAGTGACCGTTGTTCTCATGATGGCCTCCAACACATTTATTAGATGTATATTTTGTGTAAAATATCCACACAAGTCAATGGAATTATCTCATGGCAAACATGAGCAGACCCTCTATGGCTGGTTCCCCTCAAAGAGCCATAGCCTGGATTGCGGTGACGGTTCCTTTTCACTTGCCCCACAAGTCGGGGTGAGGTGATAAGGTTCCTGCTGGGCACGATCCAGTTGAATATCATGAAGGCGAAAATAAAGGCTGTAACCCCGGTCACAAGGGAGACCCGAAGCGAAAATGCATAGTTCACGAGATCCACGATCATCTCCTTGTCCTGGCTGTGCGCGGGTTTGACCCTGAGCAACGAAAAGACATCCCCAATGGTGCTTCGACCGTCCCTTGCGATGATCGGGCGATGACAGTGCAAATAACGATTGTGTTGTTCCCGGTTGAAAAGCGCATCCCGGATAAACTCGTCCTAATCCAGGACCATTCCGGGCACATCTTCCATGTCTGCAAGAACAATCCATTTCCTTCCGGAGCGGCAGTCGCGACTGAGGAATTCATCGGAAACACCTCCCCTGATGTCCGGAAATATAGGTCTGCCATTCACGAACGGGAGTCGAAGGATACTGACCAGGAGAAAATTGCCGTTCCTTCTTAGCGAAAGGACCCGTTCCGCGTCCTTGTTGCCCTTTGCGGCCTCAATTCGAAGTTCCAGTTTGTTGATCGTGAAAAAGCCACATTGAGTGCGTTCAACACGGCCTACTGTGATAAACAGAGCGCGATTCCAATCAATGCATGAAGTGCCATGGGTCAAAAACCTCCACACCTTCGGTTTCGGCTCAGCCACCGCGTGAAAGCGGAAAAACATAAAAAGGGATGCCTAATCCTGATGAGGTTCGGTCCGTTCCCTTTTTGCGATGAGCCAGTAGGTAATGCCGAGCGCAAGAACCACCATGCCAGTGGCCATGACATGCTGATAGCTGATTTCTGAAAAATCAAAGACAATCACTTTTCTGGCAATGGCCATAAGCGCGGTGGCAGCCACCAGCTTCACGTGGATGATATCGTCCCTTAAGTAAAGCGTGATATTCAAGAAGATTTCAACGGCAATGAGCACAGCGAGAAATGCGCCGAAGGTTTCAAGGATGTCCGCCATTTTCAAGATCATAAAGGGAGGCTCCACGAGATGCCGGTAAATGACCCATACGACATCACCGATTCCCCAAGGTGAGCAGGCACTCTCCTGCATCAAACGGGAAATGTAATTACAAACTTGATAATCTTGTCTTCCTTGGAGGCCATCATAGAGAACGCCCGTTCGATCTGATCAAAGGGAAGTGTGTGGGTCGTCACTGGCAAATCCGATTCACGTGTTGTGTCGCAGGTTGCGCTGTCTCTCTTGAAGGGAGCTGATACCAGGCAGCAATATACCGGATTGACAAGGACAACTGATTCAGCACTTCCTTACGAAAAGCGGCAATGGCCGCTTCCGGCACCTGGGGAGTGGTGTTATTAATGTATCGGTTCAGATGCTTTTCAGGAAATAGGCGGTTCAGAAAACGGGGGGGGGTCGGGAGCAAGGGGAAGAAAATCATCACGCCCATGATGTTGATACGGGGACAGTAAGCCCCACCGTTTCCTCTGTAACGCCGGTGAGGGTCAGGATGGACTCGTCCCCCTCCGGGGACGTTCGAGTGTTCTCTGATTTGATGATTAATTAAAGGAAGATGCCCCGAGAACAGGTGTTAAGACAGGGGGCACGGAGTTTTGTTGGATTTCCTCTTATGGTTGCGATCGTTTGAAAGATCATTTACTATTTGTATGGTGAATTCAGCTTGAACACATTGTATGTGTCTTTATCTAATCCTTAGGGTTCCAAATTTATCTATCATCTGAAAAGGGGGTACAAAATGGCAAAGAAGATTAATAAGAAGATACTTGTGAGCCTTGACCAGTCGGAGCCTTCCATGGAGGCAGTGAGGTATGTTGCGGGAGTGCCTGATTTCAGGAATTACCAGGTATATCTTCTCCATATCTTCAGAGGTGTTGCTCCGGAGTATTATGACCTGGGAAGTAATGCCGGTTATGAAACAAAAGTTTCGGATGTGAAACTATGGGAGATACAGGAAAGAAGGAAGGCAGAGAAGTTGATGGCGGATGCCGTTGGAATCCTTACCAGGGTCGGGTTCCTTGCATCGAATGTGGAGATATTGATCCAGAACAGGGAAAAGGGAATTGCCGAGGATATCCTCCGCAAAGCAATGAAGGGTTTTGAGGCCGTAGCCGTAGGCAGAAAGAGCATGAGCACGCTCAGAAACATCGTTATGGGAAGCGTTGCGGCAAAGCTCGTTGAGCGACTTACAGAGATTCCCATTTTTCTGGTCGGAATGACAGTAAACACCAAGAGGTTTCTTATTGCCTTTGACGGATCCGATAACTCCATGAGGATAGTTGACTATGTGGGATCAGCTCTCGGCAGGGAGTCAAAGGTCATATTGCTTCATGTGATCAGGGGAAGCGATAAGGAGCATCTTAAGGCGGCTGAGACCTTTATCACTCCCCTCCTTGAGCAGGCAAGGACAAGGCTCGTCGAATACGGGATGCCTGCCGAAAATATAAGCGTGAATTTGATCAAGGGTGTCTCAAGCAGGGCAGGAACCATCGTATCGGAGGCGGGTGTCCATCACTGCGGAACCATCCTGGTGGGAAGGCGAGGACTGTCCAAGGTCCAGGAATTCTTCATGGGAAGCGTCAGCAACAAGGTGGTTCAATTGGCCCGCAACATGACGGTTGGGATCATCAACTGATAAGTCTCAGGCCCGGCGTGTCTCAAGCAGCCGGCACCTGAGGCGGTTTGTTTTCGCCCGTACTGCTAAGAGACTTCAGGGCCCGCATTTCTGACCTCGGGGGACGTCTGATCCCTGAACTGAGTGAAATTGTCCTGGAAAAGCTTGGCCAGTTTTTTAGCCTTGATGTCATACTCGGATGAATCAGACCAGGTAGCTCGTGGATCGAGCAGTTTCGAGTCCAGGCCTTTTACTTCAGAAGGCACTAGAAACTTGAAAAAGGGATCAGGCCTGAAGCTGCCCCTTTCCAGCGATCCGTCGAGTGCTGCTTTGAGGAGAAGCCTTGTGTGCTCGATTTTCATCCGAGACCCGGTTCCGTAAGGGCCACCAGTCCAACCGGTGTTCACGAGCCAGCAGTTGGAATTGTGCTCGCGGATCTTTTTGGCCAGGAGCTGGGCGTAAACCGAGGGATGGCGGACCATGAAAGGGGCCCCGAAACAGGCGCTGAATGTTGCCGATGGTTCGGTGACGCCTTTTTCGGTTCCAGCGACCTTGGCCGTGTAGCCGCTTATGAAATGGTACATCGCCTGCGCCTCTGTGAGCTTTGCGATGGGCGGCAGGATGCCGAAGGCGTCGGCCGTGAGCATGATTATATTATGAGGATGCCCTGACATCTTGGATCGCACTATGTTGGGAAGATGGGTTATTGGATAGGATGCCCTGGTATTCTCCGTCAAAGACGCGTCATCGAGATCCACTCGCCTTGTGGTCGTGTTCATGGACACATTCTCAAGGATCGTCCCAAAACGGCGGGTGCACTCGTAGATCTCCGGTTCAGCCTGCTTTGAGAGATGGATCACTTTGGCGTAACAGCCGCCCTCGAAATTAAAGATACCCGTATCGGACCATCCGTGCTCATCATCACCTATCAGGAGTCGGTCGGGGTCAGCAGAAAGCGTGGTCTTGCCTGTTCCCGATAGACCGAAGAAAACAGCCACGTCCGCGGGATTGTTTTTATTAACATTGGCAGAACAGTGCATTGGAAGCACCTCTTGAGTGGGCAGGAGGAAGTTGAGGGCTGAGAATATTGATTTCTTTATCTCGCCGGCATAGGCCGTTCCGCCTATAAGAACAAGTTTCTTGCTCAGATGAAGTGCCACAAATGTGCCGCTTCGCGTATCATCCTCATCAGGGTCGGAGTTGAAGTTAGGGCAGTGCACCACGGTGAAATCAGGGATGAAGGACTTGATTGCCTGACGGTCCCTGGGCAGTTGAATGAACATGTTCCTAGCAAAAAGGCTGTGCCACGCGAATTCGGTAATGACCCTCACGCGCTGTCTGTATTTCTCATCGGCGCCGGCGTAGCAATCCTGAACAAAGACGGTTTTTCCTCGAAGGTATGCCGCCATCCGCTTATGGAGGGCATGGAATCTTTCCTCGGGATATCGCACGTTGACCTTGCCCCACCAGATATCTTTCGAGGTATTGGGTTCATCCACTATGTACTTGTCTTTGGCAGCTCTTCCGGTGTGCTGCCCCATGCTCACGACAAGAGGCCCCAAGTGGGCGATCTGGCCTTCGTACCTTCTTATGGAATGCTCATATAGTTCAGGGGTGGAGTTATTCCAGTAAACCTGTCGCAGATGGGTGAGGTCCACATTGTCAAGCTGAAAGTCAGGCACAAGGTCTCTGTTTTCCATGGTATTTCTCCTTTTTACCAGATAGAGTTCATGGTGATTGCAAGGTGGGTGCAAGATGCATTATCAATTCTTAGAGTGGATTTTTCCAGAGCTTCTGTCAACGGCAAATCGGCAGGGCAGGGATCACGCTATGGAGTATTTCGGTTTACCGGGAAAGGCTTTTCAGGCCTCGAGGTTTGGTCTCGATTTCCAGAGCCCCATGCCCGCGCTAGTCTTAACCGAGATATACGCTTCAAATCCATTTTTATAATGGTATCATGGAATCTATGAGTAAGCATGTAGAAACTAATTTTGAGGTATCGTAAGCCGGTATGAAGGCAAATCCCATCGCCGATTCTCCCTCCGTTTGCCCCTATCCTCAGTCAAGTGCATCCCATTGGCTCCCGAGCCGCGTTCTAGCGGAGCAGGTCTTTTCAAGGGCCGCAGGCGCCCCTCTTATCGCAGGAAACGATGTAAAACTCCTAGTTGACGCAAGGGAGAACTATCCTGCCTGGATGGAGCGCCTTTCATCGGCCAAGAGAACTATCCACTTCGAGATGTATATAATCTACGATGATGAGGTTGGTCTTGAGTTTGCTGAGATCTTGATGGAGAAGGCACGCGCCGGAGTTCAGGTTCGCCTTATCTATGACTGGATGGGAGGCATAGGAAAGGCCTCAAGAGGATTCTGGAAGGCATTGCGCAATGCAGGCGTGGATGTGAGGTGTTTCAACCCTCCACGTTGGGACAGCCCTTTCGGCTGGGTCTCCAGGGATCATCGTAAGGTAATTATTCTTGACGGTTCCGCGGCTTTTGTAACAGGCCTTTGCATCGGTCAGATTTGGAGGGGATATCCCGGGCGCGGGATTGAGCCATGGAGGGATACGGGTGTTGAGATCAACGGGCCGGCGGTTGCCGACATCGAAAGGGCCTTTTCAGAGGTGTGGGCTGTTCTGGGAAGTCCCATCCCGCCCGAAGAGATACCTTCTAAGGAAAGTATTCTTCCAGTGGGAGATATTGATCTGCGTGTCATTGCTACCACACCAACTACGGCAGGCCTCTACAGGCTTGATAACCTTATAGCTGCTCTCGCGCGTCGCTCTCTTTGGATCAGCGACGCCTATTTCCTGGGAGTAAGCTCTTATGTGCACGCTCTTCGAGCCGCATCGCTTGACGGAGTGGACGTGAGGCTCATGGTCCCGGGTTCCACGGACATACCCTTATTGAGGGCCGTTTCCAGGGCTGGGTATCAACCGCTGCTTGAGGCCGGGGTCAGGGTCTTCGAATGGAACGGCTCCATGATGCATGCCAAGACTGCCGTGGCAGATGGAGTTTGGGCGAGGGTGGGATCAACAAACCTCAACATCGCAAGCTGGATGGGCAACTACGAGCTGGACGTGGCGATAGAAGATCAGGGATTTGCTCGCGCGATGGAAGATATGTTCATCAAGGATCTCGGGAATTGCACGGAGATAGTCCTCAGCAGGAAAAGCAGAATTACTCGTTCAGGCGCTAGTGCTCGCTCCTCAATTCCTGAGATCAAACTCCATCCAGGCAGTCTCGGAAGGGCCGGCGCGGGAACGATAAGAGTCGGCTACAGCCTGGGGGCTGCCCTGACCGAGCACAGGCTCCTTGGTCATGCTGAGGCGAAGATTACCGCTTTAGCCGGGCTGCTGCTCCTCGTTGTATCCGTAGTATGTTTCCTTTGGCCTCTTTCTCTGGTGATCCCTTTTTGCGTCCTTTCCATCTGGATAGCGTTGTCACTGCTTGTCAGGACCGTCAGAATCTATTTCAAAGACTCAAAAAAGGAGGACAAGCATTTGCCTGGGAAGTAGAAATAGGGGTTGAATAACATTGCTATTGAAGAGTTAGCGAAACTCGGCTATAAAAATCAAAATTTTGATGCAGCAATGAGGGTAAGAAACTGACGCAGGAAGAGAATTGTTGTTTATCTAAAAGGGAGGGTTGCAAAGTATAATATTCCAGATTTCGTGGTCTTTCCAAAGTCCTTCCCCGCAATGTGGCAGGCAAGGTGCTAAATGGAGGGATAATCCACTGGCATGCCAGTGGTATGAACAATCGCTTTGCGAGTGATTAGTGTTGGGAAAAAAAGAAATCTCCTAAAATGAGAGCGCCAACTACTCACAGAAGGAGATTTCGGATGAAACAAAACTTTCACAGGCTAGCACATTCAGTTTGGGATTGTAAGTACCATATTGTCTGGATACCCAAGTACAGACGCAAAGAACTATACGGTGCCAAGAGAAAAATCGTAGTGGCGACGATCAAGCAGTGGGCGCGGATCAAAGGTATTGATATCATCGAAGGGCATGCGATGCCTGATCATATTCACCTATGTCTGTCGATACCGCCCAAATACAGCGTTGCCCACGCCATTGGCCTTTTGAAAGGCAAAAGCGCTTCGGAGGTAATGAGTTTCGGAACAAAAAGTAGTCGAATGGTCCGGGGGCGAACATTTTGGGCTCGTGGCTACTGTGTGAGCACAGTAGGTCTTGATGAAGAAACGGTACGAGAATACATAAGAAATCAAGAACAGTCAGATAAGCTTCAAGACGAATCTGACCTCTAAAAACAATTAAAAGGGTGGTTGGCACGAGACCCCCCTTTAGGGGGGCTCATGATACCACCAGTTCACTGGTGGTATTCATTACGATGCTGAGTGAAACACTTGGGTATTCCGGGTCCTATTGACTGTGAAACATCCGCAGCCGGGAGGGGATCCGAACGGGGCAGCAACATCAACTTCAGTTTCCAACGCAAAGGAGGAGAAAAATGAGTGCGGGAAAAGTGGCAAGAATTGTTGCGGCGGTCTCTTTGATTCTGTGCGTGTTGAGCACAGGCGCAATGGCGGCGGATTCGATCAAGATTGCCCAGGTGGTGGGAGTGACAGGCGCTCTTGAGGTTTACGCCAAACAGTCCATCACCGGTTTCGAGATGGGTCTTGAGTATGCCACCAAAGGCGCTATGAAGGTCCTGGACAGGCCTATCCAAATTATCACAAAGGACACCCAGGGCAAACCCGATGTAGGGAAACAGATGCTTACCGAGGCATTCAAAGATGATAAGGCCGATCTTGCGGTTGGCGGGGTATCATCGGCGGTGGCCAAGGCTATGCTCCCTGTGGCCGAGGAATTCAAGAAGGTTTTGATTGTTGAGCCCGCGGTGGCGGATTCCATTACGGGTGAGGACTGGAATCGCTATATCTTCCGCACCGGCCGGAATTCATCTCAGGATGCAATCTCCAACGCTGTAGCCATAGCCAAGCCAGGGGTTCTCATCGCCACCCTGGCACAGGATTACGCATTTGGCAGGGACGGCGTCAAGGCTTACAAGGAGGCCGCGGAGGCCAAGGGCGCAAAGGTGATTCATGAGGAATATGCCCCCATCAACACCAATGATTTCACCGCGCCGGTGCAGCGAATTATACAGGCCATGAAGGATCAGAAAGGCGAGAAGTATATCTTCATTATCTGGGCGGGCAAGGGTAACCCCTTCAAAATCGCCGAAATGAAACTGGATGAAAAATACGGCATCAAGATCAGCACAGGCGGAAATATTTTAGCCGCTCTGGCCCTGTACAAACCCCTGGAGGGGATGAAGGGAGCCATCTACTATTATTATGAGATCCCAAAAAACGAAATAAATGACTGGCTTGTGAAGGAACACATGAAGCGATTCAATTCGCCGCCGGACTTCTTCACATGCGGCGGCTTCGCAGCGGCCACGGCGGTGGTCTCGGCCATTAATAAGGCCGGATCCACCGATACGGAAAAACTGATTGCCGCCATGGAAGGGATGCACTTCCAGACCCCTAAGGGCGAAATGGTCTTTCGGCCCGAGGACCACCAGGCCCTTCAATCCATGTACGCCTTTAAGATCAAGGTGGACCCCAACGTCAAATGGGCTATTCCTGAACTGGTGAAGGAGCTTACCTGGAAAGATATGGAGATTCCGATCCGCAACAAGAAATAGACAGGCAAACCCGAACACGGCGCCTCTCGGGGTCTCAGAGGCGCCGTGGGTCAAACGGAAATCCGACCTTGTTTATACTTTATTGTGGGGGCGCCGGGAATGGACCATTCACCGATTATCGAAACCAGTGACCTGACCATGCGTTTTGGCGGCAACATTGCCGTGAACAGGGTCAACCTCAAGGTGGAGCCGTTTTGCCTCAAATCCCTCATCGGACCCAACGGGGCCGGGAAAACAACACTGTTCAATCTTATCAGCGGCCAGTACAAACCAACAAACGGAAAGATCCTTTTTAAAGGGGATGATATCACCGGTCTCGGACCGGCAGACAGGGCAAGACTGGGTCTGGGACGATCGTTTCAGTTGACCAACATCTTCCATTCCCTGAACGTGCTGGAGAATGTGCGCCTGGCCCTCCAGTCCAAGGCCGATCTGGGACTTGTGTTTTGGCGCCACTACCGCTCCTACAGCGATCTGGAAGACCGGGCCTACGAGCTCTTACAGCAGGTCCTTCTGGGGGATCGGTGGGCCGACGAGGCGAACAGTCTTACCCATGGTGAACAACGCAAACTTGAAATCGCCATCCTTCTGGCCCTCAACCCGCAGGTTTTGCTCTTGGATGAGCCCACAGCGGGGATGAGCCTGGAGGAGGTTCCGGCCATTCTGGAAATCATCCAGGAAATCAAAGCAAGCCGGGATCGTACCATTCTGCTTGTAGAGCACAAATTCGACATGATCATGGCCGTTTCCGACACCATCGCGGTTCTCAAAGACGGCTTTCTTCTATGCGACGGCCCTCCGGACGATGTCGCCCAAAATCAGGATGTCCAGGAAGCTTATCTGGGCGGGGGGGCTCAAGCATGCCTGAACCGATCCTCTCTTTAAAGGATGTCCACACCTACATCGGGCAGCATCATATCCTTCAAGGGGTATCCCTTGCCGTGAATTCAGGGAGGGCCACTGTACTCATCGGACGAAACGGAGCTGGTAAGTCCACCACCCTGCGAACCATTATGGGGCTGTATCGTGCCAGATCGGGGAGCATCGAGTTTGATGGACAGACCATCCAGAACCGTAAGAGTTTTGATATCGCCAGGATGGGCATAGGATTTGTGCCCGAGGACCGTGCCGTGCTCTATACGCTGACCGTGGAAGAAAACTTCCGACTCGCTATGTTCAAGGAGAGTGAAGACGGCCGGCGGCGAATGGAAGCGATCTTTCAGCTCTTCCCTGACCTCAAGCGGTTTCTCCACTCAAAAGCCGGGGTCCTCTCCGGGGGGCAGAAACAGATGCTGGCCATTTCCCTGGCCCTTGTGCTGGATCACCGGATCGTGCTGATTGATGAGCCTTCAAAGGGTCTGGCGCCTGTGGTGGTGGAACATCTCGGGAAATCGCTCAACCGGATCAAAGATACGACCACGGTGGTCCTGGTGGAGCAGAACTTCTATTTAGCCAGTGAAGTGGGGCAGGATTATTTCATCCTGGACGATGGTCATGTTGCCCACCAAGGCCTAATGGAGGACTTGGTGAACGATCATGAATTAAAGAGGAAGTATCTGGGGATCGGTTGAAGGAGGAATAGGATGGCGGCGGATACCGGGCTGGCGGTTTCGGCTGGCAGGAAAGGTTTCGATGCCAAAAGGTGGGGAACCTGGCTCTTTTCAGCAGGGATCTGGCTGATCCCGCTCCTGTGGATTGATTTCATTACCTATATGACCTTGACCATCGCAGGGCTGACCATGGGGGCGCTTCTTTTCTTGACGGCCTCTGGGCTGACGCTGATCTTTGGCCTGATGGATGTGCTCAACCTGGCCCATGGCGCCTTTTTTGTCTGGGGCGCCTATGCCGGGTTCTCCCTTCTGAACTATCTCAATACCTTGGGGTGGGTAGAGATGGCCTCCCTTGGCCAGAGCATGGGAAGTCTGTTCCTTGTGTTGTTGACGGCGCTGGCAGTAGGCGGGTTGCTGGGGATTATCCTTGAAAAGATAATTATTCAAAGGACTTATGGCAATCACCTCAAACAGATCCTTATCACCATGGGCGCGGCCTTAGTCATGACCGAAATCATCAAGGTCTTCTGGGGACCCAATGATGAAGTCATCCTGGTGCCGGCGGCCTTTCAGGATTCGTGGGACCTGTTCGACATAGTTGTGAACAAATTCCGGGGGGTGGCCATCGTGGTTGGTGCGGGTGTCTTTCTGGTCATCCAGCTTGTGCTTCAAAGGACCAAGCTCGGGATCATTGTTCGGGCCGGAGTGGAAAATCGAGAGATCGTCCAGGTCATGGGGTACAATATCCAGCGCATTTTCACCGGGGTATTTGCTGCAGGGGCCGGGTTGGCCGCCATGGGCGGGGTGATGTTTGCCATGTTCAAGGAGCAGATTTATCCCGGAATGGGAGATGAGACCCTTATTTTTGCTCTGATCGTCGTCATCATCGGGGGCATGGGTTCTGTCACGGGCAGTTTTCTCGGTGCGCTGATGGTTGGCCTGGCATTTAACTATGTTGCTTTCTTGGTACCAAAGCTCGCTCTCGGCGTAAACATCATGATTATGGCGGTGATCCTTCTCATCAGGCCCAACGGCCTCATGGGACGGAAGTAAACAAAGGGGGGGACAGTGGCCGATCTAACTGCGGTTCAACAAGAGAGATCCCAGGAGCAACGGACCCGCTATTCCAGGCCGGGGTTTCTCATCCAAATTGCCGCCCTGGCGGCCCTGTCCGCGATCCCGCTGATATTTCCCTCATTCAGGGTCATGGATGTGGTTGCCAAAATCATGATCTTTACCATCGTTGTGGCATCCTACGACTTGATCCTCGGCTACACCGGCCTGCTTTCCCTGGGGCATTCCATGTTCTTTGGCATCGGGGCCTACTCCCTGGCCCTGGTGATCTACCACGCACCCGAACCCTGCTGGTATCATCTCCTTGTGGCCGCGGGAGTGGCCTTGGGCCTGAGTATTACCCTTGCCCTCATCATCGCCTTTTTTTCCCTCAGGGTGAAGGCTATCTTCTTTGCCATGATGACCCTTGCCCTTGCGGAATTTGCCGATATCCTCGCCGTCCAGTGGTATGATCTGACCAGGGCTGAAGACGGGGTCTCCTTCAAACTGCCGGGTATTTTCGACCTGGGGTGGTCCGGCCCCACCATTGGAGGAATTGAGATCAACGGCAGGCTCACGACCTACTATTTCATCCTTCTTGTCTCAGTGATCCTTTTTCTCGTGATGTTCCGTTTCATTCGATCCCCCGTAGGAAGAGTCCTCAAGGCCATTCGAGATAACGAGCCCCGGGCAACGGCTCTGGGCTATAAGACCTTTCGCTACCAGGTCTTTTCCATCGTGTTCGGATCAAGCATCGCATCCCTTGGAGGCATTCTTTTTGCCATGTGGCTGGGATATGTCAACCCCGGATCAACCTTGAGTACGCCGATCATGCTCAATATCCTGCTGATGGTCATCATCGGTGGGCTCGGCACCCTTTATGGCAGCATCATCGGCGCTGCCTTCATCAAGATTACAGAGACCTGGCTGCCGGATCTGCAAAAGGCGGCCGAGGCGGTCTTTCCCAACATGGTGATCCTTCACCGGCTGGCTGAACGATGGATTCTCTATTTCGGGGTGCTGTTCATCCTGGTGGTTTTTTTCTTTCCTAAAGGCTTTGTGGGGACAGCACGGGAAGTGATTAACCGCCGAAAGGCCATAGCAAGGAAGCGCCAATCGTTTCTATAACGGAAAGAGAACCCTGCTTCTAACTATTAAGAAAAATAGGAGAATAGATATGACTGAGCCGATTATGAAAACCGCTGCGGGTCACGGGGTGAAAATTCAACTGGCCCAATGGGACGGCAAAGGAAAGGCCATTCTCTGCATTCACGGCATTACCGCCAACTGTCGCTGCTGGGACGTGATAGCCTCCGGCCTGAGCCCTGCTCACCGTGTCGTGGCCATGGACCTGCGCGGAAGGGGGCTTTCGGAGAGCCCCGATTCCGGGTACTCTATTGCTCATCACTGTAAAGACATCCTGTCGGTCCTGGACGATCTTCACCTTGAAAAAGCAATTATTATGGGGCACTCTCTGGGCGCTTTTATCTCAGTGGTATTCGGCGCACAGCATCCAGAGCGAGTGGACCGCATCATTCTGGTTGATGGCGGCGGAAAGCTATCTGAGATCCAGATGGCAAAGGTCTTTGCCGGGATTAAACCATCGCTTGATCGCCTGGGTCGTATCTTTCCTTCATTTGAAGCCTACCTGGACCTCATGAAATCCGCGCCGTTTTTTAAATCCTGGAGCCCGGCCCTGGAGACCTATTACCGCTATGAGATTGAAGAAGTGGATGGCGGGGTTCGATCCAGAATCAATCCCGCGCACATCCGGGAAGAACGTGAAAACCTGGGAAAGGTGGATGTCTCCCAGTTCTATGATAAAATCTCCTCTCCGGTGTTGATCCTTCGGGCCACGCAAGGGATGGTGGCTGAAGACGACCTCCTCCTGCCGCAGGACGTGGCCGAAAGGATGGCCGGAAAAATCCCCCATGCCCGATATGTGGACATACCTGGGACCAATCATTATTCCATTGTTTTTGAAAAGAATGTGATGAGGGATAAATCAATTCTGAAATTCCTCGCCTGCTAATAATCAGTGATCCCGAAAAAGGATGCTGCCTGAAATGATTTCGGCTGATGCCGCATAGACGCTCAAAGGATTGCCTTATATCACGCCTCCGAAGAGAAGGAGGGCATTGCCCTGGCCCAATCAAGAGGAGCCCAAGGCCCTCGGAGGTGACTTCTGATTTGCATATTTCGAAAAACCAAGCGAAAGAGTAGTTTCTGCGATTGGTTGAGGAAGGTGTGATGAAAAATATGCCAATCCCTTAAGATCTGGACCAAATTCACATTGTTCTTTATTTGAATAGAGTGAGTAATTGACACTTATAAAATCTCCGCTGTCAAGAGCAGTCGCCTTTTAATAAACAATACTTTTACGTTGGAAGGAGGATAGTATGGTTCATGCCGCAATTAGGGGTCTTGTGGTCTTTATCACGCTTACGCTTCATTCGGTTCTAGTGTTTGCGCAGGAAACGCCGTCTATGGAATTCATGATATCTCTGAAGACCGCCTTACAGGAAAAAGTTGATGGTCAGTCTTTGCCGGTGAGATGCAGGTTTTATGAAATCGCCGAAGGTGGCCAGGTCTTGTGGGAAGCAGAGCATGAAGCCGAGAATAGAAGTGGATCGTATCATTTTGCCATGGATCCTGACTTTGTGGCCTTCATCGCTGCCGAGGCCGATAGGCTCGCCCCCGTATGGTTCTGGTTGGAGATTGCAATCGATGGTGATGTGTTGCATCCTCGCCAGCTTTTCAATAAATTACCCGCGTTATTCCAAGGATATGGATACAAATATGAAGCTGAAATCGCCATAGCCCAACATGCTGCACTTAGGGAAGGTGGAGCACCGACTTTGGTTTTAGGAGATACCATTGAGACGGGTACAAATTTGAATATGGACGTCAACAGTATCACGTTGGGGGGTGTCACCCGATCCACATGGCCGGACGGCCCGGATAATCTGGGAAATCACACCGCCACGGGCAATATCAAACTGAATGGCAACTGGTTGTCAGGGGATGGAGGTGGTGAAGGTCTATTTATAACCAACAATGGAGATATTGGTGTCGGTACCAACGCTCCCAGCCAAAAATTGCACGTTGCTGGAAGCCTAAGACTTACCGGCCCATTGTACGACTATAACAATACCAGCGGTTCGACCGGGCAGATGTTGCAAACCACGGGCGGAGGCGTCCAATGGGTCTCTCAGACCGGTACGAACGACATGGATTGGACCATTGGAACCACTTATCTTTACAGCAATAAATCAAAAGTTGGAATCGGCACCGTGTCACCCTTAACAGTACTTGATTTATCCGGCCCGCCAGTCGCCGGGAGAGGCCAGCTTAACATAACGGACCCCTCGGGTGACGACCCCTTTGTATCGTTTTACGCCGGCGGTACGTGGAAATCGCATTTCGGATATTCAGACGGCAGAGCCGTATGGGGCACCAATGATGGATCAAATCTCTACATCCATGGCGGCGATGTCAGTATTGGGACTACTGATGTTAACGGTAAATTGACTGTGAAGACAGCATCCGGAAACGCACTGGTCGCTGCTAACAATGGCTCAGGTAACTATGTTGAGCTCGGAAGAGCTAGCGATGCTCTACATGCTGTAAGTTTCAATAGCGATATTGTAGCTGTTTATGCTCAGTCTACCAATGGCATCAGTATCAAGGGTGTTAGCACTAATCGTGACGGCATCTGGGGAGAAACCCTCGCCAACTCCAAATCCGGTGTGGTCGGCAATAGCGTTCATAGTGGTGGATTCGGGGTCTGGGGGGTGAATTCCAGCAGGGGCAATCACGGCTACCTGGGGGGCGTTTATGGAGTTTATGGGTATAGCGCCGTCGGTTATGCCGCGGCATTTAAAGGCAATGTGGCTGTCATAAGTCCGACCACAAATGAGCTTCTTGTTGAAATTGGAGAAGGCCTGGACTACGCGGAGGGATTTGATGTGACTGATAAGTCAGGCATCAAGCCGGGCGCGGTCCTCGTGATCGATCCGGATAATCCCGGGCGGCTGAAATTGAGCTCAGTGCCCTATGACACCAAAGTTGCAGGAATTGTTGCCGGTGGTAACTCTCTCGGCTCAGGGGTTCGGCTCGGCGCCGGCCAATTCGATCACAACGTGGCCCTGGCGGGTCGGGTTTATTGCAATGTGGAAACCTCCGGCGCCGCTGTTGAGCCGGGAGATCTTTTGACTACTTCCCCGATACCCGGACATGCCATGAAGTCATTAGATTACAGCCGAGCCCAGGGTGCTGTTTTGGGTAAGGCTATGCAACCTTTGGCTAAAGGAGAAAAGAAGCAGATTCTGGTCCTGGTAACCCTCCAATAGCATGGGAGGTATTGGTTATGAAAATATGCCTACATCTGATTTTCACTATTCTTCTTGTGATCTCCCTTTTGGTGAAAACAAGCCATGGGGAGTTGGCGCGGATCGGCGATGTACAACAAGTTACTGAGAACTGGTTGCGCATCATTGTTCAGGAAAAACGGCACTGGGCAGGATCCACCAGTCCAAAGGTCACCCAGATTGAAGAATTAAAGCGCGGAGGCCGGATTTTGGGGTATTATGTCCAGGTTGAGCCTTTGGGCTTTATGATCGTCTCCAGGTACAAGGAACTGGCTCCGATCAAGGTCTATTCGGATATGGGGTCCTTTGATCCGGATCTCGAAACGGGTTTAAGTGGCTTCATAAAGGACTCTTTGGCTCGTGTTTTGGATTCTTTAGAAGCTAAGCTTGGCTCTGCCCGCGCAGCCGTTTCAGAAGATATCGGCGATGCGCTGCAGATAAACTACAGAAAAGCATGGACAGAGCTGGGCGCACGCAGCGGGACAGATGGCAGGATATCCCTTGGTGAGATACCGGCATCCAATTATCGAGGGGGCCAGGTTCTGCTTGCAACAGAATGGGATCAAGTTCCACCTTACAATAATCAGTGTCCGAGCATGGGCTGCGATAGGCCCCCTTGCTATTTTAACCAAAATGCTATGGTAGGCTGCGTGCCTCTTGCCGGCGCACAGGTCATGCGATTTTGGAACTGGCCCCCCTACGGGGAGGGCAGCCCGTACAACGTGCTCTTTGACTGGCCCAATATGCCTGATACCTTAACTCTTGGCCAGTTTCCCCCTTACACCTGCAACCCCCCACAGGTGCAGGTTGATGCCGTGGCTCAACTTTGCGCCCTGGTCGGGCAGGCTTCGATCAGTGTGCATGCCGATGGCTACGGGTGTGAAGAAACAGGTGCCTTTTTGTACGACCCGGTCGCCAGGAGTTTGCTGGATGCATTTGAAGATGATTTTCGTTATGATGATGAAGGCGTAGGCCGTGACCGGGATGATTATGGCGGCCCGGAGGTGTGGTTCAACCGCATTAAATTTCAATTAAACCAAAATCGTCCGATTCCTTACGCAATTCGGGGAGCGAATCTATCCCATGCCATCGTGGTAGATGGGTGGCAGGAGATCGGTGCAACCCCGTTACGTCAGTACCACATCAATTGGGGGCATGGAGAAGAGGCTGAACATGAGGACAGATCCTGGAAGAATTTTTGGTATACGGTAGATGCTATTTATGGAAGTGATTTTACTGAGGAAGAAATGCTGGAAAATATCGTTCCTGAAAATGCAGTGGGGCCATCCATGGCAGGCGTTTATTCCGCTTTAGCCTTTCCGTATCGGTATTTTGATCAGGATACCTCCGGCAGCAATGCGCTCTTTGGCAGCGGCCAGATGCTCCAGACATTGGAAGGCGTGAGGATAACCGGAACGGACACCGCGGGGTACTATGTCCGTTTTATCGGATCGAGTACTTCTCCAACAAGAATCTACACCGGTGGCGATCCTTCCAAGGGGATTGGCATCCGGGGTACAGCATCGCGAAACGGAGCCATCCGCCTTGCAAATAATGGCGGCATCAGCCTCTCAAGACTTCAACCCCCCCGGTATCCGCGGGCGGTGGCTGTCAGCCCCTATCAAATCAACCTCTCATGGGAGAAGGGGCGCGGCATGGATACGCAACAGTTCGTCATCGAACGTAAAATTGGCGATAATGGAAATTTCAGCTATCTCACAACGGTCGGGGCCACTTTCTATGCGGACATCGGCTTGAATCCACTTGCCCTGTATACCTACAGGGTGAAAACGGTCGAGCCAACCGGCATCGGTTCAACATATTCAATGGAATTTTTTGAACACACCCCCTCACTTTAATTGAGGATCACAATGCACTGCCTGCTGTCTATCGGCATAATGAAAAATCGAGGCACGCGATGAGCATGCTCAATGGTGTGTGGAACCATCACTTAAGATCCATAATGATTTTTATCATCCTGCTGCTTCCCATGCCGGCATCATCGCAGGAAGCGGGCCAATGGATTACGTCCTCGGAAGATTCCTTGCTGCAATCCGTCGAGACCAGCGACCGGGTGTTCAAGCGCCTGGAGATCGGACGGATCGTTTCCTATTTTCACCAGCGCCGGATCGGCGAGGCCGTGGTCGAAAAAGACTTCATCCGTTACCAGTTCGACCTGGATACCGGCGGCCTCATCGAAAAAAAGGTCCGCTGGCGTGCCGATCTGCCGGACCGGGTCAAACCTGCAGTCACCCGGGCCGAGGCCGAGCACCTTGCAGGGGGGGTAGTTGAACGGAGCCGCGTGTATATTATTTCACCGGAATCCAGTGTGTTTAAAATAAGACCGACACCCGTAAATCCTTGCTGGGTGGTGTGGAGCAAGCTTGACGGCAAACTGATCATCGTTGTTATAGACGCCATTGCAGGGGAAAAACTTGGCTATGGTGCTGCACCGCCCTATGCCGGGTTGGCCACCTGCGGGTTCGATCCGGCTACCGCCGGGTGCGATCAGGTCGAGGCCTGGTGCATAAAAGCGGAAAATGCTGAATCCTGGTTTGAGGACATGGGGTATGACACTGAAGTGATCGGCACAGCCAGCGATGCCGACTATCAGCGGCATATCCAGTCCGATGCCATGGCAATGTTCTATGAACAGAACCATGGCAATTCCTATTGCTTCGAGAACCAGTGCGGCAGTTTGATCGAGGCCAGTGAAATAGCCTCCTGGATAAGCGACTACGCCAACGTTCCCTTTAGCTTTATTGGCAGTTGTGACGGCATGTGTGACACCGGGCAAGGAAGTCTTTCGTATGAACTCAGAAAGGGTTTTACACAAGGCACCGTTACGGTAGGATACTGCAATATGAGCTCAGGGCAATGCCCTGATGACTGCTGGGAGTTTGCCGAAGATTGGCAGGACGCGTTATTCAGGAGGTTGGATAACGGGGCGACGGCAGGCTGGGCTTTTGATATGGCCAATCTGGATTATCCCGGCTGCGGCGGAACCAACAATTGTATGCGGATTGCCGGAGATCGCAATTTGCTGGTGGAGCCTGCGCTGACAAGGAGTCTGTGTGGTGATATTACCAAAGCCGGTGGCCCGCCTGTGTACTTGGAACAAGGCTGCCGTGATCACTACATCCGTTGTGACATTTCAGCCGTGAGCAATGGCATCGGCATTTTCCCGGGGGTGACTGTGAGGTTCCTCAACAATTCCCAAATTATCAACAAACAGGCTATGACCATCCTTGTAGACGGCACAGTTGCCGAAATCAAGCTTGTTTCTGAGAAAGGAACTAGCGGTATTAAGTTGAATACTAAGATGAAGATTTATAACGGGGGAGCTTTAAAGATTCATGAATCCGGCGGGAGATAGCCTCAACGGATACCCCTGTTAACAGCACGGCTCGTAGCAGCCGTTTAAGCTGATCTCAGATTGAAAACTGAATCTGAATCCAGAAGCGCGTTGTGGTTGAGTACGGCCGGGCGGAAAACTTGTTAACAACGATGGGGGAAAATTGAAAATAGTCAGGATGGCGTTTATTGTTTCAGCCTTTTGTTGTTTTGCATTTTGCTGTCAATCCATGGCTGCGGAGATATACGTAGCCCCTGCCGGAAATGATGATTCAGGAAATGGCGACATAAGCAACCCTTATAGGAGCATCCAGCATGTGCTTGACAATATTGCCGTGACAGGGGATTTGATCATTTTAAGAAGTGGAATATACAATGAAAATATAAGAATCAGAAAACCAAGTATCACAATTCGTTCTAAAAATGATGAATGGGCAATTATCCAATCTGAAATCAATGATGAGGAAAAGGCGATTGCCGTTATTTTCGATGTTGACTCTGACGGGAGCCGGCTGCAGCGAATTGAAGTCATTGGAGGGCACTGGTACGGGATCAAGTTTCAAACTAATTGGGGAGATCCGAATGATGGAACCGGAGCTTCAAACATCATCGTAGAGGATTGTAAAATCCACGATACGGGTAATGCTTGCATTAAAATTACACCGGGATGTGATGACATTACCGTGCGGCGATGTGAAATTTTTAATTCTGGCAGGGTTGATCCGGACAGTGCCGAAGCTATTGACAATGTGAATGGAGACAGGATGCTGGTCCTCCAGTGCCATATTCACGATATCACTGGTACTGGATTATATGCAAAGGGGGGCGCTATCGGAACGCTTATTGATAGCTGTCTGATTGAAGACTGCGGAGGGGCTGGTATTCTGATAGGGTTTGACACCAGCCCGGAATTCTTTGATACAGTTGTAAATCCAAATTATTATGAAAATATTGACGGCATGGTCAAGAATTGCATTGTTATCAACACCCGGTATGCCGGTATCGGCATGTATGCCGCAAAGAGCCCACAACTATTCAACAACACTATCGTTAATGCCGCCGAGGATGGGCACGCCGGGCTCTATTTCGGCATAACCTTCCAGGACTGGGAGCTACAGGCCGGCCGTCCACCCAGCGTAGATCCTATTATCCGAAATAATATTGTGGTTCAGAGAGGCAGTGTAAATCCAACCGTCGTCAAGATACAGTACGCCAACGAGTTGGGTGGCTTAAGCGGGCTTTCCGGAATGCCGATGATGAGTAATAACCGCTACCATGCAGGAAGTGGAACCGCCATATTTGAAGATAACAGACCAGGATATACGTTTTCCGGCGGTTTGATATCATGGCAGTCTCATATTTCCGGGGATGCGGACACAAAGGAGGCTGATCCCGGGTTTGTTGCTCCGGCTATGGAGGATTACCGTTTGTCTTCAAGCTCGACGTGCATTGATACGGGTACCGCAAACGGGGCTCCGGCGATTGACCATGAAGGCGCCGCAAGGCCCCAGGGAAAGGGATATGATATAGGGGCCTATGAATACATAGACTCGGATCAGACGATGGCGTTATATGTCGATTCCCAGGGCGGATGCGGGGGTAAGACGCCATGTTTTACCGCCATCAATGCGGCTATCAATGCTGCGGGCGATTCAGCCGCCATAATGGTGGCGGCAGGCACCTATCAGGAAGCTGTAATAATTGATAAAGATACGCGTCTTCTCATTGGATGGAATGCCGACTTTACATCCCTTGATCAACGCAACCCTGTGGTTTTGGCAACCACGACTCCAGGCGTTCAAGCCGGTCATGTGACCTATACGTTCGGGGAGCAGGTATACAGAATCAAGGCTGTAGAGGGTGCCATCCCTGAGAACATAACTCAAAAACTCAATAACCTTTCCTCCCTTCCACAAGGGGGAAGTGATGAAAACCTGAACATTTCACCTGATGGCAAATGGCTTGTTTTGATTACTGAACGATTTCATGATGACTGTGCCGGATGGGCCTGCCTGGCAGTTGTCGCCGATGATGTGTCTTCGGGCGAAGTGCTTTGGAGCAATGGTACAGTGATTCATCCCGCCAGCGGGTCTCCGGCAATTTCATCCGGTGGCAACCTGATCGTCTATTCCAGCACCGATGGCGAGCATGATCTTAATCTGTGGGCCGTCAGCCGCGGCAGTGGCACCGCCTGGGGCGCCCCCTTCGAGTTAACAAAGGATTCGACCTATGCATACAATGAAGGCCCCGCCATTAACGGAGACGGGACAAAAATCGTCTTTACCTGCACCAATGATCCATATTCAGGTGATACCAATATCTGTGAGGTTGGTACCGATGGAGAAGATTTTCATGTTTTGCTGACCCCATCTGACAGCCCGGAGGGCCTTCCAGATAAAGCGAATTTTCATGCGCCTGATTATGCTCAGGATGGAAGTATCGTTTTTGAGGCGGACTGGGATGGGGAATATATATGGCGATTGACTGCCGGGGCAACCGAACCGGTCAAAATCACCAGCGACTTCAATAATGACAACTCCCCCTGTGTATTGCCGGACGGAAGCATCGCCAGTCTTTGGCTGAACCGGCCGGGAGGGCTTGGCCATCACGAACTTAAAGTAATGGCTCAGGACGGAAGCAGCTATTTTATGCTGCTGAACGAAGACGTGGCGGACATCGGTATAGGCTGCGGGGATTGATTGAGACCTGGTAATGTTCAACGCTGGACAGATGCTTATCCATAATGTATCCAGTTGCTTAATTTTAACTCATATTTGTTAAAAAAAGTATATTTGTTTCTACCTTTCATTTATCTTGACAAAATACTTCTTTTTGATAGTTTTTCGACAATGTTATCGGATTCGGGGCACCGCATGCTAATCAATTGATTTTGCGTGAGGCAAGTATTGAGAGCCTGCCGGTTGATCTTTTTCACCAACCCCCTAGGCTCGGCGCTGGAACGAAGGATGGCAACGATTGGGCACTGTTTCCATATAAGTGTTAACAACGTGTTGCGCTATTTCGTGATTGATTGATACCCCTTCAATGTATGAATCATCTTGGCGATATCCGGCTTCTCTTCTCTGAGCGGTAGGCAATAAAAAGGAGGTCTTGAATGGGAAAGAAAGGCAATCCATTTCTTATGATGCTCTGGTGTTTTATTTTTCTAATTTCTCCGGCCCTCGCGTCTCCCGTTCCAGACACGGGGCAGACAAAGTGCTATGATGACAACGGTGAAATTGTCTGTCCAAGTCCCTGGCAGGCCTTGCATGGGCAGGACGGGAATTATATTATCAATCCGCCCTCCTACACAAAGCTGGATGCAAACGGAAACGCCGTTTTAGATTCAGCCGCATCCTGGGCCATGGTCAGGGACAACGTGACCGGACTCATCTGGGAGGTCAAGACCAACAAGAACGGTATCCAGAACTACAACGATTCGCATGACGCTGACAACACATACACATGGTACGACCCAGATCCTGCAACCAACGTGGGCAATGCAGGGACCGACGGAAATGGCACGGATACCAAGGATTTCACTGATGCTTTGAACAGCGCGAAATTCGGGGGCCATGAGGATTGGCGGCTTCCCACTATAAAGGAGCTTGATTACATTGCTGAGTTGGGCCGCTATGACCCAAGCATCAACGTGACCTTTTTCCCCAAGACATTGGCATCCTTTTACCACTCGGCTACCCCCAACGCCTGGCCTTCGGACAGCGCCTGGGGAATCGATTTCAAATACGGATACGGCGACTACGTTCAGAAGTCGAGTTACCATTATGTCAGGGCGGTGCGGGGAGGAAAGAGCGTAAACAGTTTCAGTAACAATGGAGACGGGACGGTCACTGACACCTCCGCGGGGCTTATGTGGCAGCAGGGTACCGCCAGGGATGCGCAAGACAACCTGGACCTAATGACCTGGGGAGAGGCCCTGACCTATTGTGAAGGGCTCAGTCTTGCGGGCCACGCCGACTGGCGTTTGCCAACACAAAAGGAACTCCTATCCGTCGTTGACTATTCGCAATACTGGAGTGCGATAGACAGCGCCTTTTTTCCTGACACTTCGAATGACAATTACTGGTCGTCTACAACCTCCGTTCCCCACCTTCACTACGCGTTTCGCATGGATTTAGGGACCGGCTATATTACCAATGCCAATTATTCCAACTTCCATTACGTTCGGGCGGTGCGTGGCGGACAGGCCGGGGCATATAGCGGTTTGCGCGTAGTCATCGAGCCAGAAGATGCCAGGTCTGCTGGAGCAAAGTGGAGGCGCGTGGGCTCTCAAATCTGGCGCGATTCTGGCTTTGCGGAAGGCATTATTCCGGCGGGCGGACAGAGTGTTGAATTCAAGCCGGTCGAAGGGTATCTGAAACCTGGGAACTCAGTGGTTCTAATAAACGCTGGCCAGGAGGCAACTTTGACCGGCACTTACATGCAGCAGCAGCTCATCTACGTTAACCAAAACGATGCAGACTGCGCTGGACAGACTCCATGCTATACCTCCATCCAACCGGCAATTGGAGCTGCTGAGCAGGTAAAGCTCATCTATGTCACGAATGGCACTTACAACGAGGATCTGGAACTTGCCCAGAATCACATTGTAACAATCGCCGGAGGATACAACAACGATTTTACCGCGATGGGGGAACCAACCAGCGTTAGGAAGATCACCGCCAGAGGCGGGACCCTCACGTTGGAAAACATGGAAATACAGCAAAGCTCATTTGGTGCGGCAGCACAGGGTATTGTGGATGCTGGTGTTTTCACTACTGTAAAGCTTGAATTCCCAGGTACCCAGCACTCGATGAGACCGACACTGGAAACCCTCAAGGGGAGAGTAATTGCCGGGACGGTTGAGGATTACCTCCTCAGGTCACGAAGTGGCCTCAAAGATAACGCTTATGAGTTGAGCGAACCGGAATCCGAGTTCCTCAAAGGGTTAATAAGAAATCTCTACCTGGAGAGCCTTGGGAGAGAACCCCAGCCATGGGCACTGGACCTGTGGGGACTATATATTTCCTATTTGACTGAAACCCTTCATATCTACATGGACCAGGCCCTTTGGGATGTGGCATCGGTCATCTTCGGTTCAGAGGAATATGCCTCAAAGGGGAAAGGAATTGAAGCGCTTGTTGGGGATGCCTTCAGGGGGCTTCTGTGGAGAAACGGGACACCCGCGGAAAAGGACCATGTTCTTGAAAGAGATCTCACAACGGCTCAGATGCTTTATGAGATTGCCAGTTTATGGGAATACACATCAATGATCGAGGGAGCCTTTTCAAGGATCGGAGATGAGCCCGGTAATGGCTCCATTGCAGGTATCTACATAGTGCTGCTTGATCGGCTTCCAGATGTTGACGAGCTACAGAGACCTCGTTGGAACGATCCTGAGAGAGAGGCAGAACTCGGGTTCTATCTTGGCCTGGTAGAGGAATTGGCCTGCTCCGAGGAGTTCAACGCGCTTGCAAATGGACCTGAAAAGACTTCCTCTAGGATCGGAAGGGCTAAGGATCTAGCTCGATGAAGGGCTAACCTGTTAAGTATGCGATATAAAAAGGCCGCCTATAAAGAAAATATTGCGCTCCATCTCAGACTTTTGAAATTACCTCTGTGTATCGAGATTTTGATCCATTTCTAGCTCTCTAAGCCGGTTACTTTAGTGCTGGCCGGGCTGGTTGACTGGCAACTTGAACGCAAGGTATTGAGCAATACGCATATTTTTTTGGTTTCGCGCTATCGCGCGGCATCCAGGTTCAGCGCCGCGGTGGGCAAATCATTCTTGTCCAGCGCGGCCGGTGAAATCACTTCGACGCGTATGGCGGGAATACCGCCCGGGCCGCTCAGTTCAGCCGCTATCGCGCGGGCCCTCGCGTCAGCCAGTCCGGACAGTTCGGGTTCTCCGATTGCCTCCGCATCCGCCAAACGGGCGAAAAGAATTTTCGCCAGCCGGCCAGGGTCTATGGTTCCATCCTCGGAGGAAGCTGCCCCGGGCTTGGCGGCGGATTCTTTCTTGGCTTTGTCTTCTAAGGCCTTCATCTCCGCCTGGAGGGTCTTCAGCGTCTCGGCGCCGAAGCTCTCTGAGAACATGGCCTCCAGGACTTTGCCGCTTCCCGGGCTGCTGAAGTCAACGGGTCCTGGGTCTTCTTGCGGCTTGAGTTTCAGCCCTTGGCGCACGGCCAAAGCCAGGCGCAGACTGGCGTTGCGCAGCTCCGCCCGGTCGGTTTCCGGATTGTAGCGGCCCTGAACGGTGAGCTTCAGTTGTGGCCGCTTCAGCAGGGCGCCGGCAAGCTTGTTCAGTTTTTCCTTTTCCGGCGGTGGAACATCGGAGCGGCCGGGCTCGAAGGCGACGTTCTTGAAGGATTCTTCGCTACCGCCGGGAAGCAGTGCCCCGAGGGCACGGAAAGGGCTGGTAACGATTTTGGTCAGGAGGTTGACGATAGCCTTGCCGATCAAGGCGCCATAGCTGAACTCGGGGGAATCCAGGTTGCCGCTGACTGGAAGTCCGAGATTTATCACCCCCTTGGTGTCCTCCAGCAGGGCGACGGCGAAGTCCAGCGGCAAGTCCACAGCTTCTGGGCTCGCCATCTTTTCCCCCAGCTTCAGGCTCTCCACTACAATCTGGTTGTCCCCCGCGAGACGGCTCCGGTCTATTTTGTATTTTAGGTCAACCGTCAGCTTGCCTGAGTTGATCTTGCGCCCGGCGAATTTGCCCGAATAAGGTGTAAGATTGGACATCTCGACATTGCGGAATATTACGCTGATGTCGGTAAATGCCTTTGGATCTGATGTGTTCAACTCTCCTTCGATGCGGGCTGTGCCGTACTCGTCAACCCGACCGTCCAGCATGACCTGAGTGCGAGCGTCCCGGGTGGAGGAAATTCCGGCCAAATTGCCTTTGAGTTCGTGGATCTTGGTGCCGAAAGGGATGATCAGGCTCAGGTCCGCGAAGTCAACGCGTCCATCGCTGACGAGTACACGGCGCACGCGGTAGGGAAAGGGATCCGCTGCGCCGGCCGCCGGAGGGGATTTTTTTGGCTCGGGATCAGGCTTGACAACATTGGCTAGATTGAGCGAGTGGTCTTTCTCGATAATGAACTTGCCGGCGAGTCCCACAACCCGCAGGTCTCCGATCTCAAGCCCGTTGGGCGCGAGCTGCAGCCTCAATTGATCGGTCTGTACCGTTTTCCAGCCGACCAAGGTCTCTTTGGCGCTGGGTTCGACGACACGCAGGTTGTCGAGCTTGAA
This sequence comes from Desulfatiglandaceae bacterium, assembly GCA_041753575.1. Lineage (GTDB taxonomy): Bacteria > Desulfobacterota > DSM-4660 > Desulfatiglandales > Desulfatiglandaceae > CG2-30-51-40. The sequence goes on from JBGSUA010000063.1 coordinate 61,010, forward strand.
ACCTCCCTGATAAAGCGTCTCGGCCCCCGATGCCTTCAGGCCGTGGCGCAGGCTCCCGCGGGTGGAGAAGGCGCCCGAGGTTAGGATCACTGCGGCCGACTGGCCGACATAGGGCTGAAACTCTTTGAGCGCCAGTTCCTCCAATTGGACCTCGGCGTCCACCGACGGCAGGGAGGGGTCAACGGTTCCAGCAACCCTGATCTGGCCTCCCTCGCGGATTTTCAGGCCTGCCTCGAACTTCATGGGGGACTTGCCGTCCACGTTGGTAAGAGCAACCCCAATGTCTTCGAGGTTGAGGATCGGTTCAACGGGCTTAACGGATAGATCCGAAAAGGCGGCTCCTAAACCGGACACGGCAACGGTTTTGATCAGAAACCTGAAGGGATGTCCCTCAACCGCCGCCTCCCTGGCCTCCAGGGCGATCGCCCCTTTTTCGGGAGGGGCGGCAAGGAGAACCAGGTTGATTTTCCCGTCGGCCTCTCTTTTAAGATCAATCTCGCCTCCATCAATGGAGACGCTATCTAGCGTCAGGGTGTTAAGGGCCAAATCGTAAGCACCGCCAGCGAGGGCCACCTTGCCGATCCGGACCGCCGGCTTTGTCGTATCGGTCAATCCCGCCCGCAGCCCGGAAAGCGTGACGCCGATATCATTCACCGATGCCCGGGTTAGATTTCCCCCGGCCTCCACGGTGGCCTTCAGGCTCAACGCGATTGCTTCGATACCGGCGTTGAGCCCAGGGTCCCGGCTCAAATCCCGATAGTCCAGAGCAACCTTTTCTACGTCGAGGGATTCCAGTCTGACCTTCCAGGGCTCAGAGACAGGGCCTTCGGGCACAGATGGCGCAGGAGCCGCGGGGGATGTCGAGCTGGGGGCCTTGACTACGCGCTGCAGGTTGAGCCCGCCTTTTTCGTCAACCGCAAGGCGCGCACGGCCGCCGGCAACGAGCACTTTCCCGATGGCGGCCTGCCGCTCGCCCAGATCAAAGTCCACTTCGCTGATCCTAACGTCGGGCAGTTCAAGGAAAGCCTCTTCGTCACCGGCCAGCCTCAACATCACGCCTGTAAGCTTAACTGCGAGGTTGGTGAGAGACACCTTCGGCTCAGCTTTGCCCAAATCCACGGAGTAGTCGCCGGTCATATTCAAGGTTCCAAGCGGCGGCTCGAGGTTGAGCCCATCACGAACAAACTTCCAGAGTGTGGCTGTGCGTATATTCTCGATCTTCAGGGTCCCCTGCGTAACCACCGGGTTCAGACTGACATTGCCGGTCCACCGAACGGTCTCCCCGTCGCTGCTGGTGGCAGTAATGGTTTGAACCCCTTTCTGGTTCGGCAGTGTCGTCAAATTCTCGATCTTCAGGTCTAGTGGAGTGAGGGTGAGGGATGCGGCTTCAGACTGCCTCCTGTCGGTGAAGAAAACTTGGCCCTGGCCGATCGAGATCTGTTCAATGATCAGTCTTGGCATGGGCTCCTGATTCTCCTGCGGGGGCGATGGGTCGGAGGCAGGCGCAAGCTTGGCGAGGTTCAGGTCTCCGTTGGAGGAGATAACAGCCTTAACCAGCGGGGTGTCTATACTGACCTCCTTAAAGGTCCATGCCCAGTTGAACAGGCTTTTCAACTCGAAATCAATGAACAATCGCTTTAAGGCCGCGATCGCCTGACCGTCAGGCTCGTCCAGGCGGAAGTCATTCGCCTCAAAAGTAAAGATGTAAGGGTTGAAGCGCACCACACCTATCGAAGCCTGCTTATTGAAGTCTTCCCGCACAATCTTGGGCACATAGTGTTTCACCAGGAAAGGAACTAGGAAAAAACCGACCAGCGTATAAATGACAACGGCCGAAACACCAATGATGAAAGTCTTGCTTAGAAGAATGCGTTTCATGATGGTTTCCCCTGGAAGATGATTGTTTATTGGGTTCAGCGTGCTTGGAAGAACTGAATCGGCTTATAATAAGAAGTCCCTTTTTTATAGTCAAATTATAGGCGATTTAGCCTTGTGTGTCAAGATTGAAGTCGAGATTAATATGGACCTTAAATGGGTCAAAGCCATGGTAGGGAACCAGTGCTGCACCAAGGGCCACTGAGCCATACCATGGGAAAACCTTGAATGCGACGGCTGTGGAGAGCCTTTGCCTTGTCCATAAGGCTATTGATTGTATATAGGAAGTAATGAAAGTAGTCTCCCCCGATCGTGGTTTCCCAAGACAGTAAGAGGGGGTGCATAACGACCGGGGAGGGAAATAAATACACAGCTATTCTATTTGAGCCGGAGAGAATGGATGTGATGCTATAAGGCAGTATCGTAATGACTCTCTGTGGCACAATAGGGAGTCAAGGCAGCAGGTTTTAAGCCCAAATATCCTCCAAGCCGTACAGAGCATGGGTCGTTAGAGATACAGCATTTCGGGCAGAGGAAGTTCAGCTCCTCCTTGCAGGTCAGGTAGGTATTGCTTGGTGGGGTTGATTCCATAATTATCAAATCTGCCCCTCGTCGAGACTTCTATCCCTACTCTTGCAGAGAACTGATACACTTTACCATCCCAAGAGTCTACAAAAACACAGGACTCCACTGTGCTTTAAAGCTTTTTCATAGCCTGATCCACAAGGACATGGGAACGCTATTCCACTTTTGGGGCTTTCCATTTGACATCTCTGACTGGTTTTCCTATCGTCCTTCATCTGAGAGAGTCATTGATTTGTTCGTTTCAGTCGCCTTCAACGCCCTCTTGAAGGACTGGGGGAAGCATAACGGCGATGACATCGGTGCATGTCGCATCACTTGGTAAGGGAATTAGCCATAGCGGGCAATCTTCCATGCCAGCCCCATTCCTCTGCGACAGCCTGTCAGAGCACTTCTTACCAATGGTTCAAGGAAGGAACTATCACTTCACTGCGATCACTTAAATGCCATCGCTGGCCAGTCCTCATTGGCTTTTGGGGTAATTTTCAGCTAAATTACGGATCATTCGGGGAACCCCATGAGGCTTCTCACAAATATCGGGCAAAAAGTCATGATAATAAATGGTTGGCTTAATAGAAAATTCAGGAAGGCACAAAATGTGTACAGTAGAGGTATTACACAAAATAGAGCAATAAGCACTATAGTCTTCAAAGGGCAAAGCTCACGTCATGGGAATGTATGTGCTGCGTGCTGGGGGTACCGAAAGAACTGCAGTGGGTCCCGTATCGGCCAATGCACCGAGGCACTTGATAAGAGCTTCTGACCAATTCTGAAGCTATGAAAAATCAGCGCATAGTGAGCGGCCTCAACGGTCATGCACGGTAAATATGTCCTTTGTGAGCCTTACTTTATTTTTCTTAAAAGGGGATTTATGAACAAGTTCCAGGATCATATCAACTCCGCAAAAAGAAGCGGAGATATCAGCTTTTCAATAGAGACAAGAAGCTCAGACTGCGTAATCAGCCGTATGCCAATCTCCCCTGGCATGCTCAATCCTTTTGGCACTGTTCAAGCCGGTGCGATTATATGGCTGGCTGATGTTACCGCGACGGTTCTCGCTATTGAAGGTCAGCCCATCGAGGAAAACGGCAAAGGTTTCCCTTTGGCTATTGATATCCATACTAACCTGGTTGGCAACCAGAGAGATGGAGATATTATGGCCGAGGCCAAATTTGTGAGTAAAGGGAAGACTGTTCTTGTCATCAGGACTAGTGTTACCGGCAATAATGGCAAGCTTTTGGCCGAAGTCACAACAACACACATTAGAGCGAAGTGACGCCGGAGACCCTTCTGAATAAAACGGATAGCCGGGGGGTTTTCTTCCTACCCTCATAACCACCGGGGATATTGAGAGGCAGTGGCAGTTCACTGAGACCAACGGGTAGCTTCTTGGGAGGCGTGCAGATGAGCATAGAGTCAGTAAGTGAAGTCCTTTTGTGGTGTACCCTGATTAATTATGCGTTGCTGCTTTGGTGGTTTCTGGTCTTCAGGTTTGCCCATGAATGGATCTATCGGCTCCACGGGCGATGGTTTAGTTTGACACTTGAGCAATTTGACGCCATCCATTATGGGGGAATGGCGATATACAAAGTCGGCATCTTTCTCTTCAACCTGGTTCCCTATGTCGCCTTGCATATCGTTCGGTAAAGGGCGACTCCAACGGTGTCAGCCATTTTCTTGGTTGACCCGTGGATTTCACACCTTTGAGGCCATACATGGAAGACATCCAAGAAAGGCGTGACGCCCCGAGGATAGACCTTGAATATACCGTTTCCGTTGTCGGAAGGTAGGGACAATTCGTGGCATCAAACCTCAGATCCAACGGGTTATTCATCAGATGCATTGACCCATACAGCTTCATGATCCTTTGCGCGATTACTATCAAGATGAAGCCGCCTCTTGAAAATGAGTCAGTCACAGTGAAGGATGAGATCATGAGGATAACCGATGAGGGCATAGGAGTAAAGTTCATAGACCTGGCGCCGCGTGATGACGAGATCATCCGGGGATGGATCAACCTATACTGCATGTAGGCACCCTGGCCAAGAGGCACGGCGACGGAACCCAGAGAGTGATAGCTACTGTTTTCAAGATCAAAAGGGCTGTTCCTAGGTTCTGGCTGGCCTTGTCCCTTATAAGTGCCCTTTCTGTGACCACAGCGACAGCAGTAGAGGCCCCAGCATGGTCAGGGAAGGTTGTCGGGGTGAAAGATGGAGACACTACCGTGGTCCTCCACGATGGCCGTGGAGAGACGATACGGCTCTATGGCATAGAGATGCTCCTGACAAGGGACAGGAATTCGGAAATAGGGCGAAGCAGACGCTCTCAGAGCTGGTTTTTGGGAAGATCGTTGAGATCAAGCCCATGGATACAGACCGATATAGGAGGACGGTAGCTGTTGTGACCATAGGCATGAAGACGGCTAACGTCCCATTCTAAGCCGATACCACCGTGGGAGTGGAGACATAAGGGAAAGAACTCGCAGTAGGACTTAACGTAGGCGATAACGAATTGAAAACAGCAAAACCATCGTCCTGGAAAACAATAGAAATGCCCTCTAGTTCCACCACTGTAGCCTTAGACAGGGTTTTTTCCCAGCAAGATATGACCCGTATCCGTAAGGGCACCAAGCTTGGCCACATTGGGGACCATTGGTTCATCTACTGGAAGGACAATAAGCTTTTCTGCCATCGCAGTTGGAGAGGCTAATGTATCTACATCGTTAATTTCGTAAAGGATGGTAAGAATTGGAAGATGGTTGAGGCGGTCGTAAACCGGGATAATGAGCAATATGGCATGACTGACGACAGCTACGACATAAAGATGATTTCCTGGTTAATTGACTTCTTCCTGCTGGAAATAGAGGGAGAGTATCCTCACATCGGAGAATAGGTCCTTTTTCAGGGTCGAACTTGTTGTGCGGGGCGGTAGCTGGGACGCCTACGCTTGGATATTCCGCTCGGCCGTTCGCGACAGCACCACACCCGGGGGCCGCTACATCCTCCTCGGGCTTCGCCTCGCAAGAACAGATTAGCTTTTGGCTTTTTACCCTTTGCCTTAGCGATAGGGACAGGGCATAAGCCCCGGAAGAGGATATTGCTCTAATCGGCTGGCGATATGATATCATCCTTATACGGGCTTTGCACAAATCCAGCAGTCCGCCTTAACAACCAGTTGAAAAAACGGCTATTGACAGGGTGAGGAGAAATGTCCGGATGCAAGGCCTGCTAAATCCCTTGGAATGAGGATGGAAATGAGCGGCAGTGGCAAGGAATGAGCGAAACGAAACATCTGGACATTTTTCAGCAGCCTGTTAGAAAATGTTGCCTTCAACCATAAGATTACCATAGGGGAGGAAACGCTATGAAACGTGGAATCATTATGTGCCTGTTGCTTGTTGGTGTCTGTTCTTCCGTGGCTTATTCCATTGCATCCGGTCCGATGGGTGTGTCTCCAGCAGTGGATGGAGGGGAGGCGGTTATTGGCTCAACCTCTCCAGCCTTTAGCTGGTCATCTGTTGAAGGGGCAGTTGGATACAGGCTTGAGGTCTACAAGGCCATAGATAATGTGGGAACATATCAGGAGACTGCGGAAAGGAGTGAGCCTATCCTCAGGGTGGATATCCCTGCTCCGGCTCTTTCATGGAGTCCATCGGCAGTGGAAGCCCTGCAAACAGGGGAAGGCTATGTCTGG